>NZ_JBJGYS010000007.1:0-184405 GCF_054050115.1 Geodermatophilus sp. SYSU D00708 | reverse complement strand
CCCCCGGCCCCCCCCCCCCCCCCCCCCCCCCCCCCCCCCCCCCCCCCCCCCCCCCCCCCCCCCCCCCCCCCCCCCCCCCCCCCCCCCCCTCGGGGGTCTGACGGGTGTACGTCCGGCACCTGCAGCTCGGCTCGTTCCGCAACTGGGAGCGGGTGGACCTGGCCCTGCGGCCCGGCCCGACGGTCTTCGTCGGCCGCAACGGGGAGGGCAAGACCAACCTGGTCGAGGCGGTCGGGTACCTCGCCACGATGAGCAGCCACCGGGTCACCGGCGACGCCGCGTTGGTGCGGCAGGGCGCGGCCCAGGCGGTGGTCCGCGCGGCGCTGCGCCGCGAGGACCGGGAGCTGCTCGTCGAGATCGAGATCAACCCCGGCCGGTCCAACCGGGTGCGGGTCAACCGGGCGCCGCTGCCCCGCCCGCGGGAACTGCTCGGCCTGGTGAAGAGCGTGCTCTTCGCGCCCGAGGACCTCGTCCTGGTCCGCGGCGACCCGGCCGAGCGGCGGCGGTTCCTCGACGACCTGCTGGTCAGCCGCACGCCACGGCTGGCCGGCGTGCGCAGCGACTACGACCGGGTGCTCAGGCAGCGCAACGCACTGCTCAAGACCGCCCGGCTGGCCCGCGGTGGTGCGCTGGCCACGCTCGACGTCTGGGACGGCCACCTCATCGACCTCGGCGGCCAACTGCTCGCAGCCCGGCTCCGGCTGGTCGCCGACCTCGCCCCGCACGTCGCCCGCGCGTACGCCGGCGTGGCCGGAGCCGACGCCGCCGTCGCCGCCCTCGGCTACACCAGCACGGTGCCGCTGGCCGGCGACGGGACGCCGCTCGCGCCCGACTCCCGGCTGCCCGACATCGCGGAGCTGAGCACGGCGCTGCGCGAGCGGGTCGCCGAGCGCCGCGCCGAGGAGGTCGACCGGGGGATGACGCTGGTCGGGCCGCACCGCGACGACCTGGTCATCTCCCTCGGGGCGCTGCCGGCCAAGGGCTTCGCCAGCCACGGGGAGTCCTGGTCGCTGGCGCTCGCGCTCAAGCTGGGCTGCTTCGAGCTGCTCCGGGCCGACGGCGACGAGCCGATCCTGGTGCTCGACGACGTCTTCGCCACCCTGGACGCCGACCGGCGCGCGGCGCTGGCGACCGTGGCCCGGTCCGCGGAGCAGACGCTGATCACCGCGGCCGTCCTCGACGACGTCCCGCCGGAGCTGCGCCGCACCGTGGTGCAGGTCGCCGGCGGGCAGGCGGTTCCGCTGACGCCGCCGGGTGCCGAGGATGGGGCCGTGGACGGCGCGGTGCTCGAGGAGGGGGCGCGGTGATGTCGGACGGCGAACGCCCCGGCCGGCCCAGCGACATCGCGCGGGCGGCGCTGGAGGCGGCCCGGGCGGCCTCCGCGGCGCGCCCCCGGCCCACCCGGCGGCGGATCGCCGGCCCGCGCCGCAGCTGGACCGGCCCGAGGCCCGGGGACGACGACCCGCAGCCGCTGGGCCGGCTGGTCGACTCGCTGGTGCAGTCGCAGGACTGGACCGAGCACACCAAGGTCGGCGCGGTGTTCGGCCGCTGGTCGGCGCTGGTCGGGCCGGAGATCGCCGCGCACTGCACCCCGCAGACCCTCACCGAGGGGGAGCTGCTGGTCGTCGCCGAGTCGACGGCCTGGGCCACCCAGCTGCGGCTGCTGGCGCCGACGATCCTCGGCAAGCTGCGCGCCTCGGTCGGCGGGGACGTCGTGACCCGCCTGCGCGTTGTGGGACCGACGGCCCCCAGCTGGAAGAAGGGTCCGCGGTCGGTCCGCGGGCGGGGGCCCCGGGACACGTACGGATAGGAGCACCGCCCACGGCCGGGCCGCTCCGGGAGGACGATGCAGCGATGACCAGCCCCCGTGACCGCGACCGCGACGGCTTCGACGACCGCCGCGAGGAGGGCAGCGGCTGGCGCGAGCCCTCGCACCTGGGCGGGGGCGACCCCTCCGACCCGCAGCCGCCGCGCGACGAGCCCACGCCGTGGCAGCCCCCCGGCTGGGACCTGCCCGCGGCCCACCCCGAGCGCCCGCAGCCGTCGGCGGACCGGCCGTCCGGGGAACCGGCGCCGGAGCGGCCGGAGTGGGAGCCCCCCGCGGGCTGGCAGCCGCCGGTCGGGGCGCCCCCGGCCGAGGCGCCGCCGGCGCGCGGCGGGCTCTTCGGCGGGCGGCGTCCCCGCACCCCGGGCGAGGTCGAGCGGGTCTTCGCCTACCAGGGCGACCCGGTCGGCGCCCAGGGCTGGGCGCTCCAGCACGGCTGGGCGATCTCCGACGGCACCGCGCCCGAGGACGCCGTCCTCGCCGAGCTGGTGCGCACCGCGCCGGTCCGCGCCACGAAGGACCACCGGCCGGCCGGGGTCATGCGCGGGCGGTACGGCTCCCTGGAGCTGGTCGCCTTCGACGTGCTCTACGCGTCCGGTCGCACCGTCGTCCCCGAGTACGCGATCACCGCCGCGCCGGTGCTGGCCGCCGTCCCGCCGCTGCGGCTCTCGCCCGCCCGGTTCTGGAAGCACCGCACCGGCGGGCTGGTCCAGGTGCCCAGCGGCGACCCGGAGTTCGACACCCGGTGGGTGCTGCTGGCTGCCGACGACGGTCCGGCGACCCGGCGGCTGGTCGAGGACGCGACCGTGCGCGGCCTGCTGCTCGGCACCGACGACGGGGACGAGTTCTGGACCGCGGCCGGTTTCGTCGCCGCCATCCGGCCCGACGGCCACCGTCCCGAGCTCATCGAGCACCACGCCCGGCTGCTCACGGCGATCGTCGGCGCCCTCGCCGTCGTCCCGTGACCGAGCCGGCCGGTCCGCCGGCGCCGGCGGCCGGCCTGCGCGAGCTGCTCCCGCTGCTGCGCCCCCACCGCGGGCCGCTGCTGGGGGCGGCGGCGCTCTCCCTGGTCGCCGCGGCCGGGGCGCTGGCCCAGCCCGCGCTGGTCGCCGCCGTCATCGACGCCGTCGGTGCCGGGCGGGCGCTGCTGCCGCCGGTGCTGCTGCTGGTCGCCGTGCTGGCCGCGGCCTCGGCGCTGAGCGCGGCCCAGCAGTTCCTGCTGCAGCGCACCGGGGAGGGCGTGGTGCTCTCCACCCGCCGGACGCTGGCCGACCGGCTGCTGCGGCTGCCGGTCGCGGAGTACGACCGGCGGCGGACCGGCGACCTGATGTCGCGGGTGGGCGCGGACACCACGCTGCTGCGGGCCACGGTGACCTCCGGCGTGGTCGACATCGCAGGATCGGTCGTCGTCGGGGTGGGCGCCCTGGTGGCGATGGCGGTCGTCGACGGCTGGCTGCTGCTGGTCACGGTGTTCTCCGTCGCCCTCGGCGTCGCGGTCGTCGTCTCGGTGTCCCGCCGGGTGCGGAAGCTGTCGCAGCGGGCGCAGGAGGAGGTCGGCGCGATGACCGCCGCCGTGGAGCGGGCGCTGACGGCGGTCCGGACCATCCGCGCCAGCGGCGCCACCGCGCGAGAGGTCGAGGTCGTCGGCGCCAGCGCGGGCCGGGCCTACGCGGCCGGGGTGCGGGTGGCGCGGCTGGAGGCGCTGGTCTCCCCGGCCGGGGCCATCGCCGTCCAGGGCGCGTTCCTCGCCGTCCTCGGCCTGGGCGGGTACCGGGTCGCCACCGGCTCGATCGCCGTCGCCGACCTGGTCGCGTTCATCCTGTACCTGTTCCTGCTGGTCATGCCGCTGGGCCGGGCGATCGGCGCCTGGAACCAGATCCAGATGGGGCTCGGCGCGCTCGCCCGGATCCAGGAGGTGCTCGCCCTCCCGCCGGAGGTGGACGACCGGTCCGAGCGCGGCGGCGCGACCGTCGCCGTCCCGGCGTCCCCGCCGCGGACCGACGTCCCGCTGCTCGAGCTCGACGACGTGACCTTCAGCTATCCCGACGGCACCCAGGTGCTGCACGGGGTGTCGCTGGCCGTGCCCGCCGGCTCGCGGGTCGCGCTCGTCGGGCCGTCGGGGGCGGGCAAGTCCACGGTGCTGGCCCTGGTCGAGGGCTTCTACCCGCTGACCGGCGGGTCGATCCGGTGGGCCGGCACCGACGTCCGCGACCTGCCGCGCGCCGGGCTGCGGGCGCGGCTGGGCTACGTCGAGCAGGAGGCGCCGGTGCTGGCCGGGTCGGTGCGCGACAACCTGCTGCTGACCGCGCCCGGCGCCACCGACCCGGAGTTGTGGGCGGTGCTCGCCGACGTCGGGCTGACCGACGTGGTGCAGCGCTCGCCGCGCGGGCTGGACGTGCCGGTCGGGGACGAGGGTGTGCTGCTGTCCGGCGGTGAGCGTCAGCGGCTGGCGATCGCCCGCTCGCTGCTCGCCCGCCCCGCCCTGCTGCTGCTCGACGAGCCGACCGCCAGTCTCGACGCCCGCAACGAGCAGCTGCTGCGCACCACGCTGGCCGCGGCCGCCGCCGACCGGGCGCTGCTGGTGGTCGCCCACCGGCTGTCGACCGTGCTCGACAGCGACCAGATCGTGGTGCTCGACGGGGGCCGGGTGGTGGCCCGCGGCACGCACCAGGAGCTGGTGGAGACCAGCCCCCTCTACCGCGAGCTCGCCGCCGCCCAGTTGCTCGTGTGATCTGTGGTCCTCCGGACCACCCCGCGGCCAGGTGTCGTCCCCGGCGCCGTTGAGCCCGTGGACCGGTCGGGAGACCCTCTCCGGCCCCTCTGCAGGGCCCCGCCGCGAGCCTGCGAGGGGTGGGGGCAGAGGGGTCCTCTCTCACACCGCCCGGGCGCTGCGCTCTCCCACGGCGGCGGCGGTGCCCTCCTCCGCCGCACGGCAGATGTTGCGCACCATCCCCCCGAAGACGAACCCGTGGAACGGGACCAGCGCCCACCAGTAGAGGTGGCCGAACAGCCCGTGCGGCCGGAACGTCGCCTTCTGGCGCAGCCGGGTGCGGCCGCCCTCCTGTTCCACGTGGAACTCCAGCCAGGCCAGCCCCGGCACCCGCATCTCCGCGCGCAGCCGCAGCAGCCGGCCCTCGTCGAGCTCCTCGACCCGCCAGAAGTCCAGGGCGTCACCGACGTAGAGGTCCTCCGGCGACCGGCGGCCGCGCCGCAGCCCCACCCCGCCGACCGCGCGGTCCAGCCAGCCGCGCACCTCCCAGGCCAGCGGGAAGGAGTACCAGCCGGTCTCCCCGCCGATGCCCTCGACCACCCGCCACAGGGCGGCCGGCGCGGCGTCGGTCTCGCGGGTCCGCTCGTCGACGTAGAGGCTGCCGCCGGCCCAGTCCGGGTCGGTGGGCAGCGGGTCGGACGGCGCCCCCGGCACCGACGCCGAGGCCCACCGGGTGGCGACGGCGGAGTCGCGGGTGCGCTGGATCGCCAGCCGCACCGCGTCGTCGAACCCCAGCAGCCCCTCCGGCGGGTCGGGCAGGTAGCGGGCGATGTCGTGCTCGCCGCAGACGACGGTGTTGCGCAGCGACTCCACCAGCGGGCGGGCGATCCCGGCCGGCACCGGCGTGACCAGCCCGACCCAGTGGCTGGACAGGGACGGCGTGAACAGCGGCACCGGCAGGATCCGCCGCCGGGGCAGGCCGGCCACGACCGCGAAGCGCTGCATCATCTGCGCGTAGTCCATGACGTCGGGGCCGCCGATGTCGAAGCAGCGGTGGACGTCGGGCGGCAGCGTCGCGCAGCCGACCAGGTACCGCAGCACGTCGCGGATGGCGATCGGCTGGATGCGGCTGTGCACCCACCGCGGCGTCACCATGACCGGCAGCCGCTCGGTCAGGTACCGGAGCATCTCGAACGACGCCGATCCCGAGCCGAGGACGACGGCCGCCCGCAGCACGACGGTCGGGACGCCGGAGGCCAGCAGGATCTCCGCGACCTCGGCGCGGGAGCGCAGGTGCGGGGAGAGCTCCTCGTTGCGCGGCTCGAGGCCGCCGAGGTAGACCAGCCGGCCGACCCCGGCCTCGCGCACGGCCCGGGCCATCACGCGGGCGGTCCGCCGGTCGGTCTCCTCGAACGCCGGGCCGGTGCCCAGCGCGTGGACCAGGTAGTAGACGACGTCGACGCCGGCGCAGGCGGCGGCGACCGCCGCGGCGTCCCCGGCGTCGGCCCGGGCGATCTCCACCTGCCCGGCCCACGGGTGGTCGCGCAGCCGCTCCGGCGAGCGGGTCATCACGCGCACCCGGTGGCCGGCCGCAAGCAGTTCGGGGACCAGCCGGCCCCCGATGTAGCCGGTGGCACCGGTGACGAGACAGGTCCTGGGGGCGGCGGGGTCGGCCATGCCCCAGTGTCCGGCGTCCGGACCGGCGCTGCTCGGGTCGCGCGCGACCGGGCCGGGGTCCACCATCGGCTGAGCCTGGCCAACGGCGGTCGGACACGACAGTGACCCGGCACGAGCTGAGCAGGAGGCCCGCATGGCCGACGCGACCGAGGCACCGGAACGGACCGAGGACGGTCAGCCCACCCTCAAGCGGGTCATGGGCCCCGGGCTGCTGCTGCTGTTCATCGTCGGCGACATCCTGGGCACCGGGATCTACGCGCTGACCGGCCAGGTCGCCGCGCAGGTGGGCGGGGTCGTGTGGCTGCCGTTCCTCGTCGCGTTCCTGGTCGCGCTGGTCACCGCGTTCAGCTACCTGGAGCTGGTGACGAAGTACCCGCAGGCCGCGGGCGCGGCGCTGTACACGCACAAGGCGTTCGGCATCCACTTCGTCACGTTCCTCATCGCCTTCGCGGTGATGAGCTCCGGCATCACGTCGGCGTCCACGGCCGCGCGGGCGTTCAGCGCCAACGCGGCCAGCGTGTTCGGCCTCGGCATCGAGGACGGCATCGGGATCACCCTGATCGGCCTGGGCTTCATGGCGCTGGTCGCCCTGGTCAACCACCGGGGGGTCGGCGAGAGCGTCAAGGCCAACGTGGTCCTCACCTGCGTCGAGCTGTCCGGCCTGCTGATCGTCATCGGGGTCGGCGTGTGGGCGCTGGGGCTGGGGGAGGGCGACTTCTCCCGGGTCACCGAGTTCGACACCGGGGAACGGTCCGTGCTCGGTGGAGTCATCGCCGCGACCGGGCTGGCCTTCTTCGCCATGGTCGGGTTCGAGGACTCGGTGAACATGGCCGAGGAGTGCAAGGAGCCGCGCCGGATCTTCCCGAAGGTGCTGCTGGCGGGGCTGTGCCTGACCGGCCTGATCTACGTCCTGGTGTCCATCTCGGCCATCGCGCTGGTGCCGGCCGCTGACCTCAGCGAGGGCGACACCCCGCTGCTGCAGGTGGTGCAGGCCGGCGCGCCCGGCTTCCCGATCGGGATCTTCGGCGTCATCACCATGTTCGCCGTCGCCAACTCCGCGCTGATCAACATGCTCATGGCCAGCCGGCTGGTGTACGGGATGAGCCGCCAGCACGTGCTGCCGCCGCTGCTGGGCCGGGTGCACCCGCGGCGGCGCACGCCCACCACCGCGATCCTGTTCACCACCGCGCTGGCCTTCGGCCTGATCACCTTCGTCGGCGCGGTGCCGGCCCTCGGCGGGACGACGGCGCTGCTGCTGCTCGTCGTCTTCACCGTCGTCAACGTCGCCGTCCTGGTGCTGCGCCGGGACAAGGTGGACGCCGACCACTTCCGCACCCCCACCGTGCTGCCCGTCATCGGCGCCCTGGCCTGCGGTTTCCTCGCCACGCCGTGGGCCGGCCGGCCTCCCGAGCAGTACCGGATCGCGGGCATCCTGCTGGCCATCGGCGTCGTGCTGTGGGGCGTGACGGTGCTCGTCAACCGGCGGACCGGGCCCGCCGTCCCGCCGCTGGACCCCGACCGGTTCACCAAGGGTGGCCCGGTCAACTGATCGAGGACCCCCCTGCCCCCACCACTCGCACGCTCGTGGCGGGGCCCTGCAACGGGGCCACCCAGCGGCCTCGGGACGGCGTGTCGACCCGGGGTCCACCATCGGGGGTGGCTGACGAGTCGGGAGTGGCGCAGATCCCTCCTCAGGGCGTGGACGGCGGCATTCCTGTCGTAGGACCCGGTATCCTGGGAGGCAGGAACCGCCAGCAACCGGCTCAGCGCCTCTCTACGCCGTCCTGCCCCCCGCCGCTCGCGGGGGAGCCGTGCGCCGGTTGCGCGACAGAAGGGCCCCACGTGGTCGCTCGACCTCAGACTGACAACGCGTACTCCGGCAGCTCCATCACCGTCCTCGAGGGTCTTGAGGCCGTCCGCAAGCGTCCCGGTATGTACATCGGGTCGACCGGTGAGCGGGGTCTGCACCACATGGTGTGGGAGGTCGTCGACAACTCGGTCGACGAGGCCCTCGCCGGCCACTGCGACACCGTGAAGGTCACCCTGCTCGCCGACGGCGGGGTCCGGGTCGAGGACAACGGCCGTGGCATCCCGGTCGACATGCACCCGGTCGAGAAGCGCCCCACGGTCGAGGTCGTCCTCACCGTGCTGCACGCCGGCGGCAAGTTCGACGGCAAGAGCTACGCGGTCTCCGGCGGCCTGCACGGCGTCGGCGTCACCGTCGTCAACGCGCTGTCCACGAAGCTCGACGTCCGCATCAAGCGGGACGGCTTCGAGTGGTTCCAGCACTACGACATGGCCAAGCCCGGCCCGCTGGAGAAGGTGGGCCCCACCGACGGGACCGGCACCACCACGACGTTCTGGGCCGACGGCTCCATCTTCGAGACGACGACCTACTCGTTCGACACGATCAGCCGGCGGCTGCAGGAGATGGCCTTCCTCAACAAGGGCCTGACCATCGTGCTGCGCGACGAGCGGCCCGGGCAGGGCAAGGTCGAGACCGGCATGGCCGAGGAGGTCACCCTCGCCGAGGCCGCGCCGGAGCCCGGCGCCGAGGCCGAGGCGTTCGAGGCCACCGAGATCACCTACCGGTACGACGGCGGCCTCGAGGACTACGTCAAGCACATCAACGCCAAGAAGACGGCGATCCACCGCTCGATCATCAGCTTCGGCGCCGAGGGCGTCGGCAAGAACGACATGCGGATGAGCGTGGACGTCGCGATGCAGTGGTCCGACGCGTACTCCGAGTCGGTCTACTCGTTCGCCAACACGATCAACACGCACGAGGGCGGCACCCACGAGGAGGGCTTCCGCACGGCGCTCACCTCGATCGTCAACCGGTACGCCGAGGAGAAGAAGCTCTTCAAGCCCAAGGACGAGAAGCTCACCGGCGAGGACATCCGCGAGGGCCTGGCCGCGATCGTCTCGGTGAAGATCGGCGACCCGCAGTTCGAGGGCCAGACGAAGACCAAGCTCGGCAACACCGAGGTCAAGGGCTTCGTGCAGCGGGTGTGCAACGAGCAGATCGCGCACTGGTTCGAGGCCAACCCGACCGAGGCCAAGACGATCATCAACAAGGCCTCGTCCGCCGCCCGTGCCCGCCGCGCGGCGCAGGACGCGCGCAAGCTGGCCCGCAAGAACCTGCTGAGCAACAACTCGCTGCCCGGCAAGCTGGCCGACTGCCGCTCGACCGACCCGCGCAACTCCGAGATCTACATCGTCGAGGGTGACTCCGCCGGCGGTTCGGCCAAGTCCGGCCGCGACTCGATGTTCCAGGCCATCCTGCCCATCCGCGGCAAGATCATCAACGTCGAGAAGGCGCGCATCGACCGGGTCCTCAAGAACAACGAGGTCCAGTCGATGATCACCGCGTTCGGCACCGGCATCCACGACGAGTTCGACCTGTCGAAGCTGCGGTACCACAAGATCGTGCTGATGGCCGACGCCGACGTCGACGGCCAGCACATCCGCACCCTGCTGCTGACCCTGCTGTTCCGCTTCATGCGGCCGCTGGTCGAGGCCGGTCACGTGTACCTGGCGCAGCCGCCGCTCTACAAGATCAAGTGGGGCGGCAAGCACGGCGACGACTACGCCTACTCCGACCGCGAGCGCGACGCGCTGGTCGAGGCCGGCAAGCAGGAGGGCCGCAAGGTCCGCGACGAGATGATCCAGCGGTTCAAGGGGCTCGGCGAGATGAACGCCACCGAGCTGTGGGAGACCACCATGGACCCGGAGACCCGCATCCTGCTGCAGGTCACCCTCGAGGACGCCGCCACCGCCGACGAGCTGTTCAGCGTGCTCATGGGCGAGGACGTCGAGGCCCGCCGCAGCTTCATCACCCGCAACGCCAAGGACGTCCGCTTTCTCGACGTCTAGAAGGACCCCCGTGCCCCCACCGCTCGCGAGCTCGCGGCGGGCCCCTGCACGGGGGCCGACCAGGGCGTCCTCCGAGTGAGCACCGAACTGTGGAGATCTGAACCGTGACCGAGACCCCTGCCCGCGACCGCGTCGAACCGGTCGACCTCCAGCAGGAGATGCAGCGCAGCTACATCGACTACGCGATGTCGGTCATCGTCGGCCGCGCGCTCCCCGAGGTCCGTGACGGCCTCAAGCCCGTGCACCGGCGCGTGCTGTTCGCCATGTACGACCAGGGCTTCCGCCCCGACCGCGGGTACGTCAAGTGCGCCCGCGTCGTCGGCGAGGTCATGGGTAACTACCACCCGCACGGCGACTCGGCGATCTACGACGCCCTCGTGCGGCTGGCCCAGCCGTGGTCGATGCGCTACCCGCTCATCGACGGCCAGGGCAACTTCGGCTCCCCGGGCAACGACCCGGCCGCGGCCATGCGCTACACCGAGGCCCGGCTGACCCCGCTGGCCATGGAGATGATGGCCGGGATCGACGAGGAGACCGTCGACTTCCAGGCCAACTACGACGGGCGCAACCAGGAGCCGCTGGTCCTGCCGTCGCGCGTCCCCAACCTGCTGATCAACGGCTCGGCCGGCATCGCCGTCGGCATGGCCACCAACATGCCGCCGCACAACCTCCGCGAGGTCGCCGACGCGGTGTTCTGGATGCTCGAGCACCCGGACGCCGAGCACGAGGAGGCCCTCACCGCGTGCATGGAGCGGATCAAGGGCCCCGACTTCCCGACCCACGGCCTGATCGTCGGCCGCGAGGGCATCGAGGAGGCCTACCGCACCGGCCGCGGCTCGGTCCGCATGCGCGCGGTGGTCACCGTCGAGGAGGACGCCAAGGGCCGGGTCCAGCTCGTCGTCACCGAGCTGCCCTACCAGGTCAACCCCGACAACCTGGCCGAGGCGATCGCCGAGGCGGTCAAGGACGGCCGGCTCCAGGGCATCAGCGAGATCGCCGACGAGTCCAGCGACCGCGTCGGCCGCCGCCTGGTGATCACCCTGCGCCGCGACGCCGTGGCCAAGGTCGTGCTGAACAACCTCTACAAGCACACCCAGCTGCAGACGTCGTTCGGCTGCAACATGCTCTCGATCGTCGACGGCGTCCCGCGGACGCTGCGGCTCGACGAGCTGGTCCGGCTGTGGGTCACCCACCAGGTCGACGTCATCCAGCGGCGCACCCGCTACCGGCTGCGCAAGGCCGAGGAGCGCGCGCACATCCTGCGCGGCTACGCCAAGGCCCTCGACCAGCTCGACGCGGTCATCGCGCTCATCCGCAACAGCCCCTCGGCCGACACCGCCCGGACCGGCCTCATGGAGCTGCTCGACGTCGACGAGATCCAGGCGACGGCGATCCTCGACCTGCAGCTGCGCCGGCTGGCCGCCCTCGAGCGCCAGCGGATCATGGACGAGCTGGCCGAGATCGAGGCCCGCATCGCCGACCTGCAGGCGATCCTCGCCTCGCCGGAGCGGCAGCGGCAGATCATCCGCGACGAGCTCACCGAGATCGTGGAGAAGTACGGCGACGACCGGCGCACGAAGTTCGTGCCCAACGACGGCGACGTCTCCATGGAGGACCTCATCGCGGAGGAGGAGGTCGTCGTCACCATCACCCGCACCGGCTACGCCAAGCGGACCAAGAGCGACCTCTACCGGTCGCAGCGCCGCGGCGGCAAGGGCGTCATGGGTGCGGCGCTGAAGCAGGACGACATCGTCGACCACTTCTTCGTGGGCTCCACCCACGACTGGATCCTGTTCTTCACCAACAAGGGCCGGGTCTACCGGGCCAAGGCCTACGAGCTGCCCGAGGCCAACCGCACCGCGCGCGGCGCGCACGTGGCCAACATCCTGGCCTTCCAGCCGGACGAGCGGATCGCCCAGGTCATGCAGATCAAGGACTACGGGGTGGCCCCGTACCTGGTGCTGGCCACCGCGCGCGGCCAGGTGAAGAAGACCCGGCTGACCGACTTCGACTCCCCGCGCAGCGGCGGCGTCATCGCGATCAACCTGCGCGACAACGACGAGCTGGTCGGCGCCGCGCTGATCGACCCCGAGCAGGACCTGCTGCTGGTCACCCGCAAGGCGATGTCGATCCGGTTCAAGGCCGACGACGCCGCGCTGCGGCCCATGGGGCGCGCCACCGAGGGGGTCCGCGGCATCTCCCTCGCCGACGACGACGCCCTGCTGTCGATGATCGTGGTCGAGGAGGGCGTCGACGTCCTCGTCGCCACCGAGCGGGGGTTCGCCAAGCGGACCGGGATCGAGAACTACCCGAACCAGGGCCGCGGCGGCAAGGGCGTCCTGACCGCCGACCCCAAGGCCCGCAAGGGGTCGCTGGTCGGTGCCCTCGCGGTGCGGCTCGGCGACGAGCTGTACGCGATCACCTCCGGCGGTGGCGTCATCCGCACGCCGGTCAACGGGGTCCGGCACAACAAGGACCGCGCCACCATGGGTGTCAAGCTCATGAACTTGCCCGAAGACGTCTCGATCGTGGCGATCGCGCGTACGACGGACAACGACGAGCCCTCCGCCTAGTCTGGGCAGCGATGTCGGAGGAGGCGCGGCGCCCGGGCCCCCGGGAACGGGCGCCGCGCCCCGTCCGGCACCACCACCACTGGTCTGAACGGCGCCCGGGCGCCCCCGGCGGCGTGCCGGGCCACCCGGGCACGAGAGAGCGGCGCGGGCCGCTGGGGGACGGGAGACTCGCATGAGCGACCGGACGCAGGGTTCGGTGCGCACCGGGTCCCGGCCCGGGGACACCTCCGCGGCGAAGGGGACGGCGACCGATCGGCAGGCCGACGGGACGGCGCCGGTCACGGCGACCCAGGCCATCCCCGACACGGGCACCCAGCGGGCACAGGCCGCGGAGACCGACGACGGGACGGCGCCGGTCGCGGCCGAGCCGCTGTCGAGCGGTGCAGGCGCCTCCGCGGCGACCTCCGCGCCGGCGGCCCAGGGCACCGCGGTCGTCCCCGTACCGGACAGCTCCCCGTCGGCGGGTCAGCCCGCGGTCACCCCCGCCGCCAAGGGCGCCGGCAAGCAGAAGGCCGCCCGCGGCCCGCGGCGCGCCCGCCTCCAGTTGCGGCACGTCGACACCTGGTCGGCGCTGAAGATCTCGCTGGTGCTGTCCATCGCGATGTTCTTCATCTGGATGGTGGCCGTCGGCGTCCTCTACGGCGTCCTCTCCGGCCTCGGCGTCTTCGAGACCCTCAACGACCTGTTCGGCCAGCTCGGCACCGCCTCCGGCGGCGAGGGCGGCAGCGAGGTCATCACCCCGGGCATCGTCTTCGGCGGCGCCGCGGTCATCGGTGCGATCAACATCGTGCTGATGACCGCGCTGTGCACCGTCGCGGCGTTCATCTACAACATGTGCTCGGACCTCGTCGGCGGTCTGGAGGTCACCCTCTCGGAGCGGGACTGAGGGAGGACCCCGTCCTCCGCACCCCCCTGCGATCGCCTCGGGCAGGCCAGGTAAGCTGTTCGAGGTTCACGGGCCTGTAGCTCAGGCGGTTAGAGCGCATCCCTGATAAGGATGAGGCCGGAGGTTCAAGTCCTCCCAGGCCCACCCGTGTGCCGGCGCCCCAGGTGCCGTCGGAAACGCCCCGTCCGGGGCCGCTCCGCCCCCTCCCTCCCGGAGGCGGGAACCCCCCTCGAGGAGGTACACCGCGTGCTGAAGAAGCTGGCGCTGGCCGCCGCCGCGGCCGGGGCGCTCGCCCTGGTCCGCAAGCGCTCGGCCGGCCGGGCCGAGGCCGACCTCTGGGCCGAGGCCACCCGCGGCTCCCGGTCGGTGAGCACGCCCACCCGCTGACCCGCCGGGGGTTCTCCCCCCGGACACCCGGGGACGTAGCTCAATTGGCAGAGCACCGCCTTTGCAAGGCGGGGGTTAGGGGTTCGATTCCCCTCGTCTCCACTCCTCACCTGTGGTCTCACCTCCGTCGGAGGCTCAGGCGAGCCCTCCAGCGGGCTGTCAGTCCGCAGAGAGTCCGCAACCCGTCCGTGGGTTGCGGCCCGCAGCGTGTCCAGCCGGTCGGCGACGTCGTCCAGGTCGGCGTAGCGGTCCAGGGTCATGGCCGCCGAGGCGTGCCCGAGCATCCGCTGCACCGCCTTGACGTCGGCGCCGGCCTTGATCGCCAACGAGGCGGCGGTATGCCGCAGCTCGTGCGGCGTGAGCCCGGGTTCCCCGCACTGCCCCGACAAGAGGCAGCCCTACTGATCTAGATCGCGACGGGTGTCCGCGCAGCGTTCGCAACTGCCAGAGCGAGGGAAGCGGCGGCCAAGGCGAGCGGCCGTCGCCGGTGACCCGGCGCACCGGAGCGTCGGCTTCGGCCTGCCGCCAGGAGGCGCACGCGTAGCGCTCTACCGGCAGGGCGAACACAGCACCGCCGGACTGGTCGACCTGTTCGGTGTGGCCGCTCCACCGTTCACCGCGCCCTGGAACGGGGACCGCGCCCGCGGCCAGACGAACCCTCAACGGGCTGCAGCCATCAGCGCGAGCACGAGCGGGTGAGCTCAGCCGCCGGCGAGAGTCGGGTTGTCCCGCAGGTCCGATCCCTGCGGGACAACCCGACTACGCATGGCGGCCTGACCGCGAGGCGCCGCACGAGGTTCCCTCTGTGGAACGGGCTCAGGAGTGGGACGAACGAGCCGAGCCGGTCGCGCCGCCCAGCCGGGAGATGGTCCTCACTCAGACCCGACGTGTTGCTCCTCACTGCTGGCGAGTGGTCAGCCGGTCAGCCGATGCGGCAGCGCGGCGGGACCGGGTGAGGACCAGTCCGCCGAGGACGGCGGCGGTGAGCCCGACCGCCAGGGCCAGGAGGCCTCCGACGATCCCGGAGCCAGTGCCAGGGCCTCCGTCGGCGGCGGCCACGACCAGTCCGCCGACGCCCGCCCCGGCCAGCCCCGTCACCAGGGCCACCACGCCGCCCCTCCCGCTGCGGGTGCCGGGACGACCAGGGGAACGGACCAGGGCCAGCCCTCCGACGATCGCGCCGGTCAGCCCCAGCAACACGGCCACCACGGACCAGGAACGCCCAGGGGTGAAGGCGCCGGCGCCGGCGCCAGCGCCGGTCGACTGGACCACGACGTGCGCGGCTGCCGGCGCGGCAGACCCCAGGAGTGCGAGCGTGGCAGACATCGCTGAGGCGATCAGGTGAGTGACGGACATGGTGCTTCTCCTCTGCTGCTCGTCACGTCGCCGTGGTCGGCGCCGTCACTGCAGTGACGGGCGTCGACGGGAGGATGTGACCGATGGACGAGGGAGCGGCAGGAGCGCAGCCGCTGGCCGAGCAGTTCCAGGCGCATCGCGCGCACCTGCGGGCGGTCGCGCACCGGGTGCTCGGCTCGGCGGAGGAGGCCGACGACGCCGTGCAGGAGGCGTGGCTGCGCCTGCAGCGCCACGGGTCCGCCGACGTGGCCAACCTCGGTGGGTGGTTGACCACGGTCGTCGGCCGGGTGTGCCTGGACGTGCTGCGCCGCCGGAGGGCTCGCCGCGAGGAGCCACTGGACCTGCACGCGCCGAACCTCGAGGGCGGGCCCGAGCCGGAGCACGAGGCGGAGCTGGCCGACTCTGTCGGCCTGGCACTGCTCGTCGTGCTGGACACCCTGACGCCGCCGGAGCGGCTCGCCTTCGTGCTGCACGACCTGTTCGCCGTCCCCTTCGACGAGGTCGCGGCCGTCCTCGACCGCACTCCGGCCGCGGCACGACAACTGGCAAGCCGCGCTCGGCGCCGGGTGCAGGGTGTGCCGGCGGGCACCGCCGACCCTTCGGACGCCCGGCGCCGCCAGGAGGTGGTGCGGGCGTTCTTGGCCGCCGCACGCGGGGGCGACTTCGCGGGGCTACTGGCCGTGCTGGACCCGGATGTCGTGCTGCGCGCAGATGCCGCCGTTCCCGATCTCCGTGGGCTGCAGCGGCTCAGCGGCGACCAGGCGATCGCCCGCGCCTTCCTGGGCAAGGCGCGAGCCACACGAGCAGCGCTGCTCGACGGAGCTCCCGGGGCGGTGTTCCTGCTCGGTGGACGGCTGCGCGGGGCGCTGGAGTTCGTCGTTTCCGGCGGCCGGATCACCGCCGTGGACGTCGTCTTCGACCCCCTCGTCCTCGACGCGCTCGACGTGGTGCTTCTCGAGGACTGATCCCTGGCACCCGTCCCAGCTCCGGCCCTCCACCGACGGATCGCGCCCGGGCACGTCACTCCACGCGGTCGAGAACCTCCCGAAGGATGGATGGGCCGAGCAGCACGACCTCGGGGATCGGCTGCAGCGCCCAGGGTGGCGGCTCGGTGCCGTGCGCCTGCGCGGCCATTCGGGCGAACTGGCGCTCGAAGCCAGCGGGGGTGCACACGAGCAGGTACCGCGCCGGGGCATCGCGGCGGTTGACGAGCGCGTGCGCGGAACCGCGCGGGGCGAAGGCCAGCTGTCCCCCAGTGCGGGCGAGGAGCGCGTCGCCGACGCGGAAGACGAGCTCGCCTTCCAGTATGTAGAAGGCTTCGTCGAAGTCGTGCCTGTGCAGCGGAGGTCCCGCGCTGCGCGCCGGGACGATGTTCTCCACCACGGACACCTGGCCACTGCTGTCCTCGCTGCGCAGCAGGACAGTGCTGCGGAGGTCGGGGGGCATGGCTTTCCTCTCGGTATCGACTGGGGCGCGGTCAGGCGCCGGCGGGTTGGAAGAGCTCGACGGGGTTGCCGCAGGGGTCCTCGATGAGGACCTGTCGCCCCCCGGGGCCGCTGACGACGTCGTTGCGGAAGGTGACACTGGCGGCGCGCAGCCGGCTCACCTCGGCGTCGAGGTCGTCGACGACGAGGTGCATGCGGTTCCAGCCGCCCGGCACGGGCGTGCGGCCGTCGGGCATGGGCCGCCCAGCCGTGCTGGCCGGGCCGCTGAGGAGTAGCCGCAGCGGGCCGCGCACCAGCTCGGCGAAGGCCGGCCGGGCGTCGGCTCGCAGGGCGAAGCCGAGCTGGCCGGCGTAGAAGGCGACGGCGGTGTCGACGTCGTCGACCAGGTAGCGGACGCTGCCGACCCCCTCGAGCGGGGCGGGGATCTGCGTTCGAGCATTCACGGCGGTTCTCCTCTGCTGCCTGTCACATCGCCGCGGGCGGCGCCGTCACAGCACTGACGGACCGCGACTGGAGGATGTGACCGGGGAGCGACGCCTCGGCACGAGCAGACGTCCAGGGACCTCGGCCCCTGGACGGTCGCCGTCCTCAGGGCCACTGTCGGCGCCGCCCGTGGCCCACCGGCCGGTCGGGCCAGGGCTCGGCCCTGAGGAGGAGTCATGGCTCGGAAGTCGATCGACTGCCGGTTGATGCCGAGCGAGAGCAACTGCACCGTCTTCGTCTCCGGTGAGGAGGACGACGTCCTCGAACTGGCCGTCCAGCACGCGGTCTCCGCGCACGGCCACACCGACAGCCCGCAGCTGCGGGACCAGTTGCGTGCCGCGATGGGGGACGAGCAGGCCCTGCAGCTGGAGCAGGGTGCCTTCGTCCAGCTGATCGAGTTCCGCACCCGCGACCTCGAGGGCTTCCGCCGGATGGGCGACGAGTGGCAGGAGCGGATGGGGCGGGAGACGACCGCCCGCTGGATCGCCGTCACGGCCGACCACGACCGTGCCGACACCTACGTCGAGATCGTCGCCTTCCCCGACCACGCGTCCGCGATGCGGAACTCCGAGCACCCGGTGACCTCGGAGATCTCGAAGCGGATGCAGGAGATCACCGAGGGGGAGGCGTCCTTCCGCAACCTCGACGTCGCCGAGGTCCGCCGCATGTAGGCGCCCCTCGCCCCCGCTCCTCGCCGCCTCGCGGCGGGACCCTGCCAGGGGCCACGGTCGGCTCCCCGTGCCTCGCGGGGAGCCGACCAGTGGGAGAGTGGACGTCGTGACCGAAGCGACTCCCGCACGCCGTGCCGTGCTGCACACCAACCACGGCGACATCACCGTCGACCTGTTCCCCGACCACGCGCCCAAGACCGTGGCGAACTTCGCCGACCTGGCCGAGGGCCGCCGGGAGTGGACCCACCCGCAGACCCGGGAGAAGACCACCGACCGCCTCTACGACGGCACGGTCTTCCACCGGATCATCGACGGCTTCATGATCCAGGGCGGCGACCCGCTGGGTCAGGGCATCGGCGGCCCCGGGTACCAGTTCGGCGACGAGATCCACCCCGAGCTGGCCTTCACCAAGCCGTACCTGCTCGCGATGGCCAACGCCGGCCCCGGCACCAACGGTTCGCAGTTCTTCATCACCGTCGCCCCCACCACCTGGCTGACCGGCAAGCACACGATCTTCGGCGAGGTGGCCGACCAGGCCAGCCGCGACGTCGTGGACCGCATCGCCAAGGTGCGCACCGCCCGCGGGGACCGGCCGGTGGAGGACGTCGTCCTGCAGTCGGTCGAGGTGCAGCGCAGCTGACCACCAGCCCCGACGACGGGGGCGCCGGCCCCGGCCAGCCGCAGCCGGCGCCCCCGACCACGTGCTACCGGCACCCGGACCGGCCGACCCGCATCACCTGCACCCGCTGCGAGCGGCCCATCTGCCCGGAGTGCATGACCCCCGCCTCGGTGGGGTTCCAGTGCCCGGAGTGCGTCCGCGCGGGCAACGCCACCGTGCGCCGGCCCCGCCAGGCGCCGCTGCTGCGCCGGGCCGGCCGCCGGTTCGGCGCGGTCACGGTGACCCTCATCGGGCTCAACGTCGCGTTGTTCGTGGTCACCGCGGTCTCCGCGGGGCTGGCCGGGGCCAACCCGCTGGACAACCAGTTCTCGCCGCTGTTCGTCCGGCTGGCGCAGATCCCCGTCCTCGTCGAGCTCGGAGAGGACTGGCGGCTGGTCACCGCGGCCTTCCTGCACATCGGCGTCGTGCACCTGGTGCTCAACATGCTCGCGCTGCTGGTCTTCGGCTCCGAGCTCGAGCGGCAGCTGGGCCGCTGGCGCTACCTCGCCGTCTACCTGGTCTCGCTGCTCGGCGGTGCAGTGGCGCTGCAGCTGTTCGGCGAGCCCGGGCGTCCGGTCGCCGGCGCGTCGGCGGCCATCTACGGCCTGCTGGGCGGCCTGGCGGTGCTGATGATCGCCCGCCGGGAGGACCTGCGCGGCCTGCTCACCCTGCTCGCGATCAACGTCGTCATCAGCTTCCTGCCCGGCGTCTCGCTGCTCGGCCACCTCGGCGGCCTGGTGGCCGGGTTCGTCGCCACCGGCATCGTGGTGCTGGCCCGCCGGCGCACGGAGTTCCAGGTGCTCGGCCTCATGCTGCTGGCCGCCGCCCTCGTCGTGGTGGCGCTGACCGTGCCGACGCTGGTCGTCCTGGGTTAGTCAGCGGACCCCGTCGTCCTCACCGCCTGGACGGGGCCGCAGCACGCCCAGCGCCCGCGCGACCTCGCCCGGGTCGGTCCCGAGGTCGCGCCGGCCGAGGAGGACCAGCACGCCGTCCTCGGCCGGACCGGGGGCCGTGTCCAGCTCGAGCAGCCGGGAGCGGACGCCCAGCCGCCGCGTCTCGCGCACCCGCACCCGCAGCCCGGTCCAGGGCAGCTGCCGTCGGCCGCCCAGTGTCCGCAGGACGACCCCCGCCGGCCCGGCCGACAACCGCGGCCGCAGCAGGAGGTCCCGCACGGCCAGGGCCAGCAGCAGCAGCGCGGCACCGCCGACCAGCACCCGGCCCGCGGCGTCCAGCACGACGGTCGCCAGGGCCAGGACGGCCCCGGCGACGGTGAGCGCGGCCGTCTCACCCCGTCGCGCCGACCACTCCACGCCCCCAGAGTCCCAGGCGGTGCTGGGGAACCGATGCGTGGACGTCCTACGATCGCCGGTGGGCGTGATCCCGCCCACGTCGACGAGGAGGACCCATGCGAGATGCCGTCATCTGCGCCGCCGTGCGCACGCCGGTGGGCAAGCGGGGCGGTGGGCTGTCGGGCGTGCACGCCGTCGACCTGTCCGCCCACGTGCTCGACGCCCTGGCCCAGCGCGCCGGCATCGACCCGGCCGTCGTGGACGACGTCTTCTGGGGCTGTGTCAGCCAGATCGGCGAGCAGACCTACAACGTCGCCCGCAACGCCGTCCTGGCCGCCGGCTGGCCCGAGACGGTGCCCGGCACGACCGTCGACCGGCAGTGCGGCTCCTCGCAGCAGGCCGTGGCCTTCGCCGCCGCAGCCGTCGTCAGCGGTCAGGCCGACGTCGTGGTCGCCGGCGGCGTCGAGTCGATGAGCCGGGTGCCGATGGGCTCCTCGGTCGGGGACGGATCGACCGGCCGCCCGCTGGGCCCGCGCTTTATGGAGCGCTACGGCGTGGCCCCCAACCAGGGCATCGGCGCCGAGATGATCGCCGAGCGGTGGGGGTTCTCCCGCACCCAGCTCGACGAGTACTCGCTGTCCTCGCACGAGCGGGCGGCCAAGGCCCAGGCCGACGGCGCGTTCGACGAGGAGATCGTCCCCGTGACGACCCCGGACGGCACCGTGGTCCGGGCCGACGAGGGCGTGCGGCCCGGCGGCACGCTGGAGAAGCTGGCCTCGCTGAAGACGCCCTTCAAGGCCGACGGGGTCATCAGCGCCGGCAACGCCAGCCAGATCTCCGACGGGTCGGCCGCGCTGCTGGTCACCACGTCCGAGAAGGCCCGCGAGCTCGGGCTGCGCCCGCTCGTGCGCATCCACACCACGGTCGTGGCCGGGGACGACCCGGTGATCATGCTGACCGCCCCGATCCCGGCGACGCAGAAGGTGCTGCAGCGCTCCGGGCTGTCGATCGGCGACATCGGCGTCTTCGAGGTCAACGAGGCGTTCGCGCCCGTGCCGCTGGCCTGGCAGGCGGAGACCGGGGCGCCGGCCGAGCGGCTCAACCCCCGCGGTGGCGCGATCGCCCTGGGCCACCCGCTGGGCGCCTCGGGCGCCCGCATCATGGCCACGCTCGTCCACACCATGGTGGGCACCGGGACGCGCTACGGCCTGCAGACCATGTGCGAGGGCGGCGGGATGGCGAACGCGACGATCCTCGAACTGCTCACGGACTGAGTTCTCCACAGTCCCCAGCCGACGGCCCCCGGTCCCTGCGGACCGGGGGCCGTCGGCGTGGTGGGGACGACAGGTCCTCCCCGGGCATCTGTCGTGCTCAGAACGCGTGTCGCCGGCTCGTTCCCGGGGTACACGGGCGGCGACGTCGCCATCCGGCGGCTGCCGCCAAGTCGACTCATCCACAGCTGTGTGCACAGCTGGGGATGGAGTCACAGTCGTGTAGTTACTCGGCTGCCCTTCTCGTCACACGAGTCTCACACCCGGCAAATGCCGAGGTCAGCGGCGTGCGGTCGAACACCCGTTCTCCACACTCGGTGGACAAACCTGGGGAGTTCGCGCTTTGTCGACCTGTGGACGGCGCCGATCGGCTGTGCACAGCGGCGCCTGTGCACAACACGGAGCGTGCGCGGACGGTGACAAGCGACGAGGCCCCCGTCCCGGTGGGACGAGGGCCTCGATCTCGGGGCTGCGGCGTTCAGCGCCAGCGCATCGACATGACCAGCCCGGCGACCATGAGGCCGAAGCCGATCGCGAAGTTCCACGCCGACAGCGAGACCATGAACGGGATCTGGTCGCCGGCCACGTAGTAGACGACGATCCACAGCAGCCCCAGCACCATGAGGGCGACCATCAGCGGCGCGTACCAGCGCGGGCTGGGCTGGACGGCCCGCGCGGCCGCCGTCCCCGACTGCAGGGTGCCCTGCGGCGGCGTGTAGACCGACTTCTTGCGCACCTTGGACTTGGGCACCGTGCGAACTCCCTCCGGGGCCGGATCGTCGCGGCCGGCCGTGACCGCTCCCCAGCCTAAGCTGCGGACGTGGCCGGAGCCCGCACCATGACCCTTCGGGGTACCCACCGCCCCTCGGGGTGGGCGGTGCTGGTGCCCGTGGTGGCGCTCGCGGCCGGCCTGCTGTTCGCCACCTCCAGCCAGACGGCCCAGGGCACCGACCTGCGCGGCGGGGAGGTCACCGAGCTCTCCACCCTGATCGCCGCGCGAGAGGACGCCCTGCGCGCCCAGGAGGAGGAGCTGGCCGGGCTGCGCGCCCAGGCGCAGGCGCTGACCGACGAGGCCGCCTCCCGGGACGGCGCGGTGGCCGCCGCCCAGCAGGAGGGCTCCGGTGGCGAGCTGTCGGCCGGGCTGGTCCCCCTCACCGGTCGCGGCGTGGAGATCACCCTGGACGACGCCCCGCGGCGCCCCGACGGCTCGCTACCGATCGGCGCGCGCCCCGACGACGTGGTCATCCACCAGTCCGACGTCCAGGCGGTGGTCAACGCGGTGTGGGCCGCCGGTGCCGACGCGGTCGCGATCATGGACCAGCGGCTGATCGGCACCAGCGCCGTCCGCTGCGTGGGCAACGTGCTGCTGCTCCAGGGGCGCACCTACTCGCCGCCGTTCGTGGTCACCGCGATCGGTGACGCCGAGGCCATCCGCGCGCAGCTCGCCGCCTCGCCGCAGGTGGCGGTGTTCCAGCAGGCGGTGGAGGACTTCGGGCTCGGGTTCGCCGTCCGGGAGCGCGCGGTCGACCTGCCCGGCTACGACGGACCGCTGGACATGGAGTACGCCACGACGGCCGATGGCTGACGCTGCTGGCCGGCCCCGTCCCGGGTCCCGCCCTGAGCCTGCGAAGGTGGGGAGGACGGGGTCCTTTTGGTACACAGGGACCGTGAGTCGTCCCGTCCTCGTCGTCGACAACTTCGACAGCTTCGTCTACAACCTGGTCCAGTACCTGGGCCAGCTGGGCGTGCACTGCATCGTCCGCCGCAACGACGCGGTCACCGTCGACGAGCTCGCCGGCCTCGACGTCGCCGGGGTGCTGCTCTCGCCCGGACCGGGCACGCCGGCCGACGCCGGCGTGACGGTGCCGATGGTGCGCGCCGCCGCCGAGGCCGGGACGCCGGTGCTCGGCGTCTGTCTCGGCCACCAGGCGATCGCCGAGGCCTTCGGCGCGGAGGTGGTGCGGGCGCCCGAGCTGCTGCACGGCAAGACCAGCCAGGTCGTGCACGACGGGGTCGGCGTGCTGGCCGGCCTGCCCTCGCCGTTCACCGCCACCCGCTACCACTCCCTGGCCGTGGACCGGGACACCGTGCCCGACGAGCTGGAGGTCACCGGGACGACGCGCTCGGGGATCGTCATGGCGCTGCGGCACCGCGCGCTGCCGATCGAGGGCGTGCAGTTCCACCCCGAGTCGGTGCTCACCGAGGGCGGGCACCGGATGCTGGCCACCTGGCTGGAGACCTGCGGCCTGGCCCCCGACCCGGACGCCGTTGAGGCCGCCAGCGCCGCCGCCCACCGGCTCACCACGGTCGCCACGCCCGGCTGAGCTCCCAGACGCACGAAGGGCCCCTCCCGCGCCGGGAGGGGCCCTTGGTGCGTCTGCCTCAGTTGTCGCCGGAGCCGCCGCCCCCGCCGCCACCGCCGGGACCCGAGTCGTCGTCCTCGTCCCCGGTCCCGCCGGCCGGCTCCTCGCCGACGGTGAGGGTGACCGTGCCGTCGGGGGCCACGGAGCCGCCGGCCCGCGGCGAGACGGCGAGCACGACGCCCACGTCGCCGGGGTCGGAGGCCTCCGTGGTCTCCACCGTCACCGTGCCGGTGAAGCCGGCCTGCTGCAGGGCCGCGCGGGCCTCGGCCTCGGTCGAGCCGACCACGTCGGGCACCTCGACCTCGCCCGGCCCGCTGGACACCTGCAGCGTGATCCCGTCGCCGGCGGCCGCCTGGCTGTTCGCGGCGGGGTCCATGGCGATCACGGTGCCCTCGGGCTGGTCGGACTCGGTCTGCTCGGGGGTGACGTTGGTGAAGCCCGCGTCCCGCAGCGCCTGCGTGGCGGCCGCCTGCTGCTGGCCCACGACGTCGGGCAGCGGGGCGTTGCCGTCGGAGACCGACAGGGTCACCGCGGTGCTCGGGTCCACGGCGCTGCCCTCGGCCGGGTTCACGTCGACGACGGTGCCCTCGGCCTGCAGCGAGTCGACGTCGTCGGTGTTGACCCGCTGGAAGCCGGCGTTCTGGAGGGTGGTCCGGGCACGGTCGGCGTCCAGGCCGATGACCGCCGGCACCTCGACGGTGTCCACGCCGCCGCCGATGACCAGCGCGACCGCGAAGTCGGGGGCGACCTGCGCGCCGCCGGCCGGGTCGGTGCTGATCACGAGCCCCTCCTGCTCCTCGGAGCTGGGCGCGGTGGTGACCTGTCCGACCCGCAGGCCGGCCGCCTCGAGGGACTGGGTGGCCGCGGCCTCGTCCTTGCCGACGAGGTCGGAGGGCACCGCCACCTGGGCGACGGCCGGCGGCTCCTCGTCGTCCCCGGAGTTCAGGACGAGCGCCAGGGTGACCACGCCGCCGATGAGCACCACCGCCGCGACGACGGCCGCGATGACCCGGTTGCGCTTCTTCTTGCGGGCGGCGTCGTCCTCGTCGTCCCAGTCGGCCTGGCCGTAGCCGGCGGGCGCGCCGAGGATCGTGGTCTTCTCGGCGTCGCCCATCACCGGCGTGGCCTCGACCTGCTGGCCGGCCAGTGCCCGGAGCAGGTCGTTGCGCATCTCCGCGGCCGACTGGTAGCGGTTGGCCGGGTTCTTGCTCATCGCCTTGAGCAGGATCGCGTCGAGCTCCGGCGGGATGGCCGGGTTGATCGACGACGGCAGGCGCGGGTCCTCCCGCACGTGCTGGTAGGCCACCGAGACCGGCGAGTCGCCGGTGAACGGCGGCGCCCCGGTCACGAGCTCGTAGAGCAGGCAGCCCACCGAGTAGACGTCGGAGCGGGCGTCGACGCCCTCGCCGCGCGCCTGCTCGGGGGAGAGGTACTGCGCGGTGCCGATGACCGCCGCGGTGGAGGTCATCGTCGCGGCGGAGTCCGAGACCGCCCGCGCGATGCCGAAGTCCATGACCTTGACCGTGCCCTGGGGCGTGATCATCACGTTCCCGGGCTTCACGTCGCGGTGGACGATGCCGTTGCGGTGGCTGAAGTCGAGGGCGCCGCAGATGTCGGCCGACAGGCTCATGGCCCGCTCCGGGGAGAGCACGCCCTCCCGGCGGAGCACGTCGCGCAGCGTCTGGCCCTCGACGTACTCCATGACGATGTACGGGGTGGCGCCGTTGGCGGTGCGGTCCTCGCCGGTGTCGTACACCGCGACGATCGCCGGGTGGTTCAGCGATGCGGCCGCCTGCGCCTCGCGCCGGAAGCGGACCTGGAAGGACGGGTCGCGGGCGAGGTCGCTGCGCAGGACCTTGACGGCGACCTCGCGGCCCAGCCGCAGGTCGCGGCCGCGGTGCACCTCGGCCATGCCGCCGCGGCCGAGCACCCCGCCGATCTCGTACCGCTCACCGAGCACCTGCGGCGTGGTCATCAGGGGTCCTCTCGGGCGGTGCGGTCCTGCGTCCAGGGGGGAGGGAGGCACGGGGGAGCACTGTGGACGGATGGGCCGCCGGGGAGCCTAACCGCTCCGGTGGCCCGGATCCGGGCGGCGCGGGCGAGTGCGATCACGCCGTCCCGTCCGGTGCGCCCGCACCCAGCACCGTGCCGCCGTTGCCAGCTGCGGGTCCGCCGGGGCGCTCGTCGGCGTCGGTCGCGGTGGTGGGGGCAGGGGTCCCCTCGGCCGGCGGTTCCTCCTCGGCCGGCGGTTCCTCCTCGGCCGGCGGCTCCTCCTCGTCCTGGTCCGGCTCGGTCTGCTGGGTCGGCGGGGCCGTCGTCGTCCGCCGGGTCGTGGGCGCCGGCGCCTGGGAGGTCTGCTCGTCCTCGGTGGGCTCGGCCGTGGTCGTGGGGGCCGTGGTGGTCTCGGGGGCCTGGGAGGGCTCCTCCTCACCGCTGTCGGGCGCGAAGTCCTGCGGTGCGTAGAAGAGGGTCACCGTGTCGCCTTGACCGACCGTGCCGCCGCTCGGGTCGAGGGCGGCGACCTCACCCTGGTCCAGGGCGAGGCCGGCCGCGGCCAGCCGGGCGGCGTCGGCCGGCTCCTGCTGGACGACCAGCCCCAGGCCCAGGCCCTCGAGCTCGGCCTGGACGTCGTCGGCGGGCCGGCCGACGAACCGGGCCGGGTCGATGGTGAACGTGCCGGCCGACGTCGTGGCGGGAGGCGCCGAGGTGGTCGTGGCCCCGGGGGTGCCGGCGCCCGGGTCGTCGTTGCCGGCGAGCAGGAACCAGGTGCCCCCGCCCACCAGCGCGAGCAGCACCAGCCCGACGACCAGCCAGGTCCAGCGGTTGCGGGACGGCCGCGCGGAGGCGTGCCGCCCGCCGGTGTAGCGGTCCTCCCGGTCCTCGTCGTCGTCCGGACGGCGCAGCGGGGGCATGGTCCCGGGGGCCGTCCCCGGTCCGCCCGCCCCGCCGGTGGAGGCGCCGAACACCTGGGTGCGGTCCTCGGCCATGTCGGGGACCAGCGCGGTGCGGTCGTCGTCGAGGTCGGAGACGACCTGGGTGCGGTCGGTGGCCAGCGGGACCGGGGCGGCGGCCAGCCCGGCGCCGGAGGCGACCCCGTTGCCGGGGGCCAGCCCGTTGCCCGCGGCCACGGAGCGGACGGCGGCGGCGAACGCGGCGCCGTCGGCGAAGCGGTCGGCGGGGTCCTTGGCCAGGGCGCGCTCGATGAGCAGCCGCACCGCGGGCGGCACGTTGGCCGGCAGCGGTGGCGGCGGCCGGTTGATGTGCGCCAGTGCCACGGCGACCTGCGAGGTGCCGTCGAAGGGCCGGCCGCCCGTCAGGCACTCGTAGCCGACGACGCCGAGGGAGTAGACGTCGGAGGCGGAAGTGACGTCGAAGCCCTGCGCCTGCTCCGGGGAGAGGTACTGAGCGGTGCCGACGACCATGCCGGTGCGGGTGAGCGGCGTGGCGTCGCGGGCGCGGGCGATGCCGAAGTCGGTCAACTTCACCACGCCGTCCGGGCGCACGATGAGGTTGCCCGGCTTGATGTCGCGGTGAACGACGCCGGCCTTGTGCGCCGCCGAGAGCCCGTCGGCGGCCTGGCCCAGGACGTGCAGCGTCCAGTCGACGGGGAGCTTGCCCTCCTCGTGGAGGATCGTGACCAGCGGCTTGCCCTCCACCAGCTCCATGACGAGGAACGCCAGCTGGGCGCCGCGCTCGTCCTCGGTCTCCCCGTAGTCGTAGACCGAGGCGATGTTGGGGTGGCTGAGGGCCGCGGTGTGCCGCGCCTCGTTGCGGAACCGCGCGACGAAGCTCGGGTCGCCGGTGAACTCGCTGCGCAGCACCTTGGCGGCGACGACGCGGTCGAGCACGCGGTCCCGGGCCCGCCAGACCTCGCCCATGCCGCCGGTGGCGATCGGGGCGGTGATCTCGTAGCGGCCGGCGAGGATCGTGCCGGTGGAGAGAGCCATCAGCCGCCCTGTCCCTCGAGGTAGGCCTGCATGACCTGACGGGCGATGGGTGCGGACACGTCCCCACCCGTACCCCCGCCGTTGGCGACGAAGACCGCGACCGCGATCTGCGGGTCGTCGGCGGGGGCGAAGCCGATGAACCAGTTGTGGTCGGGGCCGGCGTTCTCCGCCGTCCCGGTCTTGCCGGCGACGGTGACGCCGGGGATGCGGGCGGCGCGGCCCGAGCCGTTGGTGACGACGCTCTCCATCATCTCGGTGAGCTGGTCGGCCACCTCCGGGGTGACCGGCTCGCTCAGCTCCTCCGGGTCGGTCTCGTCGATGACGGACAGGTCCGGGGCGCGCAGCTGGTCGACCAGGTACGGCTGCATGAGCGTGCCGTCGTTGGCGACCGCGGCGGCGATCATCGCGGCCTGCAGCGGGGTCGCCACCACGCTCTGCTGGCCGATCGAGCTCACCCCCAGCTGGGCGTCGTCCTCCGGGTCGCCCATGGTGCTGGGCTCCACCGTGAGCGGGATCTGCCGCTGCTCGCCGTCCATGCCGAACGCCTCGGCCATGTCCCGCACCGCGTCCTCACCGAGGTCGATGCCCAGCTGGGCGAAGGCGGTGTTGCAGGAGATGGTCAGCGCGTCGATCAGCGGCTGCTCGCCGGTGCTGCTGCAGCTCGAGCCGCCGAAGTTCTCCAGCTCGGTGGAGGTGCCGGGGAGGGTCAGCGTGTCCGGCGCCGGGATGACGGTGTCCGGGGTGTAGTCCCCGCTGGCCAGCGCGGCCGCCGAGACGATCACCTTGAACACCGAGCCCGGCGGGTAGTTGTCGCTGATCGCCCGGTTCAGCCGCGGGTCGCGGTCGGCGTCGTTGAGCTGCGCCCAGTAGTCCCGGATCGCCTGCGGGTCGTGGCTGGAGAGCAGGTTCGGGTCGTAGGTGGGCTGGCTGGCCATGCCCAGCACCGCGCCGGTCGACGGGTCGAGCGCGACCACCGCGCCGGTGACGCCGTCGAGGGCGGACATCGCCGCCTCCTGGGTGGCCGGGTCCAGGGTGAGGACGACGTCGCCGCCGCTGGGGTCGCGCCCGGTGAACAGGTCGGCGATGCGCCGGGCGAACAGCCGCGCGTCGTTGCCGGAGAGGACGTCGTTCTCCGCCCGCTCGGTCTGCGCGTTGCCGTACACCAGCGAGTAGTAACCGGTGACCGGCGCGTACACCGGACCCTGCGAGTACTGCCGCAGGTAGGTGAGCCGGTCGTCGGTGGCCACCGACGTCGCGACCTCGGTGCCGGCCACCACGATCGAGCCCCGCTCGCGGTCGTACTCCTCGGTGAGCACCCGGGTGTTGCCGGGGTCGTTGCGCAGCTCGTCGGAGCGCACGACCTGGATGTAGTTGACGTTGACGATCAGCAGCGTGAACAGGACGAGCACGCTGATCGCGACGCGGCGCAGGGGGGCGTTCACGGTGTCACGACCTCGGTCGGGGCGTCGCCGAGCGCCGGCTTCGGCGGTCCGGCGGGGGCGGCCGGGCGGCGGGCGGCGTCGCTGATCCGCACCAGGACGGCGACCAGCACGAAGTTGGCCACCAGCGAGGACCCGCCGTAGGCGACGAACGGGGTGGTCAGGCCGGTCAGCGGCAGCAGCCCGGTGACACCGCCCAGGACGACGAACACCTGCCAGGCGATGGCGAAGGCCAGGCCGGCGGCCAGCAGCTTGCCGAAGGCGTCGCGGACGATCAGCGACGTCCGCAGGCCGCGCTCGACGAGGATCAGGTACAGGATGATCACCGCGACCAGGCCGAAGAGCCCCAGCTCCTCACCGATCGCCGCGGCGATGAAGTCGCTCTTGGCCACCGGCACCTGGTCGGGGCGGCCGCCGCCCAGGCCCGCGCCGAACAGCCCGCCGGTGCCCAGCCCGAACAGCGACTGGACCAGCTGGTAGCCGCCCTCGTCGCGGTAGGCGAACGGGTCCAGCCAGGTGTCGACGCGGACGCGGACGTGGCCGAACAGCTGGTAGGCCAGGAACGCGCCGGCGGCGAACAGGCCGACGCCGATGAGCAGCCAGCTGGCCCGCTCCGTGGCGACGTAGAGCATCACGACGAAGATGCCGAACAGCAGCAGCGAGCTGCCCAGGTCGCGCTCGAAGACCAGCACGAGGATCGACATCGCCCAGGCGACGAGCACCGGCCCGAGGTCGCGGGCGCGCGGCACCTCCAGGCCCATCACCCGCCGGCTGGCCAGCGCCAGCACGTCGCGCTTGTCGACCAGGTAGGCGGCGAAGAAGACGACCAGGCAGATCTTGGCGAACTCGCCGGGCTGGATGCTGAAGCCGGCCACCCGGATCCAGATCTTGGCGCCGTACACCTCGGAGATCGAGGCGGGCAGCACCGCCGGCAGGGCCAGCAGCACCAAGCCGACCAGCGCCAGGGTGTAGGCGAAGCGGGACAGCAGCCGGTGGTCCCGCAGGAGGACCAGCACGGCCACGAACAGCGCCGCGCCCAGGGTGGCCCAGATCAGCTGGACCGGCGCGTCCTCGCGGGTGACGGCGGCGTCGACCTGCTCCGCGGCGAGGTCGAGCCGGTGGATCATGGTCAACCCGAGCCCGCTGAGCAGGGCCACGGCGGGCAGCAGCAGCGGGTCGGCGTACGGCGCGAACTTCCGGACGACGACGTGCAGCACCGCCCACAGCGCGGTGAACCAGCCCCCGAACGTGGCCAGCTCCGCGCGCAGCGACCCGGTGATGGTCAGGTCGACGATGCACTGCGCGGCCAGCGTGATGAGGACGGCGAAGCCGAGCATCGCCAGCTCCGTGTTGCGCCGCGTGGGCGGGGCCGAGCCCGCCGCGGCGGCCCGGGGGTCGGTCGAGGGGGCCGCGGTCACGCGACCACCTCCTCTCCTGCCCGGCCGCCTCCTCGGAGCCGGCTCACTGGGCCTCCCGGCAGTCGACTCCGGGCTCGGGCGTCTGCGTCCGCTCGGCGGGAGTCCGCTCGGCGGACCCGGTGGGCGCGGGGCTCTCCGACGGTGACTCGGAACCGTTGTCGGGTGCCGGTGACGTCGGGCTGGCCGACGTCGACAGCGACCGGTCGCTCTCCTCGTCGGTCGCCGGGCAGACCGGCAGGCGGGAGTCGCGCAGCATCGCGACGATCCGGTCGGCGTGGTCGCCGTCGGTGGCCTCGATGCCCCGCCGGACCTTGGTCGCGTCGGCCTGGGTGAGGTCGGTGACGGCGAGGTCGGTCACGTCGGCGACCCGGTTGAGGTCGATCCCCATCAGCGAGGTGTCGATGCCCCGGAAGACGGCGACCTGCTCGCCGTCGGAGGTCTCCTGCACGCCGACGAACCAGTTGGACAGCACCCACACGTAGGCGCCGATGGCGGCCGCGACGAGTACGACCAGCGCGCCCAGGAGCCACAGCAACCGCCGCCGGCGACGGCGCGGCGCCGGAGCGGTGGCCACCGACACCGCTGTCGACGGCGGGGGCGGCGGCGGGTCGGCCAGGGCGGCCCGCCCGGCGGCCGACCGCGGGTCGACCTCGCGCTGTCCGACGTTGTCGCCGGCCGCGCCGTCGACGACCGGGTCGAGGGGGTAGTCGTGCCCGCCGTCCTCCACGACGTCGGCGACGATGACGGTGATGTTGTCCGGGCCGCCGCTGCGCAGGGCCAGCTCGATCAGCCGGTCGGCGGTCGACTGCGGGTCGGGGTCCTTGAGCGCCTCGCCGAGGGTCTCCTCGCTGACCACGCCGGAGAGCCCGTCGGAGCACAGCAGGTAGCGGTCGCCGGCGCGGGCCTCCCGCATCGACAGGTCGGGGTCGACCTCCTGCCCGTTCAGCGCGCGCAGCAGCAGCGAGCGCTGGGGGTGGTGGTTGGCCTCCTCGGGCGTGATCCGGCCGTCGTCGATCAGGGTCTGCACGAACGTGTCGTCGTGGGTGATCTGGGTGAGGACGCCGTCGCGCAGCAGGTAGGCGCGGGAGTCGCCGATGTGGCACAGCGCCAGCCGGCCGCCGGCGAAGAGGACGGCGGTCAGCGTCGTCCCCATGCCCTCCAGCTGCGGGGACTCGCGGATGACCTCGCGCAGGTGCTCGCTGCCGTCGAACACCGCCGACCGCAGCGCCTGCAGCATGTCGCCGGAGGGGGCGTCGTCGTCGAGGTGCTCGAGGGCTGCGATGACGACCTTGCTGGCGACGTCGCCGGCCGCGTGGCCGCCCATGCCGTCGGCGACGGCGAGCAGCCGGGGGCCGGCGTACACCGAGTCCTGGTTGTTGCCGCGGACCAGGCCGCGGTCGGACCGGGCCGCGTAGCGCAGCGCGAGGCTCATCGGATCGTGCTCCCGGAGGTGCCGGCGCTCCACGGGGTGCACGCGCGGGCGAGGGTCATGTGCGCAGCTCCAGGGCCGTCTGGCCGATGCGGATCGGCTGGCCCGGGGACACCAGCAGCGGGCCCTGGACGCGCTGCTGGTCCAGGTAGGTGCCGTTGGTGGAGCCGAGGTCCTCGACGTACCACTGGCCGCCGCGGTTGGTCAGCCGGGCGTGCCGCGAGCTGGCGAAGTCGTCGGTCAGCACCAGGGTGGAGTCGTCGGCGCGGCCGATGAGGATCGGCTGGTCCCCGAGGGTGATCTTGGTCCCGGTCAGCGGGCCGGCGGTGACGACCAGCGTCTTGGGGCCGCGGGTCTTCCGCTTGCCCGCCGCGGCCGCCCGCGGCGGCACCGACGCCACCCGTCCGGCGCGGCCGCCGAACAGGTCGGCCCGGACCACGCGGAAGGCCGCGAAGATGAACAGCCACAACAGCAGCAGGAAGCCGAAGCGGAAGATCTGCAGGACGATCTCGGCCGTCACGGAGCTCCCTCGCTGGCGCTCGTCCGCCCCGCGCCGCGTCGTGCCGTGGTGTCGCGTGACCTCGCCGGCCCGGTCACGTCCCGTCCTCGCGGGGGCTCACGCGCCGTCCTGCCGGTAGACCAGCACCGAGTGGCCGATGCGGATGACGTCGCCGTCGCTCAGCGGCTGACGGGTGATCCGGCGACCGTTGACGAGCGTGCCGTTGGTGGAGCCGAGGTCCTCGGCGATCGCGGTGCCGTTGTCGAGCACCACGTCGACGTGCTTTCGGCTGACCCCGGTGTCGGGCAGCCGGATGTCGGCGTCGGTGCCGCGGCCGATCACGTTGCGCCCGGTGGTCAGCTCGTGGCGCGTGCCCGGACCGTCGACGAGCAGCACGTGGGTGACGCCGGGCTTCGACCCCGCCCGGCCCACGACGGACGACGGCACCTGCCGGCCGGTGTCGGTGGCCATGCGGCCGCGCAGCGGGGGCAGCGGGGGGACCGCGTCGCTGCCGGTCACCGGGGCGGCGGCCTCGTCGGCGCGGGTGCCCGGACGGGCCGGGTCGGCGACGTGCGAGCTGACCTCGAACACGCCGGTGGGCAGCTCCTCGTCCCGCTGGAGGCGGACCTGCACCGCGTCGAAGACCTGGTAGCCCTCGCCCTCGATGTGCTCGGCGACCATGTCGGCCAGCTGGCCGGCCAGCTGCTCGGACCACTCGGCCAGGTGCTCGTAGTCGGTGGAGCCCAGCCGGACGTCGTAGACGTTGGGCGCGAGCACCCGGCCCTCGCCGAGCACCGAGCGCTGCTCGTCGGCCTCGCGGGTCAGCGCCTTGGCGATCTCGGCGGGGTGCACCTTGCCCTTGAAGATCCGGGCGAAGGCCAGGCCGACCATGCCTTCCAGCCGTCGCTCGAAGCGCTGCAGCACACCCACAGTCGCTCCCTCGCGTTCGCCCGGCGGTCCCGATCTACCGCCGTTGATCGTAGCCGGGTGCGGCGCGGCTGACCGTCACGCAACGCCCCAGGCGCCCCACCCGGCACAGCCGTGCGGAGCGGACCGCCCCCCTGCCAGGCAGTCCTCGCCGGGCTGCTAGTGTTCTCGGCGCCAGGGCAAGTGGCGGAATGGCAGACGCGCACGGTTCAGGTCCGTGTGTCCGAAAGGACGTGGGGGTTCAACTCCCCCCTTGCCCACCAGATCGTGGGGATCCCCAGGCACTGGCGGCCGTGGCCGTCATCCGCACGCCGGGCAGCTCGGTTCATCAGGGTCCGACGCCTCCCCGGATGTGCACGGATCCTCGACTGGCGCTCCCACTTCCGCCGCGGCTGCCGCGGTGCCGGTGGAGGGGACTGCGCCCGCCGGGCAGCTCGACACCGGTGCGCTCGTGCCGCACGGACTCGCCGCCCGCTACGGCACCGCTGCCCGCATCGCTGGGATCCGGGCCCCCTACCCCGGGGACGACACGCTCGCCCACGTCGGAAGGGGCGCCGGCGCATCCGACGCCGACCGCACCGACAGCCCCGACGCGGGTGAACCGCTCGCCTCGGTCGTGCACCTCGCGGACCGCGCTCCCCGGCCGGCCCGCGACGGCGGTACCCGGCACGGGCAGGCCGCTCCGATCGACGCCCAGAACCGCGTGAGCTCGGGCAAGGCGCTCAGCGCCCTGGGCCGGGATCAGCGGACCCTCCTGGTGGCCGCGCGTGAGAACGGCCACTCCGTGGTCCGTGCGGGGAAGACAGCCGGCGCTGGCTGGACGCGGTGGTGTCCTGCTCCGCCGCGGCGGGGTGGCGGAAGGCCACGCGAGCCCAGACCGTCTTGCCGCCGTCGGCGTCCGCGCGCCGGCCGTGGTTGACGGACATCTCGGCGACGAGGCCCAGACCGAGCCCGCCCTGGCCGGGGTCGCGGTCGACGGCGGCGGGTGGCCGGTCGCCGGCAGCGTCGCTGTCCTGCAGCAGCCACGGCGCGGAGCGCACGAGCGTCCTCCGGTTGCGATGGGCGGCGCCGGGCCGTGACCGGGAGCACGTTGGAGGGCGGGTCGCGCGGTGGACTCGCCGATGGTCCGGGACCTGCTCAGCGGACGCTTCCCCGTGCACCAACGATGCTGCGGAGACGGGGCGCGTGCCGGGCATGAGCCGACCGGCAGGTGCGCCCCGGACTCGGATGGTCCTCTGTCGCCTGCCGGTGGCGGCGTCTGTACCCCGGCGTCTGCGGTCCAACCTCCGGTCCGCCGGTGTCACCAGCGTCATCGAGCTGCGGGGCGGATGCGAGGGGGAGATCAGGATGCCGTCGCCTCCGGCTCGGTCGGGGCGGTCCGACCACCACCGGAGCGGCATCGGCGCCGGGGTTGCGGACGGACGTGTTCCATGAAAGATGACGTGCAACCCCGCTTGGTGAGAGACAGAGGCCCCTCACCGGTCCGCGGCGCTCCACCGGGCGGGGCCTCGAAGCCACCAGCCCAGTCGCCCAACGCCGACCTGCTGTCGACCCACGGCGAGGTCGGCGAACACCAACCAGTCGGCTGCTCGCAGCAGCGACCGGTGCTCGAGGTCGTCAGCGCCGACGTGGTCAACGGCCTGCGGCCGGGCCGGCGGCTGCTGCCTGAGCAGTGCGCACGACGTGGTCTCCGCGCTGCTGGGCAGTGGGCAACCGCGCTGGACGGTTGAGGTCACCGAGCTGGTCGTCGACCACGCCGGCCTGCGCGCCATCGGGCGCGCCCACCGCCGGGCGCTGCGGCACGACCGCCGGATCACTCTGCGCGGTGCCTCGCCGGCCCTGCGCGGCGCCCTGAGCCGGTCGCACCTGGACCACCACGTCCTGGCAGGCGACGGCGACTCGACCCTGGACGAGCCCACGATGTCCTGACCCGACCGACCGTTGTGCCGGCCCTCAGCCCGGCATCCCGGCGGTCCCCACGGTCGACGGCTCCGCAAGCGGGGGTACTACGAGTCGATCGCCGGTGTCAGTTCTGTGGCGAGGCCTGGGCGGTTCGGGGCGATCTGCCGTCCGATGGTGAGCACGGCCACGGCGGCGAAGGAGACGACCGGCACGAGCCGCAGCGCGGTCGGCAACCCGAACCGGTCGGCGAGCGCTCCGGTGACCACCGGGCCGGCGGTCAGGCCGATGAGGTTGTTGGCCAGGGCGAGCATGCCCAGCGCGCTGGCCCGGATCGAGGCGGGTGTCAGCTCCGCGACCAGGGCACCGGCCGGGCCGGAGGTGCCGGCGGCGAAGAAGACTCCGGCGCCGATGAGGGCGAGTTGCGCCGGCCCGGCGGGCAGGGAGAAGCCGGCGCCGAGCAGGGCCAGCGAGGCCACTGCGTAGCCGATCGCGGTGGTCCAGCGGCGCAGCGGCCGGGTGCGCGCGCGTTGGTCAGTGAGCGCTCCGCAGCCGATCATCCCGACGCCCAGGAGCAGCAGCAGGCCGGCGGCGAGCATGGCGGCGGTCCCCGCGGGGAGCGCGTAGCTGCGGTTGAGGTAGCTGGGCAGCCAGGCCAGCAGGGAGCCGGCGACGAACAGTTGCAGGCCGTTGCCGAGGTAGGTGCACAGCACCGCGGGCGGCGACAGCACCGCCGACAGCGGCGCACGCGGCCGGTCCCCGGCCCCGGCGTCGGGCACGGTGTGGCGGGCGAGCTCGTCGTCGGTGACCAGCATCCGGAACAGGACGAGGAGCACGAGGCCGAGCACGGCCATCGCCGCGACGGCCCACCGCCAGCCGAACCGGGAGGCCAGGGCGCCTGCGAGGGCGATGCCGAGCACTGCCCCGAACGCGGCGCCGGCGGTGAACGCCCCGGACAGCGTCGCGCGGCGGTGGGCGGGGAAGACCCCGAGCACGACGGCGAGGCCGACGCTGCCGTAGGCCGCCTCGCCGACCCCGACGAGTACCCGGGCGGCGAGCAGCTGCCCGTAGTCGGCGGCGAGCGCCGAGCCCAGGGTGGCCAGGCTCCACAGCCCGGCCATCGCCAGGATGGCGCGGCGGCGGCCGAGTCGGTCGCCGAGCACCGACAGCGGAACCGTGAGCACCGCGACGGTGAGCGCGACGACGCTGCTGAGCGCGCCGAGCTGGGTGTCGGTCAGCGCCCATTCGGCCTTGAGGAAGGGGAACACCGCGGCCAGCACCTGCCGGCACATGAAGTCCGACAGCAGCAGCGCGAAGGCCAGCGCGAAGACCACCCAGGGGTAGTGCGCCCGGGTCGCGCCGGGGACCGGCGGGTCGGCGGCGGCGTCAGGCACGGTCGCCGCTCCCGTGCTGCAGCCGCAGGGTCGATGCGGGCCCGGCGCGGCCGCGCTGGCGCCACTCGGTCGCGGTGGTGCCGAAGTGGCCGCGGAACCAGACGGAGAACGCACTAGGCGCGGCGAAGCCCAGCAGATGCGCGATCTCGGTCAGCGAGTAGGCGTCGGTGGCCAGGTACCGCTCGGCCCACCCGGCGCGGATGTCGGTCACGATCGCCGAGAAGGTCTCTCCTTCTTCGGCCAGGTGCCGGTGCAGGGTGCGGGGTGGGACGTGCAAGGCGCGGCTGACGTGCGCCAGAGAGCACCGCCCCGCCGGAAGCAGGACTTCCACCATCGAGCGGACCTGCGCGGTCGCGGTCGCCGGAGGTGGTGGGAGCACGGTGTCCAGCAGCCGGCGGGCGTAGGGCCGCAGCGCCGGATCGGCGGTCACCGTCGGCAGGTCCAGATCGCAGGCCGGGAAGACCACGCCGGTGAACGCCTGGTCGAAGCGCAGGCCCGGGCCGAACACCTGCCGGAACAGACCGAGGTCGGCCGGCGGGCGGTGCGCGATGAGTACGGACAGCGGTTGCCAGTCGGCGCGCACCAGGGAGCGCAGCACGCCGAGCAGGTTGGCCACGGTCAGGTCCACGCTCTGGCGGACCGGTACCGGCGCCCCGAACTCCAGCCAGACCTGCACCGTGGCCAGCCCGTCGGCCTCCAGCAGCCGCAGGTCGAGGATGCCGTTGTAGGCCTGCTCGTAGCGGATCAGCAGGTCCAGGGCGCTGCGCAGATCGGGCTCCTCGCGCAGCACCACGCTGAGCGGGCCGAGTGCTGAGAGTCGCCGGCGCCCGGAGAGCCGGACGGCGAAGTCCTCGACGCCGGACTCCGCAGCCGAGCGCTCCAGCAGCCGGGCGACCGGGACGGCGGGGATCCACTTGTCCTGCTCCGCGAGGTCGGCGATGTTCAGCCCCGCGTCGGTCATCAGCCGTGCCGGGTCCAGGCCGACGGAGCGAGCGAGCTCCGGGTAGCCGGTCAACGCGGCGTAGCGCACGAAGCGGTCCATGTGAGCTCCTTCCGCTGCGCCGGTGGCCAGGATGCGAAAGAGGCCGACCACATCCGTGAAGCGTCCGAGACTGCGGATTCCTAGCGTGACGGCACCTGGAGCCGCGGCGCCCGTACCGGTCGCCCGGCCCCGCGGGGTGCTGCAGAAGTCCGTCGCAGCGGACCGGGAGCGGCCGGGTGCGGTGCGACCGTAGGGAACGGAGCGCCGCCATGCCCGACCCGCCCGCTGCCGAATCCGACGGCGCCCGCAACGACGGAAGGCCGGTCCTGTCTGCCCGGGAGCTCGACGCGCTGCGCCTGCTCGCCGCCGGCCGATCGACCGCGCAGATCGCCGTGGCCATGTCGGTCTCCACGAACACGGTCCGCGCCCGCATCCACCACCTCCGCGCCAAGCTGGACGCCACCAACCGGCAGCAGGTGGTGCCGCGAGCCCGAGACCTCGGGCTGCTCTGACCGAGCCCACCCGAGGACCGGGGCACCGGCCACCGACCGAGGGTGCTCGCTCCGAGGACCAACGGCCCTGTGTCGAAACAGATTGGTTGAGGTCAAGATGACCGCGCACCGCCTGGCAGGCGCGTCCCCCGAGAAGTGGCCGGTCGCATCGCCCGTCCGGCCCGACCGGCAGTGGAGTGGGCCGATGTTCCAGGCGACGGCGGGGACCCTCCAGGCACGCCGCCCCCGGCCCGAGCACAGCGCCCCGGACTGGACCGGAACGTTGCTGCTGGACAAGCTGAGCCCACCACCGCTGGGCTTTCCGCCGCTGCCTCGGCCACGGCTGCTGCAGGCGCTGACCCGCGGGGTGGCCACCACGCCGGTCACGCTGCTGTCCGGCCCCGCCGGTTCGGGGAAGACGGTGCTCGCGGCCACGTGGATGCGCGCGCAGCGGGGCCGCCGCGTGGCCTGGCTGTCGCTCGACGCCGGCGACGACGACCCGACCGTCTTCCCGCCCCATCTCCTGGCGGCGCTCCGGCAGGCCGGGCTGGACCTGCCGGACCGCCCACCTCCGGCGGATAGCCGGCGGCGGCCGCTGCGTCGGCCCAGGTCGGCGCGCCGGCGGTGAGTGCGGTGGTCACGGCCCGGTCCCGCTCGTTCATCAGGTTCCGCACGATGCGCAGGCGGTCGTCCTCGAAGCGCCGAGGACGAGGTCCGGCTGCTCGCGGTCCGCGACCAGGTCGCCGAGGGCCAGCCCACCGGTGCGCGCGCCGCGGACGGGCTGCTCCAGCCGCGCGACCTTCCGGCCGGCGGCCTGCCGTTCCCACAGCGGCCGGTCGTGGCCGGCGCGCTGCCCTCGGAGGTCGAGGCGGAGGGCGTGCCGGGGGCCGCGCCAGCGCCGCGCCCCGCCGGCAGTAGCCGTGTCCGAGGACGGTGGATGGCCGCGGACGGTAGCGGTCGCGTTCACCACGCGAACGAGGACCGAGTTGGCGGCTGAGGGCCGCCTCGGAGCCAGCCGGCACGCGGGGTGCGCCTCCTGCCGGCGGACTTCGGCTCCGCTGCGGACCGCAGCAGGGTGTCGCCGGCCGGCGGGCTACGCGAGCAGGCCGGCGCCGATCTGGACGAGGATGAAGGCCGCGACGGCGAAGACCAGGTAGGCGAACCAGCGGCGTAGTCGGGCGGTGTCGACCCGGCTGGCGATCCGGCCGGCGGCCAGCGCGGTGACGACGGCCGCGGCGGTGAACGCGGCGGTGACCGGCACGTCGAGGGTGGTCTCGCCGGCGTGCGCGGCGAACCCGGCGGCAGAGTTGGCCGCGATGATGACCAGCGACGTGCCGATCGCGGTGGTCATCGGCAGGCCGAGCACGAGGACCAGCACCGGGATGATCAGGAAGCCGCCGCCGACGCCGAGCAGACCGGTGAGGAAGCCGACGGCCAGCCCACCGGCCAGGGTGCGAGGCAGGCAGCGGCGCCAGTTCACCCGCCCGCCGTCGACCGCGCAGGCCGCGCCGGTGGCGGGCTTCTCGGCCAGCATCCGCACGCCCGCGCCGACCATGAGGGCGGCGAACAGGCCGAGGACGACGTCGTCGGGCAGCAGTCGGTTGACCGCGGCGCCGGCGAAGGCGGTGGCCGCGCCGGCCGCGCCGAACAAGACCGCGATGCGCCAGGCGACCCGGCCGGCCCGGAGGCGGGGGAGGAGGGCGACCAGCGAGGTGATGCCGACGACCAGCAGGGAGGTGGCGACGGCCTGGGGCAGGTCCTGGCCGGCGGCGTAGACCAGGGCCGGGACGGCGAGGATCGAGCCGCCGCCGCCGAGCAGGCCGACGAGCGCGCCGATGACCAGCCCGGCGATGACGGCGACGATCACGACCGCAGGGCTTCCCGGGCGTCGTCGACGGTGACCGGGCGGCCACCGCGGTTGTGCGGCAGCTTGGCCAGCGCCGCGCCCATCGCGCAGGTGTCGGTGAGCGCGGCGGTGACCAGGCCTGCGCCGACGCCGCCGGCGAGGAACCGGGCGCGGGGGAAGCGCAGGCTGGCCAGGATGCTGCCGGCGACCAGGCCCCCTGCGACCAGGCGGACCTGGCGCTCCAGGGCCCAGCGGGGGCGGCCGCGGCGGACCGGCTGCCCGGCGGTGGTGTGCGCGGTGATGCCGCCGTCGAGGACGGTCAGCTGCTGTGCGCCGGCCGCGGCCAGCGCCGCGTGCGCGGTGCGGGCGCGGCCACCGGCCTGGCAGACCAGCACGACCGGACCAACCAGCTCACCGGCCAGGTCGGTGGCGTGCTGCTCTACCAGTGGCAGCGGGATGTTGATCGAGCCGGGGATGTGCGCGGTCTCGTACTCCGCCGGGGTGCGCACGTCGACGACGGTGGGTGCGGCGGTGCCGGTCTGCTGCGCGGTCAGCTCGGCAGGGGTGATCAGGTCAGGGGTGCGGGGGTTCACGGGGATCGTCCTCCGGATCGAGTGCCGAGAGTGCTGCGGGCAGGCGGAAGGCGGCGGCCACCGGCCTGGGGGCCCCCGGTGGCCGCCGGCGTCTGGGAAGGCTCAGACGGTGGCGGGCTGGGCGTGCAGGCCGACGGCGGCCGCGCCGGTGTCGGGGTCGCCATAGCCGCCGTTGACCAGCACCGGCCGGCGGCCGGCGCGGGCGAGCAGCGAGGCGGCGATCGAGGCGCGGTAGCCCGACCCGCAGTACACCCACACGTCGCCGGCGGGGACCTCGTCGAGGCGGTCGGCCAGTGCGTGGATCGGGATGTGCCGGGAGCCGCGCACTCCGCCGCCGGCGCGCTCGTCGTCGCGGCGGGCGTCGAGGACCACCAGGTCGGGGTCGGCCGCGATCGCCGCGGCCAGGCCGGCGAAGTCGCTGACCGGGTAGGAGGTCAGCTCCCGGCCGGGGACCAGGGCCTCGGGGCTGCCGATCGCGGCGCCGGCGAGCCGGTCGATGCCGATGCGGACCAGTTCGCGGCGGGCGTCGGCGACCTGCTGCTCGGTCTCCCCGATCAGGGTCAGCGGCGCACCCCACGGGATGAGCCAGCCGACGTAGGTGACGAAGTTGGCGATGGCCAGTTCGAAGTTCAGCGCGCCGGGCAGGTGGCCGGCGGCGAATGCGGTGCGGCTGCGCAGGTCGATCACCCACTCGCCGGCGGCCAGCCGGTCGGCGAGCTCGGCGGGGTCGACCAGCCGCGGCATGGACAGGTCCACCGGTGCGGGGCCGGCGGCGTTGCCCGGGCCCATGTGGCTGTACCAGGCGGGGATCGCGGTCAGCCCGGCGATCAGCTGGTCGACGAACGTCTGCTCGTCCTGGGTCAGCGCGGGGTTCACCCGCGCCTGCTCACCGACGGTGGAAGACTCCCCGCTGGTCGGGGTGGCCGCGCAGAACGAGCCGAACCCGTGGCTGGGGAACACCGGGGTACCGGCGGGCAGTTCGTCGACCAGCCGCCGCACCGAGTGGTACTGGGCGTGGGTGAGCTCGTCGGTGTGCTCGGCGCCGACCAGGTCGGTGCGGCCGGTCGCGCCGTAGAGCATCGAGCCGCCGGTGAACACCGCCTGCACCGTGCCGTCGGCGTCGGTGAGCACGTAGCTGACGTGGTGGTGGGTGTGCCCGGGGGTGTGCATCACCCGCAGCCGCATCGGGCCGGCGGCGAGCACGTCGCCGTCGGCTGCTGGCAGCCGGTCGTAGGCGACGGTGTCCCCGGCGGGGACGGCGTAGTCCGCGCCGACGGTGCGGGCCAGCTCCAGCCCGCCCGTCAGGTAGTCGTTGTGGAGGTGGCTCTCGGCCACCAGTGCGATGCGGACGTCCCGCTTCTCGGCCAGCGCCAGCACCCGGTCGATGTCGCGCTGCGGGTCGATGACCACGCCGACGCCGCCGGCGCTGACCAGGTAGCTGCGGTCGCCGAGGCCGGTGGTTTCGATGACGTCGATCTGCACGAAGAGCTCCTAAGTACGGTACGGGGCAGGGGTATATGCGGCCGAAATGGGGACGAGGTCAGCCGGTGGCGACCGGTCGTCCCTCGGTGGTCCAGGCGGTCATGCCGCCGGCGAGGTTGGCGACGTCGTAGCCCTGGTCGGCGAGGAACTGCGCGGCCTGGGAGCTGCGTCCGCCGCTGCGGCAGACGGTGACGACCGGGCGACCGCGGTCGAGCTCGAAGGTGCGAGCGGCCAGTTGACCCAGCGGGATGTGGGTACTGCCTGCGATGCGGCCCTCGGTGACCTCGTCGGCCTCGCGGACGTCGAGCAGAACCGCCTCGGTGCGGTCGGCGGCCTGGGCGGGGGTGAGCTGGGGGATCTGCGGGTTCATGAGTGCTCCGGAGGTCGTTGGTCAGGCGAGGGTCAGGAAGAGGCGCTCGAGCTCGCGCAGATCGACCTCACGGGTCTCGCCGTCCTCGGAGGTCGAGCAGTGGCGCATCCCGGTGGAGATGACCGCGAATCCGGCCTTGCTCAGCGCCTTTGACGCCGCCGCCAGCTGGGTGACCACGGCCGAGCAGTCCCGGCCGTCCTCGATCATCTTCACGATGCCGCCGATCTGCCCCTCGATCCGGCGGAGGCGCTTGACGACGTCGGCGAGTTCGCCCTGGGGGATGTCCACGTCGTCCATCATGGATACCCCCCGGGGTATATGCAACCGGGCGGGACGGTGATGGCCCCCACGTCCTCCTCGACCGTCGGTCGTGGCCCGTGTCGTACGCGCCACCGCATGGTGTTGCGGTGCCCACCGCCGGGGCGAACCCCCAGCCCTCCGGCGAGGCCCGCCAGCCGGTCAGTGCAGCCGGCGCCGTCGGCCGTCGTCCCCGCGGCCCGTGATCGACTGCGCCAGCAGCACCGCGCCCCACGGGCCGATCACCCAGACCGGCCACGGGTAGAGCAGGTCGCCGGCCGCGATCGAGGTGGCCAGCCAGATGGTGATCACGATGACGGCGGTGCCCAGCCAGCTCGCCCACGCCGCCCGTCGGCTGTCCCCGCCGGCCCAGCCGCCCCAGGCCGAACCGGCGCCGCAGATCCCCGTCGCGCCGGAGTGGACGGCGGGGGTGGCGGCAGCCGGGGACGTCGGCGGAGTCGGCTTCGGCACCGGCAGGTCGGCGGTGATCTCCGCCAGCTCGCCGTAGGTGCGGGCGGCGTAGGTGCGGGCCAGGCGCTCGTCGTACTCGGCGACGGTCAGCCGGCCGGCGGACATGTGCTCGCCCAGCTGGTCGGCGACAGCTGCGCGGTCGGTGTCGGCGGCGCGCAGGTGCGGGTCGGGCATCGGGGACCTTCCTGGAACGGGGAGTCCAGTCTCGACCGGGACGGGACCCCCGGTCCACTGACGTTCGTCATGGCTTGCCCGTGGAAGAGGTCATGTGCGCTCGGTCCGCGTCAGCCCCCTGCCCGGCCGCCACGAGGAGATGACCAGCGCCGTCTTCTCGTCGTTGAGGGCGGTGAGCACCACCTGGTCGAGGTCGACGCGGAAGAGGTCGTAGTCGACCGACTCCTCCGGCACGCCCGCCGCGGCCGCGTACCGACGCCGCTCCCCGGGCTCGGTCACCTCGGTCGCGCGCCCGGAGAGCTTGGCGTCGGCGGTGAAGGTGTCGGGCTCGTCGCTGCCGGAGTGCAGCGCGAACCGCGGGTCGCGGCGCAGGTCGGCGAACTTCACCGACCCGGGCATGCCGGCCAGCCACGGCTCGCCGGCCACGAACTGCATCTCGATGCCGCTCACCCGCGGTGAGCCGTCGGCGCGCAGCGTGGCGAGGACCTTGTGCCGGTGCGCGTCGAACGCCGCCCGCACCCGCGCGGCGAACTCCGGTTCGGCTGCTGCCACGTCCGCGAACGAGCCCATGGGCGCGATCGTGCACCCGGCCACCGACGGATCGGACCCCCGCTGCGCCGGGGGAGGCGACGGCGTCAGTGCGCGGCGGGGGTGCCCTCGGAGGCCAGGTGCCGGCCGATGACCATCCGCTGGATCTGGTTGGTGCCCTCGAAGATCTGCATCACCTTCGCCTCGCGCATGAACCGCTCGGCGGGGTGGTCGCGGGTGTAGCCGGCCCCGCCGAGCACCTGGACGGCGTCGGTGGTCACCTTCATCGCGGCGTCGGTGGCCACGAGCTTGGCGATGCTGGCCTGCCGCGCGTAGGGCTTGCCGGCGTCCTTGCGGCGCGCGGCCACCAGGTAGGTGGCGCGGGCGGACTCGACCGCGGCGGCCATGTCGGCCAGCAGGAAGGCCACGCCCTGGTGCTCGACGATCGGCCGCCCGAACGTCTCCCGTTCCCGGGCGTAGGCCACCGCCACGTCCAGCGCCGACTGGGCCAGCCCGACGGCGACCGCGCTCACCCCGAGGCGGCCGGAGTCCAGGGCGGCCAGCGCGATGCCCAGTCCGTGGCCGGGCTCCCCGACCAGCCGGTCGGCCGGGACGACGACGTCGTCCAGCCGGATCGCGGCGGTCGTCGACGCGGTCAGCCCCATCTTCTCCTCGGGCCGCGCCGCGGACAGGCCGGCGAGGTCGGGGGTCAGGTGGAAGCAGGAGATGGCGCGCGCACCGTCGTCCGGCGTCCGCAGGAACGTGGAGTAGAAGTCCGCGTGCCCGCCGTGGGTGACCCAGGCCTTCTCGCCGGTCGCCAGCCAGCCGGAGTCGGTGGCCTTCGCGCTCGCCCGCATCGCGCGGGGGTCGGAGCCGGCGTGGGCCTCCGAGAGGCAGTACGCGCCGAGCAGTTCGCCGCCGACCATCGCGGGCAGCAGGTCGCGGCGCTGCGCCTCGCTGCCGAACCGGTCGACCGGGAAGCAGGCGAGGGTGTGCACGCTGACGCCGAGGGCGACGCTGGCCCAGCGCGCGGCGAGCTCCTCGACGACCTGCAGGTAGACGGCGTAGGGCTGGCCGCCGCCGCCGACGTCCTCCCCGAACGGCAGGCCGAGCAGGCCGGCCTCGCCGAGCAGGCGGAAGGCCTCGCGGGGGAAGCGCTCCTCGCGTTCGTACTGCGCGGCCTTCGGGGCCAGCTCCGCGTCGGCGATCTCGCGGGTGAGGGCGAGGAGGTCGGCGGCCTCCTCGGTGGGCAGTTCACGGTCGACCCGCACGGCATCTCCTCGTCGAGACAGTACCGGCGACGATACCGCAGTACTGTTTTCGGTCCAGGGGGATGCTGGTCCGCCGGAGGTGCCATGACGACGACCGTCCCGCCGTCCGAGGCCGGGGGCGCACGGCTGACCCGGCGACAGGCCGAGCTGCTCGACCAGCTCGAGGCGCTCTTCCTGGCCGAGGGCTTCAGCGGCTTCACCCTCGAGGACCTCGCCGTCCGGCTGCACTGCTCCAAGAGCACGCTCTACGCCCTGGCGGAGAGCAAGGAGCAGCTCGCCGCCCGCGTGATCCGGCACTTCTTCCGGAAGGCCACCGCCGAGGTCGAGGCGCGCACGGCGACCGAGGGCGACCCCGCGCTGCGGGTGACCGCCTACCTGACCGCCGTCGCGCGGGCCCTGGCGCCGGCCGGGCCGGCGTTCTACCGGGACCTGGACTCCTTCGCGCCCGGGCGGGCGGTCTACGAGCAGAACACCGCTCGGGCCGCCGAGCGGGTGCGGGAGCTGATCGCCGAGGGGGTGGCCCGGGGCCGCTTCCGCGAGGTGCACCCGGCACTGGTCGCCGACACGGTCAGCACGCTGGTGTTCCGGATCGGCCGCGGCGACACCGCCCGCGCCACGGGATTGGACGACGCCGCCGCCTACCGCGAGCTGGCCGCCCTCCTGCTGCACGGCATCAGCCTGTGATCATGAGGCGGTGACCGCCTCCGCCTGTTCCGTCGTCGCCGCCGCCTGGGACGACCCGGAGGTCCGCGCCCTCACCACGGCGCAGCAGGCCGAGCTGCGGGCGCGCTACGACGGGGCCGGGGAGCCTGGGACGCCGCCGTCGTCCGCCGACGTCAGCGTCGTCCTCGTGGCCCGCGACGCCGACGGGACGGCGATCGGGTGCGGCGCGCTGCGGGCGCTGGAGCCCGGGGTCGCCGAGGTCAAGCGGATGTACGTGGTGCCGTCGGCGCGCGGCCGCGGCGTGTCCCGCCGGGTGCTCGCCGCCCTGGAGGCCGCGGCGCTGGAGCGGGGCTGGACCACCCTGCGGTTGGAGACCGGTCCGCGGCAGCCGGAGGCCGTCGGGCTGTACGAGAGCGCCGGGTACCGGGCGATCCCGGCGTTCGGCGGGTACGTCGACGAGCCCGATGCCGGCTGCTCCCTGTACTACGAGCGGGTGCTCGGCCCGGCGTGACCCGGGCGTGAACCCGATCCGCCACGCCGGACACCCGGATCGCCGACCAGGTGACCATCCAGGAGCTGCCGGGCCGGGTGGCGCTCGCGGACGGCGGGTCGGACCCTGACCGGTGGCTGGTCACCGGACAGCTCCCCGGCGGGCCGTTCTTCCAGCTGGTCGCCCCGCAGGTGCTGACCCGGGAGCAGGTGCTCGAGATGGCCGAGCAGGTGACCTACACGCCCTGAGCGGTCCGGCTGACCGCCGCGGTCCCGGTGTGGTGGGCTGGCGGCATGACGATGGTGCCGCCGCAGACCGCCTGGCCGCCGACCGACCCGGTCGACGTCGACCTGGTCGCCGGGGACGCCCGCCTCGCCGTCGACCTGCGCGGCGGCGGCCTGCGGGCCCTGACGGTCGGCGGCTGGGCGGTGCTCGACGGCTACCCCACCGGCACCGTGCCCGCCGGCCGCCGTGGCGGGGTGCTGCTGCCCTGGCCCAACCGGCTGCGCGACGGCCGCTGGGCGTGGGCCGGCCGGGAGCTCCAGCTCGACGTCGCCGCCCCGGGCAAGCCGGCCGCGCACGGGCTGGTCTCCTGGCAGCCGTTCGCGGTGCTGTCCCGCTTCTCCGACGCGGTCACCGTCGGCACCGTGGTCGAGCCGCGGCCGGGCTACCCGTTCCGGCTGGCCGCCGCGATCGACTACGCGCTGCGGCCGGACCGGCTCACCGTGACCGTGCGGGTGCGCAACGCCGGCAGGGAGCCCGCGCCGTTCGGTGTCGGCATGCACCCCTACCTCGCCGTCGGCGCCACCGAGGACGGCGGGATCGCCGACGCCGAGCTGACCGTGCCGGCGCGGACCGCGCTGGCCACCGACGGCGGCCTGCCGACGGGGGACCGGGCGCCCTTCGACGGCGCCGTCGGCCGGATCGGGGACCGCGCGATCGACACCCCGCTCACCGACCTGGTCCGCGACGACGACGGCTGGGCGCGGGTGCGACTGGCCGGCCCCGCCGGCCGGGTCGAGCTCGCCGTCGACGGTTCGTGGCCCTGGCTGCAGGTCTACACGGGGGACACGCTGCCCGAGGGGCAGCGGCGGCGCAGCGTCGCGGTCGAGCCGATGACCTGCCCGCCCAACGCGCTGGCCGACGGCGTCGACCTCGTCGTCCTCGACCCCGGGACGGCGTGGGCGGGCAGCTGGACGCTCGGTTGGGAGGGCTGAGGTGCAGGTCGCGGAGTTGTGGCGGTACCCGGTCAAGTCCCTGCAGGGGGAGCGGCTGGCCGGGGTGGACGTCGGCGCCGAGGGGCTGGCCGGTGACCGGCAGTGGGCGCTGTTCGACGTCGACAGCGGCCTGGGCCTCACCGCCCGGCGGGTGCCCGACCTGCTGTTCGCCTCCGGCCGGCTGCATGCCGACGGCGGGGTGGACATCGTGCTGCCGGACGGCACGGTCACCGCCGACGACGCCGTCCTGTCGAGGTGGCTGGGCCGACCGGTGGAGCTGCGCGCCGCCGCGGACGCGCCGGAGGAGCGCCGCTACGAGAACCCCGCCGAGGTGGGGGAGGACGACGAGTACGACTGGGACGCCTTCACCGGCGCCCGCGGGGCGTTCCACGACAGCTCCCGCACCCGCGTCTCGCTGGTGTCCACCGGGACGCTGGGCACCTGGGACCGGCGCCGGTTCCGCGCCAACGTCGTCCTCACCGGCGAGGGGGAGGACGCCCTGGTCGGGGGCCGGGTGCGACTGGGCGGGGCCGAGCTGGACGTCGTCAAGCAGATCGACCGGTGCGTGATGGTGACCCGCCCGCAGCCCGGCGGGATCGGCCGGGACAACGGCGTGCTCAAGACGGTGCACCGCGAGCGCGGCGGCGCGCTGGCGATCGGCGCGCTGGTGGTGCGGCCCGGCCGGGTGGCCGTGGGCGACGAGCTCACCGCCGCCGGCTGAGGTCTCCTCGTCGGTGCTCGTGCTCTGCCCGCCACAGTGGGCAGAGCACGAGCGTGCGCAGGTGCCGAGTGCCGCCCTCGACGACGCGATGGTCGAGGATGGCCGGGTGCGCACCGTCGACCTGCGTCCCGGCGAGGACTCCATCCGCCTCGGCCAGCTGCTCAAGCTGGTCGACGCCGTCCCGACCGGCGCGCAGGTGAAGGACGTCCTGCTCACCGGCACCGTGCGGGTCAACGGCGAGCCCGAGGAGCGCCGCGGCCGGCAGCTGCGCACGGGCGACGTCGTGGCGATCGAGGGTATGGAGGACGTCCGCATCGGCTGATCGGCGTTCCACGTGGAACGTCGTCTGCCAGGCTGAGGGGCATGACCCGCGCGCCGTACCTGTCGGCCCGCCTGCAGGGCTTCGGGACGACGATCTTCGCCGAGATGAGCGCCCTCGCCGTCGCCACCGGATCGATCAACCTCGGCCAGGGGTTCCCCGACTACCCCGGCCCGCCCGAGGTGCTGGAGGTGGCCCGCGCCGCGATCGGCACCCCGCACGACCAGTACCCGCCCGGGCCGGGCATCCCGGTGTTGCGCGAGGCGATCGCCGCGCACGGGAAGCGGTTCGGCGGCCACGCGTACGACCCGGCCGACGAGGTGCTGGTCACCGCGGGCGCCACGGAGGCGCTCACCGCGGCGCTGCTGGCCCTGCTCGAGCCCGGCGACGAGGTCGTCCTCTTCGAGCCGATGTACGACAGCTATCCCGCGGGCATCGCCATGGCCGGCGGCGTGGCACGGCCGGTGCCGCTGCGGCCCCCGGCGTCCGGCGCGGGCCCGTGGACCTTCGACCCCGCCGAGCTGCGGGCCGCGGTGACGCCGCGGGCGCGGCTGCTGCTGCTCAACACCCCGCACAACCCGACCGGCAAGGTCTTCACGCGGACCGAGCTGGCCACGCTGGCCGCCCTCGCCATGGAGCACGAGCTGCTCGTGCTCACCGACGAGGTCTACGAGCACCTGGTCTTCGCGGGAGCCCGGCACACCTCGATCGCCACGTTCCCCGGCATGCGGGAGCGCACCCTCGTGGTGGGCAGCGCGGGCAAGACGTTCAACGTCACCGGCTGGAAGGTGGGCTGGATCTGCGGTCCGGCCGACCTGGTGGCCGCCGTCCGCACGGCCAAGCAGTTCCTGACCTACGTCAACGGCGGGCCGTTCCAGCCGGCCGTCGCCGCGGGGCTGCAGCTGCCCGACGAGTACTTCACCGGGATCGCCCGCGACCTGGAGTACCGCCGCGACGTGCTGGTCCAGGGGCTCACCGCCGCCGGCCTGCCGGTCGTCCGCCCCGAGGCGACCTACTTCGCCACGGTCGACGTCCGGCCGGTGCAGCCCGACGGCGACGGCGTGGCGTTCTGCCGCTCGCTGCCGCAGCGGGCCGGGGTCGTCGCCATCCCGACCGTGGTGTTCTACGACCCCGCGCACGCGCACCTGGGCCGGCACCTGGTCCGGTTCGCCTTCTGCAAGGGTGACGACGTGCTCGGGGAAGCGGTCGAGCGACTGGGGAGGATGCACCGATGAGGATCGCGGCGGTCCAGCACGACATCGTCTGGGAGGACCGGGCGGCCAACTTCGCCCGGCTGGCCCCGCAGGTGGCCCGCGCGGTCGGCGCCGGGGCGGAGTTCGTGCTGCTCAGCGAGACGTTCTCCACCGGGTTCACCATGACGCCGGGGATCGGCGAGCCCGAGGGCGGCCCGTCCTCGCAGTGGCTCGCCGAGCAGGCGGCCGAGCACGGCGTGTGGGTGGCCGGCAGCTGCCCGGAGATCTCCACGGACCCCGATGGCGGGACCGAGGCCCTGCCGCACAACTCGCTGGTGCTGGCCGGGCCGGACGGCACGGTGCACCGCTACCGGAAGCTGCACCCGTTCACGCACGGCGGCGAGCACGAGCGGTTCCGGGCCGGCGAGAAGCCGCTGACCGTGGACATCGGCGGGCTGCGGGTCACCCCCTTCATCTGCTACGACCTGCGCTTCGCCGACGTCTTCTGGGCTGCGGCGCAGGACACCGACGTCTACCTGGTGACGGCGAACTGGCCCGCCGCCCGCCGGCACCACTGGCAGACGTTGCTGCAGGCGCGGGCGATCGAGAACCAGGCCTACGTCGTGGGCTGCAACCGGGTGGGCGCCGCCGGCGACGGCACCGAGCACGCCGGCGACAGCCGCATCGTCAGCCCGATGGGGGAGCTGCTGGCCACCGCCGCCGGGGTGGAGACGCTGGTCGTCGCCGACGTCGACGCCGCGGAGGTCGCCGCCGTCCGGGAGCGGCTGCCCTTCCTGGCCGACCGCCGCAGCTGAGCGGAGTGGGACGGCGCGGAGAACGCGCCCCTCTCACTCCACTCGGCCGCGCGGGGGGTCCTGGTCGAGGACGACCTGCTCGCGCTGCACCTGCTCGGTCACCTGCTCCTGGCCGGTGACCACGTCGGTCCGCAGCCGCACCCGCTCCACCGGGACGACCTCGACCGTCACCACCGGGCGCTCGGCGTGCAGCACGATCTCGTCGGGCAGCCCGGACGACGGTCCGCCGCCCGGGACCTCGTCCGGCGCCAAGGACTCCCCGGGCGCCGGGTCGGGGGCGTCGATCGGCACCTGCTCGACCCGGATCTCCTCGCGGCGGATGGGGACGGTGAGGGTCACCTCCTCGGTCACCACGTACTTGACCAGCCGGGCGCGGGTGGTGGCGACCCGCTCGGTGCCCACCCGCAGCTGCTCCTCGCTGCGGGTCATCGCGTTGTCGCCGGCGGCTCCGGCACCGGTCCCAGCGGCGGCTCCAGCCGCGGTCCCCGCAGCGGTCCCCGCAGCGGTCCCCGCGCCGGCCCCCGCAGCGGCTGCCGCGGCCCCGGCGGTCGCACCTCCCCCGCGGGTCCCTGCGGAGCCGGCCTCCACGGCGCCGGCCCCTGCCGAGCCGGCACCTGCGGGCGCCACCTCGGCCACGCGCACGGTGTCCCCGGCGCGCCCGCTCTCCTCGACCCGCACGGTGTCGCCGGCGTGGGCGGTCTGGTCCACCCGCTCGGTCCGCTCGTCCGGCCCGGCGCCGGTCGGCGCGGGTGCCACGTCCTGCGCCGCCCCGGCCCGGGCCTCCGGAGCGGCCGCCGTCCCGGCGTCCGGGCTCCCGGCGTCCCGTGCCCCGCCCTCGACGGCCCCGTCCTCAGCGGCCGCGCTCTCCCCGGAGTAGTGCCGGCGCAGCCGTTCCTCGGCGTCGGGGTCGAGGTGCTCGTCGGAGACGTGCGGCGCGTTGCGGACGGCGTCTCGCGTCACCGGCAACCGCAGGCCGTCGCCGTCGAAGGTGGCCTCCGCCGCCGGGACGACGGAGCGGCGGGTCCCGAACAGGCCGGTGGACACCGCGACCCAGGTCGCCGCCCCCGTGCGGTCGTCGGTGAAGAAGTGCTCGACCGTGCCGATCTTGTGCCCGTCCGGGCCGTAGGCCGTGGCGCCGATCGCCGCCGACAACTCCCGCTCGCTCAACATCTGGGCCGGCTCCCCTCCTGACAGGAGGCCCCGACGGGGCGCTCTCCTCGGCGGGGAGCGTGCCCAGACCGGACCTCCGGCGAACATGGACGAGCACCCGGCGGTGTGCTGACCAGCCCGTACCTGGCCTACCGTGAGCGGTCGTGACCACCGAGCACCTGGAGATCGAGCGCAAGTTCGAGGCCGACGAGGCCTTCGCCCTGCCGAGCCTCGAGGTGGACGGCGTGGCCACGGTCGCAGCGCCGGACGAGCAGGTGCTCGAGGCCACCTACTTCGACACCCCCGACCTCCGGCTGCTGCGCTCCCGGGTCACCCTGCGGCGGCGCACCGGCGGCTCGGACGCCGGCTGGCACGTGAAGCTGCCCGCCTCCGCGGGCGCCCGTCGCGAGCTGCACCAGCCGCTCGGGCGGGCCGGCCGGACGGTGCCCAAGGCCGTCGTCGCGCCGGTCCTGGGCCTGCTCGGGACGGCGTCCCCGGGCCCGGTCGCCACCCTGCGCACCCGCCGCGTCGTGCACCGCCTGCTCGACGGCGAACAGCGCGTGCTGGCCGAGGTCGCCGACGACAGCGTCGTCGGCACCGCCCTGGCGAGGAACGACGGCGAGCCGGCGACGGTCACCACCTGGCGCGAGGTCGAGGTGGAGCTGGTCGACGGCGACGAGGCGCTGCTCGAGGCGGTCACCGAGCGGCTGGTGGCGGCCGGAGCGCGGGTCTCCGAGGTGCCGTCCAAGGTCGGCCGGGTGCTCGACGGCCGCGTCGAGGAGACCCGCAGCGGGGAGGCCGGGGCCGGCGCGGCAGCCGCGGACCAGGACGAGGCCACCACGGGGAAGAAGGGCAAGAAGGGGAAGAAGGCCGCGAAGAAGGCGGCCGAGCAGCAGGGCCCTCCCGCCGGGGACGTCGTCCTCGCCGCGGTGGCCGCCCAGCTGGCCGCGCTGCGCCGGGCCGACCTCGACGTCCGGACCGAGCAGCCCGAGGGCGTGCACGACGTCCGCGTCGCCTGCCGCCGGCTGCGCAGCATCCTCGCCGCCTTCCGGCCCGTGCTGGACCGCGAGCAGACCGACCCCCTGCGCGAGGAGCTGCGCTGGGTGGGCGAGCAGCTGTCCGCCGCCAGGGACGGCGAGGTCGCCCTCCAGCACCTGCGCGAGCTCGTCGACGCGCAGCCGGTGGAGCTGGTCCTCGGGCCGGTCGTCGCCCGCATCCAGCAGACCGCCGTCAAGGACCACGAGGCCGGGTCGCGGAAGGTGTCCCGGGCCCTCACCGACCGCCGCTACCTGCTCCTGCTCGACGCCCTCGACGCCCTGCTGGCCGACCCGCCGGTCACCGACGCCGCCGCGGCCCCGGCGCCGACGGTGCTCGCCGACGCCGTCCGGCGGGCCGGCAAGCGGCTGCGCCGGGCCGTCGCGGTGGCGCAGGACGCCGAGGGTGCCGACCGGGAGCACGCGTTGCACGACGCCCGCAAGGCCGCCAAGCGGGTCCGGTACACCGCCGAGGTGGCCGCGGACGTGCTCGGCGCCCCGACGGCGGAGCTGGTCGACTGCATGAAGCAGGTCCAGGACGTGCTGGGCGCCTCGCAGGACACCGTCGTCACCCGCGAGTACTGCACCCGCCTCGGGCGGGCCGCCTTCGCGGCGGGGGAGAACGCCTGGACCTACGGCCGGCTGCACGGCCTCGAGGAGGCCCGCGCCGCTGCCGCCCAGGCGCAGTTCTGGACGATCGAGCCGACCCTGCGCCGCGCCGTCCGCGCCGCCTCGCGGGCCTGACCGGCACCGGCCCGGCGAGAAGCGAGGCTCCCCCTGTCCCTCATCGGTGTGCTGGGCTTCGGCACGGTCGTGCTGCTGGCCCTCGTCCTCCTGCACGGCTACCTGTGGTGGCGCCTGGTCCGCAGCACCACCCGGCCGGGGCCGGCGCGCCGCCGGCTGACCCTGCTCACCGTCGTCCTCGCCCTCCTGCCGGCCGCGGCGGTGCTCCTCCGCCGCGACGACTCGCCCGCCGCCACGGTGCTCGCCTGGGTCGGGTTCTGCTGGCTGGGGATCGCCTTCTACCTGTTCCTGACGCTGCTGGTCCTCGAGCCGGTGCGCCTGGCGCTGCGCAGGTGGGCCCGCCGGCCGCAGCCGGAAACGGTCCTCGCCGGGACGCCGGCACCCCCACTGCCCGAGGCGCGGGCCGACGACACCGTCGCCGACCCCTCCCGGCGGCTGCTGCTGGCCCGCGGGCTCGCCGCCACCGCCGGGGTCGTGGCCCTCGGGACGGCGGGCACCGGCGCCTACCTGGCCAACTCCGCGCCCGTCGTCCGCCGGGTGCCGGTGACCCTGGCCGGGCTGGACCCGGCGCTGGACGGCCTGCGGATCGTCACCTTCTCCGACGGCCACCTGTCCTCGACGTACGGCGGACGGCGGTTCGAGCGGCTGGTCGAGGTCGTCAACGCGCAGCGCCCGGACGTCGTGGCGATCGTCGGCGACCTGGTCGACGGCGACGTCGCCGAGTTGCGCGAGGACGTCGCCCCGCTGGCCGACCTGGTCAGCGAGCAGGGGGTCTACTTCGTCACCGGCAACCACGAGTACTTCGTCGACACCACCGCCTGGCTGCACCACCTGCCGACCCTGGGCGTGCAGGTGCTCCGCAACGAGCGGGTGGCCATCCGCCGCGGCGGCGCCTCGATCGACCTCGCCGGCATCGACGACCGGACGGCCGCGCGTTCCGGCGTCCCCGGGCACGGCGCGGACCTCGACGCCGCGCTGGACGGCCGGGACGACGCCGTCCCGCTGGTGCTGATGGCCCACCAGCCGTGGATGGTCGACCAGGCCGCCGCCGCCGGTGTGGGGTTGCAGCTGTCCGGCCACACCCACGGCGGCCAGCTGTGGCCGTTCGACTACGCCATCCGGCTCGACCAGCCGGTGGTGGAGGGGCTCGCCCGGTTCGGCGACACCCAGCTCTACGTGACCACCGGCGCCGGCTACTGGGGCCCGCCGATGCGCATCGACGCGCGACCCGAGGTCGCCGTCGTGGAGCTCCGGGCGCCCTGAGGCGTCACAACTCGCGGAGGGCGGCGAGGACCTGCTCTGCGATCTCCTCCAGCGGCACCCGGCCGTCGGCCTCGGCCCAGCGCAGCAGGATCTGGGTGTAGGCCGACAGGCTGGCCGCGACCACCACGTCGGGGAGGCCGGCGGTGGACTCCTCGGCCTTCACCAGCCCGAGCACCATCTCGGCGGTGGCCCGCTCGAAGGTCGCCGCGCGGGTCCGCAGCCCCGGCGTCCGGACGACGATCCGCCACCGCTCGAGGAGGTCCTCGCGCTCGGGCCCCTGGTAGCTGGCCAGCCAGCCCACGATGCCCCGGCGCAGCCGCTCGGCGACGGTCAGCCCCTCGCCCACGGACGGCAGCACCTGCTCGACCTCCTCGGGCGTCGGCATCGGCAGGACGATGTGCTCCTTGCTCGGGAAGTGGTCGTAGAAGGTCGGCACCGAGACGCCCGCGGCGGCCACGATGTGGGCGACGGTGACCTCGTCGTAGCCGTTCTCCCGGAACAACCGCATGGCGCAGGCGTAGATGCGCCGGTGGGTCTCCTGGCGGCGCCGGGTTCGGGCGTCCTGCGACACGGTCACAACCTGCCATCTTCGGTCATCCCGCGCGGCAGATTCGTCGCCCCCACGGTGCTCGTCCCGTCCACGATCTCATCGCCCGGCCGGGGGGGACACTGCGGTGTGCGCGTGACGATCCGAGTGCGCCCCGGTGCGGGCCGGACGGCGGTCGGCGGCGCCCACGACGGTGCGCTCGTCGTCCGGGTGGCGGCCCGGCCGGTGGAGGGCCAGGCCACCGAGGCGGCGCTGGCCGCCGTGGCGACGGCCCTGGGCGTGCGGCGGCGGCAGGTGTCCCTCGTCACCGGGGCGACCAGCCGGACCAAGGTGGTCGAGGTCGAGGGCGCCGACCCCGACCGGCTGGCCGCTCTGCTGGGTGATGACCCGACCGGTTGAGACAGACGTCTCAGACGACCAGACGTCTACCTGTCCAGTACCTTTGCTGTCGTGACCAGTGCCGTGTCGGGACCGAAGTACCTGTCGGTCCGCGAGCACCTGCGCCGCCGGGTGTCCGCGCTCCCCGAGCACACACTGCTCCCGCCCGAACCGGTGCTGTGCGCCGAGTACGGGGTCAGCCGGATCACCCTGCGGCGGGCCGTCGACGGCCTGGTCGCCGACGGTCATCTGGTGCGCGAGCAGGGCCGCGGCACCTACGTCACCCGCCCCGCCATCCGGCACGAGTACCGCGAGAGCTTCGTGCACCGCATCGCCGGCTTCAGCTCGGTGATGACCGAGCAGGGCGCCCAGGTCGGCACCACGGTGCTCACCCAGCGGGTCGTGCCGGTGCAGCCACCGGTCGCGACCGAGCTGGGGCTGGAGCCGGCGACCGACGTGGTCGAGCTGGTCCGGCTGCGCAGCCTCGACGGGGTGCCCAACCACGTGGCGCACAGCTTCATGGCCGCCTCGGCTTATCCGCGCGCAGCCGAGGCGGACTTCAGCGAGGGCTCGCTGTACGACTTCCTGCGGCGCGAGTACTCCGCCGACCTGGCCCACGCGCGGATCGTGGTGGACGTCGGCACGGCGGCGCCGGACGAGGCCGACGTGCTGGGCGTCGTCGCAGGCTCCCCGCTGCTCGTCGTCCGGACGACGGTGCGCGACAGCGCCGGCCAGCCGCAGGTGCACAGCTTCTCGCGCCTGCGGCCGGACGTCAGCCAGGTGGAGTTCGAGGTCTCCGTCGGCGGCCGGTGAGGGCGGAGCCCGGAGCCGACTACCGTCGTCGACGATGACCACCGCCAGCGGCACCCGCGAGGTGCCCTTCGACCGCGCCCAGGTGTGGCGCGCCCTCGCCGTCCTCGCCCCGTACTGCACCGTCTGCGACGTCTCCTACGTCGTCGACGGCTCCGGAGCGCCGGGGGTGGGGACGACGTTCGTCTGCGTGCCGGGGCGGCTGGACGCCGACGCGCAGCCGCCCGCGGGGGCGCCGCGCGGCGAGATCGTCGAGTGGGACCCCGAGCGGACGGTGGCCACCCGCCTGGAGCTCACCCCCGAGACGTGGACGACGCGCATCGACCTGGCCGACGCCGGCCCCGGGGCCACCCGCGTCACGATCACCCTCACCCACGAGCCCCGGTCCGGCGGCCGGCTGGTGCGGCGGCTGCAGCGCGGCGCGGTCCGGCAGATGGTGCAGCGGACCGTCGACGGCGAGCTGGACAAGCTGCCGGCCCACGTCGAGCAGCTGATCGCGGGCTGAGGCGCCGGCGAGCGAGCCGGCGCAGTGTGCGTTCGTGGCCTGTCGTGGCCGCAGGAGCCGCCACGAACGCACATCACCGACCGTCGACCGCCGAGACCGGTCGGGGCACCTGCCTGGACTGATCGGCTGGTCGGTCGCCCGTTCGGGGGAGCGTCAGGTGTGCCGGGGTGATCTTGCGGGTAGCCACCTGCCGACCGGGTGCGCCGACTGGGGCGTGCCCGAGGACGCAAGGAGGAAGACGTGCAGATCCTCGGTCTCATCGTCGTCGGCCTGATCATCGGGGCGCTGGCTCGCCTCATCAAGCCGGGCAAGCAGCGGCTGAGCATCCTGGCGACGCTGCTCCTCGGTGTGGTCGGCGCGCTCATCGGGGGCATCGTGGCCAGCCTGCTGGGCACCGGTGACATCTTCGAGCTGAACGTGCTGGGCTTCATCGTGGCGGTGATCGCCGCCGTGCTGCTCATCGGCGTCGCCGAGGGCCTGTCGGGCGGTCGCAACCGCGCCGTCCGGTGACCCGCGCCGGGGGACCCGGTCGCCATCAGAGGTCGACCGAGTCCCCCGGGGCGAGCCGGCTGTACGGGGTGGGCGTGCCGGGGCCGCGCTCGCCCAGCATGCCGCCGTAGACGCCCAGCCCCGTCTCGTTGAGCAACCCGTCGTGGACGGCGTACGCCTGGTCGGCGTCGACCGCGCGGACGTAGTCGATCACGTCGGAGACCTTCGACCAGGGTGCGTGCACCGGCAGCAGCAGCGTGGGGACCGGCACCTCCGGCACGGTGAGGGCGTCGCCGGGGTGGAAGACCTGGCCGTCGACCAGGAACCCGACGTTGGGGATCCGCGGGATGTCGGGGTGGAGAACCTCGTGCAGCTCCCCGTGCACGGTCACGTCGAAGCCGGCCACCGTGACCGCGTCCCCGTGCCCGACCACGTGCACCCGCCCGCCCAGCCCGTCGAGCTGACCGGCCACCGAGCGGTTGGTCCACACCTCCAGCCCCGGATCGGCGTCCATCGCCGCGCGCAGCGCGTCGGGCGCGAAGTGGTCGAAGTGCTCGTGCGTCACCAGGACGGCGCTGGCCCCCTCGAGGACGGCCGGGTCGGTGAAGGCGCCGGGGTCGATGACCAGCCGGCGCTCCCCCTCGCTGAGGACGACGCAGGCGTGGCCCTGCTTGGTCAGCTCCATGCCCGCATCCTGCCGCGCCTGCTCCCGACCGGCGATCGGGCGTCTGTCTCACCCGTCCGGGGGAGGGGGACCGGCGCAGCCGTATCCCCCGGCGGACGCCGTGCCGACCGTTCTGGCATGCGCTCCTCGACCCTCGCTCCCGCCCCCACCATCGTCCCGGCCCGCAGCCGGGCCCACGGCCCGACGGCCGCTCTGTGGCACGCGGTCGAGCTGCACCGCCCCACCGCCGAGCTCGACGGCGCTTGCGAGCTGACCCTGTGCGGGTCCCTGGCCCGCGTCACCGTCGACGAGCCGTGGCCGACCCCCGCCCGCGACGTCTGCCCCGCCTGCGTCGTCCTCGCTCGCTGATCGGCCCCAGCAGTCGGCCCCCTGCAGGGTCCCGCCGCGAGCCTGCGAGTGGCGGGGGGCAGGGGGTCCTTCACGCCTCGGCGAGCTCCGCACGCAGGCGGGCCAGCAGGTCCGACCGGTTGCTCGCGCCCAGCCGCTGCCGCATCCGGGACACGTGGTGCTCCACCGTCTTCGCCGAGATGTAGAGCCGGCCGCCGATCTCCCGGTAGGTCTGCCCGGCCACGACCAGCCGGGCCACCTCCCGCTCGCGCTCGCTGAGCGCACCCCCGGGGGCCGGCGCGGCAGCACCCTCCCCGGCCGGACGGGGAGCGGGCACCGTGGGCGCGCCCTCGCACCCGGCGCTGTCGGCCAGTGACCGGGCACAGCCCAGCAGCAGCGCCCGGGCCTTCTGGTCGGTGGCCCGCGCCGCGGCCTGACCGGCCAGCCGGGACCCGTCCCAGCCCAGCCCCACCGCGGTGAGCTCCTCGGCCGCGCTCACCACGCCGGCCGCGTCCACGTCGCCGGCCAGCACGCGCATCCAGGTCCGTCCCGCCCGGGCCAGGGTGGCCGCGTAGGGGCTCGTCCTCGACGCCGCGACCAGGGCCGCCGCGTGCGGCCGCAGCCGGTCGGGGTCGTCGGCGAGGATCGCGGCCTGCGCGCCACTCCAGTGCAGCGACGTCGCCCACAGCTGCGGATCGCCCAGCCGCCTCAGCAGCGCCTGCGCCTCGGCCAGGTGCGGGCGGAGCCGGTCGTCGTCCTGCAGCTTGGTCGCGGCCACGACGAGCTCGCCCAGCGGCAGCAGGGTGAACAGGTCCACCGGGTGGCGCACCACCGCCTCGCGCGCCCGAACCCACGCGCGCACCAGCGCCGGCACGTCGCTGCTGCGGCGGGCCAGCCCGACCTCCAGCGCCTGCAGGAACACGTCGTCGCGCGGCTCGAGGGCCGCCGTCCCCTCCCGGGCGGACTCCATGAGCTCGCGGGCCCGGGTCATGCGCCCGCCCAGCATCGCGATCCAGGCCAGCAGCAGCCGGTGCCGCGGCCGGCACGGCGGGCCGCCCAGGTCGGCGTCCACCGCCCGCTGCAGCACCGACTCGGCCACCCCCAGCTCGCCGCTGTGCAGCGCCACCAGCGCGGCCAGGGCGGCGGGGGTGTCCAGCAGCAGCGCCGTGCGCCCCACCGGCTCGAGCAGCGCCGCGGCCCGGGTGAGGGTGGACAGCGCCGCGCTGATGTCGTCGGCGGCGTTCTCGCCGGTCCGCAGCGACTGCGCGATGCCCTGGGCGGTCAGCTCCTCGCTGACCGACAGCATCGTGGGCACCCCGCGCACCGTCCGCGCCTCGGCGAGGACGGCGTCGGCCTCGGCCGGCGCCCCGGTCGCCAGCAGCGCCAGCGCCGCGGCCCCGGCCCGCTCCGGGCCGGCCAGGCGGCACAGGTCGGCCGCCCGGGCGAGCAGTCCGCGCTGCGCCAGCACGGCCGCGGTCACCCCGGCCGCGCGGGCCCGGTCCGGCGCGGCCGGGTCGGCGAGGGCGGTGTCGGCCCACTGCAGGGCGCCGTCGAGGTCCCCGGCGAGCGCGGCGGCCTGGGCGCGACGGGCGGCCAGCCCGGACACCGGAGCGCCGGTCCGCGCGGCCTCGCCCAGGAGCTCCCCGGCCAGCGCGGGGTCCGCGGCCAGCGCGGCCTCCCCGTGCCGTTCCAGCAACCGCGCCGCCCGCGGGTCGCGCACCCGCTCGGCCGCCAGCCGCCGGGCCAGCTCCAGCGGCTCCTCGCCGCGCTCGAGCAGCAGCGCCAGCAGCTGCCGGCGGGTCCGGCGGGTGATGTCGGGCGGCGTGGACGCGAGCAGCACGTGCGCCACGACCGGCACCACCGCTCCTGTCCCCAGCAGCAGCCCGGTGGCCCGCGCGGCGCTGATCAGCTCGGCCGCGTCGAGCGCCGGCACGCCGAGGAGGTCGCCGAGCACCTCGTCGTCCAGCGGAGCGCCGGCGGCGACGGCGTGCAGCAGGGCCCGGGTGCCCTCGTCGACCGACACCAGGCCGGCGCGGGCCCGGTCGGCGACCTCCTCGGGGACCACGAGCCGGGCCGGCTGCCCCGGGGTGGCCGACCCGGGTCCGCGCCGGGCCAGCGACCGCAGCAGGGGGTGGACCAGCGCGGGGAGCCCGCCGGTCTGCGCCAGGACGGCGTCCACCAGCGCCGGGGACACCGCCTGACCCAGGTGCTCCCGCGCCCAGCCGCGCACCTGGGCGCGGTCGGCGTGGCCCACGACGACGGCGCGCCGGTCGGCGCCCAGCTCGGCCAGCAGCGCGGTCAGCGGCCGCGGCCGCGGCCACGGCCGGTAGGCGATCGACACCCGGGCACCGGGGTGCCGCAGCAGGTCGATCAGCCCGGCTGCGGCGGCCTCGGTCAGCCGGTGGGCGTCGTCGACCACGACGGCGAACGCGTCCGGGAGGACGGCGGGATCGGCCGGCGCCGCGTCGAGGACCGGCAGCCCGGCCCGCCGGTGCGCCGCGGCCAGCTCCTCCAGCAGCCGGGTCTTGCCCGTCCCCCCGGGGCCCTGGACGGTCACCGGGACGGCGGACCGGCCGGCGTGCCCGGCCAGCTCGCGGACCACGTCGGGCCCGCAGTCGGCCAGCAGTGTCCCCCCGGCGCCGATGTCGGCGATCACAGGTCCGCCGCCGCGAGCACGATCCCGGCGGGGTCGGGCGCGGGCTCGGGGGCCGGGTCGGGGACGGGGTCGGGAGTGGGGTCGGGCCCGGGTGTGGGGTCGGGCACGGGCTCGGGGTCCGGCACCGGGTCGGGCACCGGGTCCGGGTCGGGCACCGGGTCGGGCTCGGTCACCGGCGCCGGGTCCGTCGGCGGCGTGGTGGTGGGCGGGTCGGTGGTCGGCGGCGTGGTCGTCGGCGGGTTGGTGGTGGGCGGGTCGGTGGTCGGCGGCGTGGTCACCGGCGGCGTCGTCGTGCCCTGGCTCGGCGTGGTGGGCGGCGTGGTGCCGGGCCGGGGCGGGTTCGTCGTCGTCCCGCCGCCGGAGGAGGTGGTCGTGCCGGGCGCCCGCGGGGTGCCGGCCGCGGAGGTGCCCGGAGCGGGCCGGGTGGTGTCCTGCGTGCCCGTGGGAGCGCCGGCGCTCAGCCCGCCGCCCGGGAGCACGCTGCCCGGGTCGGCCGCGGGGGCGCGACCCGTGCCGGCGCCCTGACCGCGGTCCTCGGCGGCGGCCTCGCGGGGCGCCGAGCTGCCGTCGACCGCCGCGCTGCCGGAGGCCACGACCGCCCGGTCCTGCGCGTCGGAGACCACGCTGTCGCTCGGGAGGCTGGTGGGGTCGACGCCGAGCACGCCGGCCAGGGCCGGGGGCAGCACGACCAGGCCGAGGAAGCCCCCGGCCACGACCGCCCCCCGCCGGAGGCGGGAGCTGCGGTGGGTCCGTGCGGGGCGCTGCGTGCCGCCCGGCCGCCGGGGAACCAGCCGGCCCGGGGCGTCCTCCTCGGGGTCGGCGGGCTCCGGCGCGGCGGCGACGGCGCCCCCAGCAGCGGTGGTGTCCCCGGCAGCGGTGGCGAGCAGCTGCACCGCCAGGAGGGCGTCGGCGGCGAGGGCGGCCGCACCGAGGGCCGGCGTGAGGGCGGGGTCGGGCGCGACGACGAGGGGCCGGCCGAGCTCGCCGGAGAGCACCTCGGCGACCAGCGGGACGCGGACCCCGCCGCCGGCCAGCACCACCGCGTCCAGGTCCGCGAGGTCTACCCCGGCGGCCGCGAGGGCCTCGACGACGGCCGACACCGACGCCCGCGTGGGCCCGTCGAGGACCTCGTCGAGCTCCTCGCGGGTGAGCCGGACCGGTCCGTCCGCACCGTCCACCGCCACCAGGACGGTCGTCTCGGTCGACAGGGCCTCCTTGGCCGCGGTGCACGCGGCGCGCAGCGCGCGGCCCGCGACGGCGTCGGCCGGCGTCCCCACGTAGCGGACGACGTGCGCGACGACGGCGTCGTCGACGTCCCGCCCGCCCCAGGGCCGGGGAGCCGGGGGGACCCCCAGGTGGCCGAGCGGCTCGTCGGGGGTGGGGCCCACCACCGCGGTGTCCAGCGTGCTGGCGCCGAGGTCGTAGACGGCCACGGTGGCGTCGGGCCGGAGGTCCCCGCAGGTCACGTGGTGGTGGGCCGCCGCGACCGCGCTCGAGACCAGGGAGAACCGGGGCACGCCGGCGGTCTCGAGCGCGCGGGCGAGCACCGACCGGCGGTGCCCACCCCACGACGGCGGCACCGTGACCACGGTCCAGGAGTCCGGCCGCCCCGCGTGGCGGGCGGCCGCCTCGCGGATGCGCTGCACCGCGCCGGCCGCGAGCTCGGCGGCCCCCACGGGGCGGTCGCCCACGTAGAGGGGAGCGGGGTCGCCGACGCGGGCCAGCACGTGCCCCACGGGGGTCGCGCCCTCGCCCTCGCCGAACGTCACCCGGCCGTCGTCGCCGACGGCCAGCGCCGCCGGCGCCGTGCTGCCGCTCCCCTCGATGACCAGCGTCTCCGCGGTCGCCGCGCCCTCTTCGTCGCTCCCCGACACCGCGGCGGAGATGGCTCCGTCGCCGATGTCGATCCCCAACCCGTACTCGCCGTTGCGCACAGGTGCCCCCTGATCCGCATCGCTCACACCCCGGGGCCACGTCTTCGACCTGCCGGGTCCTGCGAACGTATGGCCCGCTCCACCGTCTGTCCCGCCAGCCACACGCCACGGACGGATGCGGACCGTAAGTGGGGGGCGACACCCCGCAGCCCCTAACGGTCCGTCAACGGACACCCCCTAATCGGGTGACGAGGATGGGGGGATCGGACCCGATGCCGGGGGGCTCCCCGGGAGGTGGACTGCACTCGCCAGCCGGCCGATGGCGGACCGGCCCCAGACCCAGGAGTGCCAGCCATGTCGACTCTCGCCAGCTCGTTGCTCGACTTCATCCTCGACCTGTTCCGCGACCCGGAGAAGGCCGCGGCCTACGAGGAGGACCCCCAGGGCGCGCTCGATGCGGCCGGGCTGACCGACGTCTCCCCGGACGACGTCGCCGACCTGATGCCGATGGTCTCGGACTACTCCACGGTCGGCGGCTGGAACGGCGGCGGCGGGGACTCCTGCGACAGCGACGGGGGCGGCCGGCCGTCGGGCGTCTCCTCGGGCCGCGACCGCGACGAGGACGACGACCGCCCCACCGGCGTCTCCTCCGGTCGGGACGACGACGAGGACGACGACGAGGGCGACGACTCCGGCGACCACGGCCACTCGGGGTCGAGCGGGGGCCACGAGACGGTCGTGATCACCCACCTGCAGGAGATCCAGTACACCAACCACGAGACCCACGTCTCGGTCGACGCCTCGCACAGCATCTGGGTGAGCGGCGACGCGCAGGCGATCTTCGGGGACGACAACGTGCTCGTCGGCGGGGACGGCGTGGCCGCCGGCGGCGACGTCGAGGACGTGGTGAACAACACCGGCGACGGTGTGGCCGTGGGCGGCGACGTGGAGGACTCCGGGATCGAGATCGACAACAGCACCACCGAGAACGAGATCGGTGGTGACGGGATCATCGGGAACGGCAACCACGACAACGAGATCGGCAACTCCGAGACCGACGTCGACGTCGACCTGGAGGACGTGAACGTCAACACCGGCGACGGCGCGCTCGTCGACGAGTCCGAGAACGTCGGCAACGCCACCAACAGCTTCAACGAGGACACCGCGATCGCCGACCGCGGCGGCCAGGTGGGCGACGACGTGGACGTCGAGGTCAACGACTCCTTCAACGACGAGTCGGTGGACGTCGACGTCGAGGACTCCTTCCAGGACAACTCCGACAACTCCGACAACTCCGACAACTCCACGAACTACGACGTCGAGGTCGAGGACTCCTTCCAGGACAACTCCGACAACTCGATCAACGACTCCTTCCAGGCCGACCTCGAGGACTCCTTCACCTCCGAGGACAACGACTTCAACAACAACGACGAGAACGCGTTCGCGGCGGACGAGGCGCTGGCCAACACCGGCCCGGTCGAGGTCGCCGTCGAGGACTGACCCCGACACGCCGACGCACCCGGTCCCGGCTGCCCGCCCAGGGCGTCCGGGACCGGGTGCACGGCTGTCGTCCTCACGGGTGGTAGGACCGGGGTACCAGGAGGTGATCGTGGCCACGTCAGCACAGGTGATCGACCGGGCGCTGGCGCTCGCGGAGGTCTGCGAGCGGCCGGACCTGCACCGGCGGCTGCTGCAGGCGCGGGCGCGCTCGCAGTCCCCCGGGGTGCGGGTCCTGGTGGTGGGGGAGCCCAAGCAGGGCAAGAGCTCGCTGGTCAACGCGCTGGTGGGTGCGCCGGTCTGCCCGGTGGCCGACGACGTCGCGACCGTCGTCCCCACGGTGGTGCGCAACGGGGAGGCGCCGCGCGCGACCCTCGTGCTGGCCACCGGTCCGGCCGGCGAGGCGGGCGAGGACGTCCCCACCGAGCGGGTGCCGGTGCCGATCGAGCAGGTCGCCGCCCGGGTCACCGGTCCCGACGAGCGGCTGGTGCAGGCGGAGGTGGAGCTGCCGCGGCGGCTGCTGGACGGCGGCCTGGAGCTCGTCGACACCGCCGGGGTGGGTGGGGTCGGCACGGTCCGGGCGCTGCGGACGGTGGACCTGCTGCCCACCGCGGACGCCGTCCTGCTGGTGTCCGACGCCAGCCAGGAGTTCACCGCCCCGGAGATGGCCTTCCTGGAGCAGGCCCGCGCGCTGTGCCCGACGGTGATCTGCGTCCTCACCAAGACCGACGCCTGCCCCCAGTGGCGCACGGTGGTCGAGCTCGACCGCGCCCACCTGGCCGGCCGCGGAGTCGAGGCGCCGCTGTTCGCGGTCTCCTCCGCCCTGGCCCAGCTGGCGGTGCAGCACCGCGACCGCGAGCTGCACCAGGAGTCGGGCATCGGCGCGCTGGTCACGCACCTGCGCCGCGAGGTGGTCGACCGCGCCGAGGTCCTCGCGCGGCGCTCGCTGGTGCACGACCTGGGCGCGGTGACCGACCACCTCGCCCTCGCCGTCCGCTCGGAGCTGGCCGGCCTGGAGGACCCCGCCGGCCGGGAGGAGCTGCTGCGCGGGCTGGAGGAGGCCAAGGCCGCCGCCGACGACCTGCGGCGCCGGTCCTCCCGCTGGCAGCAGGTGCTCGCCGACGGCGTCACCGACCTGATGAGCGACATCGACTTCGACCTGCGCGACCGCTCCCGGGTGGTGATCCGGGAGGCGGAGGAGGTGATCGACGCCCAGGACCCCGGCCCGGCCTGGCCCGAGCTGGCCGAGTGGCTGGACCGGCGGATCGCCGCCGCGGTCGCCGACAGCTACGTCTGGGCCGAGCAGCGCTCGGAGTGGCTGGCCGAGCGGGTGATCGAGCAATTCTCCCGGGACGGCGGCGCGGCGGTCCCGGCACTGTCGGTCGGGGCCGCCGGCGACGCCCTGGAGAACCTGGTCGACCTGCCGGAGATCGACGACGGCGCGATGACCCTGCGGGAGCGGACGCTGATCGGCCTGCGCGGCTCCTACACCGGCGTCCTGATGACCGGGCTGGTCACCAGCCTGGCCGGGATGGCGATCATCAACCCGATCTCGCTGGCCGCCGGCGTCCTGCTCGGCCGCAAGGCCTACAACGACGACCGCAAGCAGCGGGTGCAGCGGCGGCAGTCCGAGGCGAAGGCCGTCGTCCGCCGGCACCTCGACGAGGTGGTGTTCCAGGTCGGCAAGCAGCTCAAGGACCGGCTGCGCACGGTCCAGCGCACCCTGCGCGACCTGATCACCGACACCGCCGAGGAGATGTCCCGCTCGCTGGCCGACGCCGTGGCCGCCGCCCAGCGGTCGACGAAGGAGGCCACCGCCGAGCGGGACGCCCGCATCCGCTCGCTGCGGCTGCGGCTGGACCAGCTGGAGCGGCTCGCCGCCGAGGTGCGGCAGCTCAACCGGCCGGCGGTGGCCGTCCCGTGACGCTCACCGTGCCCGCACCGGCGACCGTCCTGGACGACGTCCGCGCCCTGCTGGACGAGGCGCTGGAGCGCTACGCGGACGAGCCCGCGGTCGCCGAGCTGCTCCGGGCGCAGCGACGGCGGCTGGACGAGCCGCTGCGGCTGGCGCTGGTCGGGCGGGTGAAGTCGGGGAAGTCCACGCTGCTCAACGCGCTGGTGGGCGCCCGGATCGCGCCCACCGACGCCGGCGAGTGCACCCGCGTGGTGACCCTCTACCAGCACGGGGCCACCCCCCGGGTGGTCCTGCACGGCACCGACGGCGAGGCGCGCGCCCTGCCGGTCCGCCGGGCCGACGGCGGCCTGCAGCTGGAGCTGGGGGGCACCCCGCCCGAGGAGGTGGACCGGCTGGTGGTGGAGTGGCCGGCCCCCGACCTGCAGCCGGCGACCGTGATCGACACCCCCGGCATCTCCTCGCTGTCCACGGGCACCAGCGCCCGCACCCGCACCTTCCTCGACGCCGACGAGGGGCTCTCCGGCGCCGACGCGGTCGTGTTCCTCACCCGCCAGCCCCAGCCCGAGGACGTCGCCGTCCTCGCCGCGTTCCAGGCCGGCACCGCCGCCGGCGCGCACACCACCACGATCACCGTGCTCTCCCGCGCCGACGAGGTCGGCGCCGGGCGGCTGGACGCGATGCACGCCGCCGGCGCGGTGGCCCGGCGCATGTCGGAGGACCCCGCGGTCCGGGCGGTGAGCGCGGCCGTGGTGCCCGTCGCGGGGCTGCTCGCCCTGGCCGCCCGCACGCTGCGGCACGGGGACTTCGTCGCGCTGCGCACGCTGGCCGGCGCGGACCAGGCGCAGGTCGCCGCGATGCTGCTGACCCCCGACCGGTTCTGCCGCCCCGAGGCGACCGTGCCGGTCCCGGCCGACGTCCGCGCCTCGCTGCTGGACCGGCTGGGCCTGTTCGGCATCCGGCTGTCGCTGACGCTGATCAAGGCCGGGGTGCCCGACGCCTCCGCCCTGGCCGAGGAGCTGCTGCGGCGCAGCGGCTTGGCCGAGCTGCAGCGGCTGATGCGGGTCCACCTGACCGACCGCGGCGCCCACGTGAAGGCCGGGACGGCGCTGCGGCTGCTGCAGACGGTGCTGGACGAGCACCCCGTGGACGGCGCCGACGCGCTGCGCGCCGGGGTGGAGCGGGTCCGCCTGACCGCGCCGGGCCTGGCCGAGCTGGAGCTGCTGGCCCGGACGCGGTCGGCCGACAGCCCGCTGCCGGAGGAGCGGCGGCCGGACGCCGAGCGCCTGCTGGGGGCCGACGGGACCGGCCCCGCCGCCCGCCTCGGGCTGCCGGAGGACACCGCGCACGCCGACCTGCGGGCCGCGGCGCGGGCCGCGCTGGACCGCTGGCGTGCGGTCGCCGGCGACCCGCTGGCCGGCCGGGCGAGCGCCGACGCCGCCGCGGTCGTCGTCCGCGCCTGCGAGGCGCTGCTCGCCGAGCTGGACGGCTGGCCGGGGTCAGCGCCGGGCACTCCGGCAGAAGGCGTGGGCCGAGCGGCTGAGCAGCGGGACGAGCGCGACGACGAGCAGCCCGGCGGCGGCGACCAGCGCTAGCCGGTCGGTGTCGGCGTCGCCGGCGACCACGCTCTGCGCGACGTCCAGGGCCAGCAGGGTCGGCAGCGCGGTGACCACCAGCGCCCAGCGGGCCCACGACCGGGCCCGCAGCAGCAGGCCCACCCAGACCAGGGAGACCGCCACCAGGACGGCGACGCCGGCCAGGACGAGGACCATCGTGGCGCGCACCCCGTCGGCGACGAGGTCGGCGGCGGCGGTGGGGTCCGCGGCGGTGGCCGTCTCGGTCAGCCGGGCCCGCAGCGCCTCGGAGTCCAGCAGCGCGGCGCCCAGGCCGGTCAGCGCCGCCAGACAGCCGGCCCACCACAGGGCGGCGGTGGCGCGCACGGTGCCGGGCACCTCCGGCCGGGTCCGGCCGATCGGCGGGGCGATGTCACTGGTCGTCGCCGGGCGCGGGGGCGGCGGTGGCGGGAGCTGGGCGACGACGTTGCCGGTGAAGACGACCGGCCGCGGCCGCGGTCCCCGGTCCTGCGCCGTCCGCGGCTGCGGCTCCCGGTCCCGCGCCGTCCGCGGCGCCGGCGCGGGGCGCGGGGACGGCGACCTCCCGGCCGGACCCCCCGCTGCCGTGCTCCGCGTCCCCCGGGACCCCGCCAGCTCCGTCACGTCTCCCCCTCCTGACGACCTGGGCGGAGCCTGTCATCGCCGACCGGCGGTGACCGTCCCCCTACGGCGTGCGGCGGGCGGTGTCGGCCGTGTCGACACCGTCAGTGACCGATGAACCGCGGGGTGCGCTTCTCCAGGAACGCCTCGACGGCCTCCCGGTGGTCGGCGGTCTGCCCGAGCTCCTTCTGCAGCCGGGCCTCCAGGGCGAGGGTGTCCTCGAGGGAGTCGGTGGCCGCGGTGGCCAGCACGGTCTTGAGCGCCCGGTAGGCGGCGGTGGGGCCGGCGGCGAGCCGGGCGGCCAGCGCCTGGGCCTCGGACAGCACCTGCTCGGGCTCGACCACGCGGTGCACCAGGCCCCACATCGCCGCGGTCTCGGCCGGGAAGGGGTCGGGCAGCAGGAGGATCTCGGCGGCCCGCGAGCCGCCGACGCAGTGCACCAGGCGGGAGGCCAGGCCCGAGTCGCTGGACAGCCCGATGCCGGCGAAGGCGGTGGTGAACTTCGCGCCGGCGGCGGCGATCCGCAGGTCGCCGGCGAGCGCGAGGCCGAGGCCCGCCCCCGCGCACGCGCCGTTGACGGCGACGACGACCGGCACGCGCAGCGCGGCCAGCGCCAGGACCAGCGGGTTGTACTCGTCCTCGACCACCGACAGCGAGCCCGCCGCGTCGTCCTTCAGCGCCTCGACGTGCTGGGCCAGGTCCTGGCCCACGCAGAACGCCCGGCCGGTCCCGGTGAGCACGACCGCCCGCACCGACCCGTCGGCGCCGACCTCGCGGACGACGTCGAGCAGCTCGCGGCGCGACCGGTGGGTGAGCCCCGCCCGCAGCATGGTGATCGTGGCGACGCCGTCGGCGTCCTCGCGGGTCACGGTCTCGGGCATCGTCGTCCCTCTCACGTCGTCCTGGCACGTCGAGATCGCGCGCTCTCGCCGTCTCCCGGGGCGGGAGCGTACGAGATCGCGCGATCTCGACCCGGCGGGTCAGCCGGTCGGCGGCTTGTCGCGGAGCTCGCGGCGGAGGATCTTCCCCGTCGTCGTCTTCGGCAGCTCGTCGACCAGCTCCACCGACCGCGGGTACTTGTAGGCGGCCATGCGCTCCTTGGCGAAGGCGATGACCTCCTCGGGGGTCGCGGTCATGCCCGGCTTGAGCGACACGAAGGCCTTCACCGACTCGCCGCGGTAGGCGTCCGGGACGCCGACGACCGCCGCCTCGCGCACCGCGGGGTGCCCGTACAGGACGTCCTCGACCTCGCGGGGCCAGACCTTGTAGCCGGCCGCGTTGATCATGTCCTTCTTGCGGTCGACGATGTAGAACCAGCCCTGCTCGTCCATGAACCCCACGTCGCCGGTGCGCAGCTCGCCGCCGGGCAGGGACTCCGCCGTCGCCTCGGGCTTGTTCCAGTACCCCGGCACGACCTGCGGCCCCGCGGTGGCGATCTCCCCGATCTCGCCGGGGGGCAGCTCCTTGCCGTCCTCGTCGAGGATCCGGACGACCGTGTCGTAGACCGGCACGCCGACCGACAGCGCACCCGAGTCGGCGTCCACCGGCGCCCTGCGGCCCAGCGGGACCAGGTGCGACGGGGAGTTGGTCTCGGTGAGCCCGTAGGCGTTGTGGATGTAGTGCCCGGTCAGCGCCTCGAACTGGTCGGTCACCGCGGGGGCGATCGGCGCGCCGCCGGAGTAGATGGCGCGGAACGACGTGAAGTCGTCCCGGGACACCCCCGGCACCCCCATCAGGGAGATGAACACGGTGATCGACCCGATGGTGAACGTCGGTCGCTGCTCCCGGATGGTGTCGAGCACCGCCTCCGGGTGGAAGCGGTGCGCCAGCACCAGGGGGCAGCCGACCAGCAGCGCGACCGCGACGTGCGCGACCAGCCCGGTGATGTGGAACAGCGGCGCGATGCCCAGGACGCTGTCCTGCGGCGTCAGGCCGACCCACTCCCGGTAGGTGTAGGCGTTGAACACCATCGTGCGGTGGGTGTTCATCGCGCCCTTGGGCACGCCCGTCGTCCCCGACGTGTAGGTCAGGATCGCCACGTCGTCCCCGGACGGCGCCGGGGCGCTCGGCTCCTTGCCGGCGTGCGTGGCGAGCAGCTCCTCGAGGTCGAGGGTGCCCTCCGGCCGGGAGCGGACGACGTCGCCGAGCACGCGCGGGTCGTTGCGGCTCTGCCGGTCCAGCGCCGAGCAGGTGACCACCGTGCGCACCTGCGTCTCGGGCAGGACGTCGCGGGCCACCGACTCGTACAGGTCGTCCAGGCACAGCAGCGCCGTGGCACCGGAGTCGCCGAGCAGGTAGGTCAGCTCGCGGGCCTTGTTCATCGGGTTGATCGCCACCGCCGCGCCGCCGGCCTTCCACGCGCCGAGCAGCCCGATGACGAACGCCGGGTCGTTCTGCACGTAGACGCCCATCCGGTCGCCCGGGGCGAACCCTGCCTCGGCCAGCCCCACGGCCAGCGCGTCGGAGGCGGCGTCGAGGTCGGCGAAGGTGAGGACGCCGTCGAAGTAGCGGATCGCGACGGCGTCCGGCGCGGCCACGAGGGCGGCCTCGAAGACCGCCAGCACCGTGTCGTGCTCGGGGGTGATGTCCGCGGGCTGGCCCTCCGCGTAGAGGGCCAGCCACGGACGCTGCTCGTAGACCGACATCGTGCCTACTTGACGGCGAGCGGGTTGACCGGCGAGCCGGTGGCCTGGTGCACCTTCAGCGGCGCGGCGGCGTACAGGAACGTGTACTGCTGGTCCTGCGCGCAGTCCTCGGCCAGCCGCTCCAGGTCGCAGATCTCGGTGAGGGTGACGCCGAGGTTGCGCATCAGCGCGCAGTGCAGCGGCAGGGCGGTGCCGTTGTTCGGGTCGTAGGTGACCTCGTTGGCGATGGTGTCGGTGACCAGGTTCGGGATCTCCATGTCCTGGAACCAGCGCACCAGCTCGGGGCTGTAGACCAGGCCGGGCTCGTTGAAGCCGTCGTAGAACTTCTCGCCCTGGTCGTAGAAGAGCTGGAGGAAGTTGGTCCGGATGACGAGGATGTCGTGCTTCTCGATCCGGGTGCCCTGGGCCTCCGCGCAGGCCACGAGGTCCTCGTGGGTGAACGTCTCGCCCTTGTCGAGGGTCTTCCTCCCGCGGAAGCGGGCCATGTCCAGCAGCACGCCGCGGCCCACGACGCCGCGCTGGGCGATCGGCTCGACGCTGGCCTTGTCCATCCCGCCGACCGTCGTCCGGGCGTCGTAGCCGTTCCAGATCTGCCCGCCGTACCAGACGTGCCCCAGGGCGTCGTACTGCGTGGAGCCCTGCAGGAAGGCGTTGATCTTGTCGTCGGCGTAGTGCAGGCCGCCGGGGAACTGCGGGGCGTCGGGGGAGTCCCAGCTGGACTCGTCCAGGATCATCGTCCGCTCCGCCGGTGAGCGCCCCGGCCAGACCGGGTCGCCCTTCGGGTCGCCGATCAGCCGCTGCAGCGTGAAGACCTTGCCCTGCTTCACGTGCTGGATGCCGCGCAGCACCTCCTCGGCGGTGAGGTAGTTGAGCGACCCGACCTCGTCGTCCGGCCCCCACTTGCCCCAGTTGGTGGGCGCGTCGGCCAGGACCTCGGTCATGTCCGGGACGGCACGGGGCGCAGTGGGGGACTGCTCCTCGGCCTGCTCGGCAGCGTTGGTCATCGATGGACCGTCCTCTCGGCTCTGGGAGGTGTCCGGCGGCCCGGACCGGCCACCGACGTGTCCACCGTCACAGTCGGCGGTTGCACCTGGCAAGCGTTCGCCGCGTACCGGCCGGTACCGCTGCAACGTCGGCGCAACGCCGACCCGCCACACCCCCCGGACGCCGGCCCGCGACACCCGCCGTCCCGGGACCTCCGGCGGCCGGAACCGGGACGGATGACCGAGGCAACGATCCCGGGTGACGTGAGTAAGGTGAGCCTGCCCTACGGCGCCGTCGCGGGGCTTCGTCGCGTCACGGATGGGGTCCCGCATGGACCAGGCGTTCCTCGCCAGCTTCCTGATCGGCCTCCGCGAGGGGCTCGAGGCGACCCTGGTGGTCAGCATCCTGGTGGCGTACCTGGTGAAGTCCGGCCGCCGGCGGCAGCTGTGGCCGCTGTGGGCCGGCGTCGCCCTCGCCGTCGCGCTGTCGGTGCTGTTCGGCGCCCTGCTCACCTACACCGAGACGACGCTGCTCGCCGACTTCCGGTCCCAGGAGCTGTTCGAGGCGATCACCTCGGTGCTGGCCGTCGGCCTGGTGACCTGGATGGTCTTCTGGATGCGGCGGACCGCCCGCAAGCTGAAGGGCGAGCTGACCGGGCAGCTGGAGCACGCCCTGGGCCTGGGCGCGCTGGCCGTCGCCGGCGTCGCCTTCCTCTCCGTCGTCCGCGAGGGCCTGGAGACGACGCTGCTCTTCTACGCCGCCGCGCAGGGGGCCACGACCACCGCGACGCCGCTGGTCGCGATCACCGGCGGCGTGCTCAGCGCCGTCCTCATCGGCTTCGGGCTCTACGCCGGCGCGATCCGCGTCGACCTGTCGGAGTTCTTCACGGTCAGCGGCGTGCTGCTGGTCTTCGTCGCGGCCGGGATCCTCAAGTACGGCGTCCACGACTTCCAGGAGGCCGGCGTGCTGCCCGGCCTGGACACGCTGGCCTTCGACGTGTCCGGCGTCCTCGACCCCAACAGCTGGTACGGCGCGGCGCTGGCCGGGATGTTCAACATCACCCCGGCCCCGACCGTCCTCGAGTCGGTCGCCTGGGTCGTCTACGTCGTCCCGGTGCTCGTCGCCTTCCTCTGGCCGGCCCGCCCGCGGGCGGCCGCCACCCCCTCGTCCCCCGGCGCCGTGCCGGGGGACCCGTCGAAGCCGGAGACCCACGAGAATGTCCGCGCATAGTCCCCGCCTCCGTGGCCGTCGCCTCCCCCTCCTCACCGCGGCCCTGCTCGCGGCCCTGACCACCGCGGCCTGCGGCAGCAGCGGGAGCGACGCCGGCGGTGAGGGCGCCTCCGGCTCCGCGGCGGCGGACACGATCACGGTGGCCTCCACCGACGACGCCTGCGACGTCGCGGAGTCCGAGCTGCCGGCCGGCACCCACTCGTTCGAGGTCACCAACCAGGGCAGCAGGGTCACCGAGTTCTACGTCTACGCCGAGGGCGACCGGGTCATGGGTGAGGTCGAGAACATCGCGCCCGGGCTGACCCGCGAGCTGCTGGTCGAGCTGCCGTCCGGGGACTACGAGACCGCCTGCAAGCCCGGCATGGTCGGCGACGGGATCCGCAACGCGCTCACCGTCACCGGTGAGGCGCCGCAGCTGTCCGAGGACGAGACCCTCGCCCAGGCCTCGGCGGACTACCAGCGCTACGTGCAGAGCCAGACCGGCGCCCTGCTGGAGCAGACGAAGGCCTTCACCGACGCCGTCCGGGCCGGGGACGTCGAGGGGGCCAAGGCGCTGTTCCCGGTGGCGCGCACGTACTGGGAGCGGATCGAGCCGGTGGCCGAGAGCTTCGGCGACCTCGACCCGCTCATCGACGGCCGCGAGGGTGACCAGGCGCCGGGGGAGGACTTCACCGGCTACCACCGCATCGAGCAGGCGCTGTGGGAGACCGGCGACGTCTCGGCGATGGGCCCGTACGCCGACCAGCTCGACGCCAACGTGCAGGAGATCGTCGACCTCGCGAACGAGGTGGTCCTCGACCCGCTGCAGCTGGCCAACGGCGCCAAGGCGCTGCTCGACGAGATCGCGACCGGCAAGATCACCGGCGAGGAGGACCGCTACTCGCACACCGACCTGTGGGACTTCGCGGCCAACCTCGAGGGCTCCGAGGCCGCCGTCCAGGCGCTCCGGCCCTACCTCGAGGAGGCCGACCCCGACCTGGTGGCCCAGATCGACGAGCGGTTCGCGGCCACCGAGGCGGAGCTGGAACAGTACCGGGCCGGCGACGGTTGGGTCCTCTACGACCAGCTCACGCAGGAGCAGCTGCGCGGCCTGAGCGACAGCGTCACTGCGCTCAGCGAGTCCGTCAGCCAGGTCGCCGCGGTCGTCGCCGACCGCTGACCAGCAGCGCGGTCGTCCCCGGCCGCTGATCGTCGTCCGCGGTCGTGCCCGGCCGCGGACCAGTGCAGTGAGGCAGCCATGAGCGAACCGACCCCACCTGCCCGGGGCCTGTCCCGGCGACGCCTGTTCGGCCTCTTCGGGGCCGGCACGGCGGGGGTCCTCGCGGCCGGGGCCGCCGGCGGCGCGATCGGCCGGGCCACGGCGGGGTCCGCGCCCGGCACGGACGTCAGCGACGTCGTCGAGTTCTCCGGTGCCCACCAGGCGGGCATCGTCACGCCGGCGCAGGACCGGCTGCACTTCGTCGCGCTCGACGTCACCGCCGACAGCCGCGAGGAGCTCGTCGCGCTCCTCCAGGCCTGGACGGCGGCCGCCCGCCGGATGGCCGCCGGGCAGGACGCCGGGCCCGAGGGCGCCCTGGGCGGTGGCCAGTACGCCGTGCCGGACGACACCGGCGAGGCGCTGGGCCTGCCCGCCTCGCGGCTCACGCTCACCATCGGCTTCGGCCCGACCCTGTTCACCACCGCCGACGGGCGCGACCGCTTCGGGCTGGCCGCCCGCCGTCCCGAGCCGCTCGCCGAGCTGCCCCCGTTCGCCAACGAGTCGCTCGACCCGGCGATCAGCGGCGGGGACCTGTGCATCCAGGCCTGCGCCAACGACCCGCAGGTGGCGGTGCACGCCGTCCGCAACCTGATCCGCATCGGCGCGGGGAAGGTCAGCGTCCGCTGGTCGCAGCTCGGCTTCGGCCGGACGTCGTCCACGACGACCGACCAGGCCACCCCGCGCAACCTGTTCGGGTTCAAGGACGGCACCGCGAACCTCAAGGCGGAGAACGCCACCGCGATCGACCGGTTCGTGTGGGTGGCCGACGGGGACAGCGGCTCGGACTGGCTGGCCGGCGGCAGCTACCTGGTCACCCGGCGGATCCGGATGCACATCGAGGTCTGGGACAGCTCGACGCTCGACGACCAGGAGAAGACCATCGGCCGGACCAAGGGTGAGGGGGCGCCGCTGGGGCAGCAGCGCGAGTTCGACCCGGTCGACTTCACCGCGCAGGTCGACGGGGAGTTCGCGATCCCCGAGACCAGCCACGTCTTCCTCGCCCACCCGACCAACGCGGGGACGGCGATCCTGCGGCGCGGCTACAGCTTCGTCGACGGCTCCGACGAACTGGGCCGCCTCGACGCCGGGCTGTTCTTCATCGCGTTCCAGCGCAACCCCGAGACGGGGTTCGTCCAGGTGCAGCGCAACCTGCAGAACGACGAGCTCAACGAGTACGTCGTCCACACCTCCTCGGCCGTGTTCGCCTGCCCGCCCGGGGTCCGCGGGGACGACGACTGGTGGGGGCGCGCCCTCTTCGAGGGGTGACGAACGACCCCGTCCCACGCTGCCGCCGCCCTGGGATGATGGAGGCGGTTCCCGTCGGGGGAGCCGGACGCGTTCTCCGGACTGCGACACGCCCGGGATGCGACCGGCGAGCCCGTGCATGTGTAGTCGCAGGCGAGGCGGGACATCTTCTGACCAGGGGCACCGGCAGTCCCTGGGGCTGAGACGGGGCGGCCGGTCGCAAGCGAGGGGTGAGCCACCGTGGTGGAGCCGGGACGGCGCAGCCTGGGTGACCGCTACGAGCTCGCCGCCCTGATCGCCGCCGGCGGCATGGGACAGGTGTGGCGCGGGGTCGACAACCTGCTGGGCCGGCCCGTCGCGGTGAAGGTGCTGCGCAGCGAGTACACCGCCGATCCCACGTTCCGGGCCCGCTTCCGCGCCGAGGCGCAGCACGCCGCCGCGCTCAGCCACCCGAACATCGCCGCCGTCTTCGACTACGGCGAGACCGAGACCCCCGACGGCGAGGCGCTGTCCTACCTGGTCATGGAGCTGGTCGAGGGCGAGCCGCTGTCGGCGGTGCTGCACCGGGAGGGCCGGCTCGACGCCGAGGCCACGCTCTGCCTGCTCGAGCAGACCGCCTCCGCGCTGGCGGAGGCGCACCGCGTCGGCCTGGTCCACCGGGACGTCAAGCCGGGCAACATCCTGATCCGCGTCGACGGCAGCGTGAAGATCACCGACTTCGGCATCGCCTGGTCGGCCGACAGCGTGCCGCTCACCCGCACCGGCCAGGTCATCGGCACTCCGCAGTACCTCGCGCCCGAGGTCGCCGAGGGCAAGCACGCCACCCCCGCCAGCGACGTCTACGCCCTCGGCCTGGTCGGCTACGAGTGCCTGTGCGGGCACCCGGCCTTCGAGGGCGACAACGCCGTCACGATCGCGCTCAAGCAGGTCCGGGAGGACCCCCGCCCGATGCCCGACGAGCTGCCGGGTGAGGTCCGGTCGCTGATCCGCCGGGCGCTGAGCAAGGACCCCGCGGTGCGGATGCCCGACGGCGCGGCGTTCGTCGCGGCGATCGGCGACATCCGGGCCGGGCGCCCGCAGGCCGAGCCGCCGGCCACGCGCGCGGTCGCCGTCCCCCCACCCCCGCCCGGCAGCGGGGAGCAGCCCGCCGTCGCGCCGTCGCTGCCGAGCCCGCGGACCGACAGCACGCCCGCGCCGCACACGATCAGCCCGCCGGTGCGTCGCCGGCACCGCGCGGCGGCGGTGCTCGTGCCGCTGCTGACGCTGCTGCTCGGCGCGGGGGTCGCCGCGGGCGTCTTCGTCGCCGTGAACAACGACCCGTCCCCGTCGCCGCGGCCGGCGGCGCAGACCGAGGACGCGACGATCGCGCTCGACTCGGCCGACTACGTGGGCCGCCCGGTCGACGAGGTGGCGCTCGCGCTGTCCGCGCTGGGTCTGCTGGTCTCCCGGCAGCAGCAGGTCAGCCCGGACTCGGTGCCCGGCCTGGTCACCGGGCTGGAGCCGCCCCGCGGGTCGCTGCGGCCCGGCGACGAGGTGGTCGTCCGCTACGCCGTCGCGCCGCCCAGCCCCGGGACCTCGCAGCGCGCGTCCACGCCGCAGACCGGCCACGCCGGGGGCGAGAGCACCCCCGCCACCCCGGCGCCGCAGGAGGACGCCGCCCCGGCCGCCCCGCCGAGCGCCTCCGAGGCCCCGCAGACGACCCAGCAGCCGGGCAGCGCGGCGCCGTCGTCCGCCCCGCCCACCACGTCGGCGCCCACCACGACGACCGCGCCGACGACCACGTCCACCGCGCCCACGACCACCACGGCTCCGTCGTCGTCCGCGACACCGTCGACGATCACCCGGTCGGAGGACTCCTGGCCCCCTCACGAGGACGACGAGGACGACGACTGACCGCTCCGGGAGGCCGGCCACGGCGCGCGGTGGCACGCTGGCAGACCGCTGAGAACCGGCGAGGTCGGGGGGCAGGGTGACGGGACCGCAGGGGCGCACGCTCGGCGACCGCTACGAGCTGCAGACCCTGCTCGCCACCGGCGGCATGGGGCAGGTGTGGCGGGCGCGCGACCAGCTGCTCGACCGGGCCGTCGCGGTGAAGGTGCTGCGCAGCGAGTACACCGGCGACCCGACCTTCCTCGCCCGCTTCCGCGCCGAGGCCCACCACACCGCCCGGCTGCTACACCCGGGCATCGCCGCGCTGCACGACTACGGCGAGGAGGTGTCGGCGGAGGGGGAGACGCTCGCCTACCTGGTCATGGAGCTGGTGGAGGGCGAGCCGCTCTCCGCCCTGCTCGCCCGGGAGGGCCGGCTCGACGCCGAGCGCACGCTGGACGTCGTCGGGCAGGTGGCGGCCGCGCTGGCGGTGGCGCACGCCGCGGGGGTGGTGCACCGCGACGTCAAGCCCGGCAACCTGCTGCTGGGGGTGGACGGCCGGGTCAAGGTCACCGACTTCGGCATCGCCTGGTCGGCGTCGAGCGTGCCGCTCACCCGGACCGGCCAGGTCGTCGGCACCGCGCACTACCTGTCCCCGGAGCAGGCCGCCGGCGGGCGGGCGGCCCCGGCCAGCGACGTCTACGCCCTCGGGGTGATCGCCTACGAGTGCCTCGCCGGTCGGCGTCCGTTCGACGGGGACAACGCGGTGCAGATCGCGCTCATGCAGATCCGCGAGGAGCCCGAGCCGCTGCCCGCCGACGTCCCCGGGCCGTTGCGCACCCTGGTCGCCACCGCGCTGGTCAAGGACCCGGCCGCCCGGTTCCCCGACGGTGCCGCCGTCCGGGACGCCGTCGCCGACGTCCGGGCCGGGCGGACCCTCCCGCCGCCCCCGACGGCGCCGCTGTCGCTGACCGGGCTCGCGCCCGTGCCGCGCCGCCGTCGGCTGCTGGTGCCGGTCGCCGCGCTGCTGGCCGGTGCCGGCATCGGGATCGCCGCGTTGCAGGTCGCCGGCGACGAGCCCGTGGCGGGGACCGCGGCGCCGCCGGCCGCCCCGTCCGACCCGGCGTCCACGGGGGTGCTGGTGGCCGCCGCCGACCACCTCGGCCGGCCCGTCGACGAGGTGGAGGCCGCGCTGGCCGCGCTCGGCCTGCGGGTGGAGCGGGTGACGCAGGAACGCGGCGACGTCCCGGCCGGCCAGGTGGTCGGCCTCGGCCCGGTCGGCGCGCTCGCGCCGGGTGACCTCGTGACGCTCACCGTGGCGGTGACGCCGCCGGCGCCGGTCGTGGTGGAGCGGGTGGTGGAGACGGTGGTCCCGCCGGCGGCGCCGGCCGCTCCCGTCGTGGACGTCGTCGACGACCCGGTCGCGGACGCGTCGGGGCCGGCGTCGGGCTCGGGGGCGGACTCGGCGTCGGGGGCGGCGCCGGACGACCTCGCGGGTGACGACGCCGACGGCTCGGGGGACTTCGGCGACTCCGGCGACTCCGGGGAAGCCGACGACTCGGGGGACTCGGACGGCTCAGGGGACGCCGACGGCTCAGGGGACGCCGACGACGGGCCGGACTCCGGCGGGAACCCGGGCAACGGCAACGGCAACGGCAACTCGGGTAACGGCAACGGCAACGCGGGCAACGGGAACGGCAACGGCCGGGGGAACGGCCGCGACTGACCCGTGCCCCGGGGTCAGCGCCGGCGGGCCGGGGCGATCCAGAGCGCCGCGCCCAGCGCGGCCAGCGCGACGGTGAGGACGAAGCCGCGGTTGCCGGCCACCTCCGGCAGGACCACGAGCACCCAGAAGACCGCCAGGCCGGTCAGGCCGGCCGCGGCCACCCGCCACGCGCCCTCGGGGCGCACCCGGGCGCCGGGGACGACGCGGCCGGCGAACGGCAGCAGGCCGAGCAGGGCGCCCAGCGTGGCGAACGCCGACCACAGCGGGACCGTCGACCAGAGCGGGCCGTCGCCGAAGCCCAGCGTCAGCCCGACCTCGAGCAGGAGCAGGCAGAGGGCGGCGAGGCCGGCACCGGCGAGCCCGGCCTGCTGGCGGGGCAGGCGGGGAGCGGTGCGGGCGGTGCGGTCCTCGCGGGGGTCGCGCCGTGTGCGAGTCCGTTCGCCCTGCCGGCCTCCCCTGCGGGGACGCGGCGCCGTGGCCCCGGGTGGCGACGCGACCCCGGGGGGCGCCGTGGCCCCGGGTGGCGACACGAACCCGGGGGGCGGCGTGGCCCCGGGGAGCGGCGGGGCGCCGACGCCGGGCGGCCCGGGGACGAAGTCCACGGGGCCGGTGGGCTGGACCGGCGGTCCGGGAGGCACCGGCGCCTCGGCGACGCCGCGGACCGGCGTCTCCGGCAGGATCGCGGGCTCGGGGCTGGTGGTCGGCTGGTGCACGGTTCCTCCTCGCTCACGCGCGGCGTCCGGAAGCGGACCGGTCCGTCCCCCGGCACGCTAGCGGGGTGAGCAGCGTGTTCCCCGCAAGCGACGCGGCGGGTCTCGGACCTCACTAGGGTCGGCCGGGTGGGCGTGCGCGCGGGGATCGTCGTCACCGGGACCGAGGTGCTCACCGGGCGGGTGACCGACCGGAATGGCCCGTGGCTGGCCGAGCAGTTGCGGCTCCTGGGTGTGGACGTCGGTGCCGTCCTCGTGGTGGGGGACCGGCCCGACGACCTGCGCGGGGCGCTGCGGTACCTCGCCGGCGAGGACCTCGTCATCACCACCGGGGGCCTCGGGCCGACGGCCGACGACCTGACCGCGCAACTCGTGGGCGAGGTGCAGGGCCGGCCGTCCGCGGTCGACCCGGAGCTGGAGCGGCGGATCGGCGCGATCGTCGAGGGGCTCATGGAGGGCCGCGGCTGGCGGGCCGACGCCGAGGCGACCGCGGCCGGCGTCCGGAAGCAGGCGCTGGTCCCCGCGGGCGCCACCGTGCTGCCGCCGGTCGGGACCGCACCCGGTCTCGTCGTCCCACCGGCCGAGGGCCGCACCGGGCCGGTGGTCGTCGTGCTGCCCGGCCCGCCGTCGGAGCTGCAGGGCATGTGGCCCGCCGCGCTGGCCGACGCGCAGGTGCAGCGGGCGCTGGCCGACCGCGTCGAGCTGCGGCAGGAGACGGTCCGGCTGTGGGGGACGCTGGAGTCGCAGCTGGCGGCGACGCTGCGGCAGCACGAGTTCCCCGGCCTGGAGATCACCACCTGCCTCCGGGAGGGCGAGCTGGAGATCGTCAGCCGGTTCGGGCCCTCGGCGCAGCCCGAGTACGACCGGCTGGTCGACGTCCTGCGCGAGGCACACGGCGGGCAGCTGTTCTCCACCGGCCCGACCGTCGACGACCTGGTCGCCGAGGCGCTCGGCTCGCGCGGGCTGACGGTGGCCACCGCGGAGTCCTGCACGAGCGGATTGCTCGTGGCGCGGCTGACCGAGCGGGCGGGGTCGTCGGCGTGGGTCCTCGGCGGGGTGGCCTCGTACGCGAACTCGGCCAAGGAGCAGCTGGTCGGCGTGCCGGCGGAGATGCTGGCCGAGCACGGCGCGGTGAGCACCCAGGTGGCGGCGGCGCTGGCGGAGGGGGCGCGGGCCCGCTTCGGTGCCGACGTCGGCGTCGGCATCACCGGGATCGCCGGCCCCGGCGGCGGGTCGCCGGAGAAGCCGGTCGGCACGGTGCACCTGTGCGCCGTCGGCCCGGACGGGCACCAGCCGCGGTCGGTGGTGCTGCCGGGGTCGCGTTCGGCGGTCCGGCAGCGGGCCGTGTCGCTGGCGATGCACATGCTGCGCCAGCTGCTCCTCGGCGGCCCGCCGGCGTGAGCGTCCTGACGCTGCACGCGACCGGGCCCGAGGCGCCGGCGGAGGTCTGGGAGCGCTACGCCGTACCGGCGCGGTGGCCGGAGTGGGCGCCGCAGGTCACCGGGGTGGAGCTGCCCGTTCCCCGGCTGGTCGCCGGTGTGCACGGCCGGGTGCACGGCCCGCTGGGGGTGGCGCTGCCCTTCGTGGTGGATGCCGTGGACGAGCCGGCCCGCCGGTGGTCCTGGACGGTGGCGCTCGGCCCGGTGCGGCTGCACCTGCTGCACTGGGTGGCCGAAGGTCCGGACGGCGGCAGCACGACCGGGCTGCGGATGGCGGGCCCGGCGCCGCTGGTGCTCGGGTACGCCCCGTTGGCCCGGTGGGCGATCGGCCGCCTGGTCCACTGAGGCACGGGTCCAGGCCCGTCGTCCGCCGTCCGAGCCACCGCGTGGACGCCGGCCTCCACGCGGTCCTCTGCGCCCGCCCCGGCGGCGACGAACCACGCGCCGTGGCCGCCCTGACGGCGACGAACCAGCGCCGTCCTCTGCGCCCGCTCCGAAGGTGACGAACCACGCGCCGTGGCAGCCCTGACGGCGACGAACCACGCGCTCTGGTCGCCGGACCCGCGGTGTAGTGCGTGTTCGGCGACCACACGGCGAGGACGGTGCCGAAGGCCACCGGACTCCGCCGCCGCGACTCCTCCGAAGCGTGGCCGTCAACCACGCCCGTGGATCTGTGGACAGCCGTATGACCTGGGGATTCGACCTGCGGCGGGACCCTCGCGGCGGTGGACTACGAACGCTTGATCGAACCGCTGGGGAGGTGTCGTGGACGAGTTGCCGGAGGTGCTGCGGGCGCTGACCGCAGCCCTTGACACCCTGTCCGGGGAGGAGCTGGCGCCGTTGTTCGGGCCGGCGCTGCTGGTCCGGCTGCCGTGGGCTGCTGGCCGCGCAGAACCGGCTGGCCGCCGAGGTGGCGCGCACGGTGGCCGAGTGCGAGGGCACCGGCGCGGCGGAGTTCGACGGGCTGAAGTCCATGGCGTCGTGGCTGCGCGGGCACGGGCACCTGTCGGCGGCCGAGGCCGGCCGGGTGGTCCGCGCCGGGCGGGCGTGCGCGTCTCTGCCGGCGGTGGCCGCGGCGTTCGCCGCCGGCGCGGTGACCGAGGGCCAGGTCGCGCTCATCGAGCCGATCACCCGGCACGACCGGCTCAGCGCCGCCGCCCAAGGCGTCGACCTGGCCGAGGTGGACGCCGTGCTGGCGCAGGTCGCCGCGCAGCGGCCACACGACGAGCTGCGGCAGGTGGTGCACCACTACCTGGCCCGCCTCGATCCCGACGGGCCCGAGCCGGATCCGACCGCGGGTCGGCGGCTGGCCATCGCCCGCCACGCCGACGGCGGCATCACCGGCCGGGTCGACCTCGACGCGGTCGGCGGGGAGAAGCTGGCCGCCGCGCTGGAAGCGGTCGTGCAGGCCGGCCGGTGCGCGGGCGACGACCGCTCCCGCGGCCAGCAGCTGGCCGACGCGCTGGTGCAGCTGTGCGACAACCAGCTGGCCGCCGGCGGCCTGCCGCAGCTGCGCGGGCACAAGCCGCAGGTGCTGGTGCAGATCGGCATCGAGGACCTGGTGGACCCGGCCACCGCCCCCGGTGCCGGCACGCTCGGCTCGGGGGCGGTGATCTCCGCGGCCCGGGCCCGGTGGCTGGCCTGCGACGGGCAGCTCACCCGGATCGTGCTCGGCCCCGACGGGCGGCCGCTGGACTACGGCCGCACCCTCCGCCTCGTCCCGCCCCACCTACGACGGGCGGTGGAGGTCCGCGACGGCGGCTGCGTGTTCGCCGGCTGCGGCGCTCCGACCTGGTGGTGCGACGTGCACCACGTGCTGGAGTGGATCAACGGCGGCCACACCAGCCTGGACAACTCCGCGCTGCTCTGCGAGCGGCACCACACCAAGGTCCACCACGGCTTCCGCGTCGAGCGACAACCCGACGGCCGATGGCGCACCTGGCGCCCCGACGGCACCCCGATCCACACCGGCCCGCTGCTTCCCGCCGCCGCCTGACACGCCACGCGGCGGGCCCGCCGCCCCGCGCGGTCGGCCCCGCCCTGGTCCGCTGCTGCCCATGGCCGCCTGACTCGCCCCGGGCCCGCTCCTGCACGCCGCGACCTGACCCCTCCGACCCACGTGGCGTCGGAGGGGTCGGCGCGCGGGCCGTACCGCGTGGCCCCCCGGCCGTGTGACCGCGGGCGGCGGCGTCCTCGAGAGCTCCAGCGACGGCGGTCGAGCGGCCCCGTCGAGCGCGTTCCACGTGGAACCGCACGGTCGTACCGTGCCGCCATGGGCGTCACGCACGAGGTCACGAACCAGGCCCCGCCGCTGGCCGGGCACGACCCGATCGCCGGGGACGCCGCCCTCGCCGAGGCCTGCGTACGGCACGCCGACGCCGCCACCCTGGACTCGCTCAAGGCGCTCGGCGCCCTCGCCGGCAGCGAGCAGGCGCAGGAGTGGGGGCGGTTGGCCAACGAGAACCCGCCCCGCCTGCGGACCCACGACCGCTACGGGCACCGGGTCGACGAGGTGGAGTTCCACCCCGCCTGGCACGACCTCATGCGCACCGCGGTGGAGCACGGGCTGGCCGGCGCACCGTGGGCGCCCGTGTCCTCCGCCCACCCCACCACCCCGGCGGACCCCCACGCGCACGTGCGCCGGGCCGTCGGCTACCTCGGCTGGACCCAGGTCGAGATGGGGCACGCCTGCCCGGTGACCATGACCTACGCCGTCGTCCCCGCGCTGCGCGCCGCCCCCGACCTGGCCGCCCGCTACGAGCCCGGCCTCACCGCCACCGCCTACGAGTTCGGCCTCGCCGAGCCGACGGGCAAGCGCGGCCTGGTCGCCGGCATGGGCATGACCGAGAAGCAGGGCGGCTCCGACGTCCGCGCCAACACCACCCGCGCCGTCCCGGCACCGGACGGCAGCTACGCCCTGACCGGCCACAAGTGGTTCACCAGCGCCCCGATGAGCGACCTCTTCCTCGTCCTCGCCCAGCTCCCCGAGGGTGTCTCTTGCTTCCTCGTCCCCCGGGTGCTGCCCGACGGCAGCCGCAACGTCTTCCGGCTGCAGCGGCTCAAGGACAAGCTCGGCGACCGCTCCAACGCCTCCAGCGAGGTCGAGTTCGAGGGGACGACGGGCTGGTTGGTGGGCGAGCCCGGCCGCGGGGTCCCGACGATCATCGAGATGGTCAACGCGACCCGGCTGGACTGCGTCCTCGGCTCCGCGGCCACCGTGCGCGCCGCGCTCACCCAGGCCGTCCACCATGCCCGGCACCGGTGGGCGTTCGGCGCGCTGCTCGCCGACCAGCCGCTCATGCAGAACGTCCTCGCCGACCTCGCGGTCGAGAGCGAGGCGGCCACCGCGCTGGCCGTCCGGTTGGCGGCGGCCGTCGACGCGAGGGAGTCGGCCTTCCTCCGCCTGGCCGGAGCCGCCGCCAAGTTCTGGGTCTGCAAGCGCACCCCCACCGCGGTCGCCGAGGCCATGGAGGTGCTGGGCGGCAACGGCTACGTCGAGGAGTCCGGGCTCCCGCGGCTCTACCGACAGGCCCCGCTGAACTCCATCTGGGAGGGCTCGGGCAACGTCATCGCCCTCGACGTGCTGCGGGCGATGAGCCGCTCCTCGGACTCGCTGGCCGCCGTCCGCGCCGAGATCGACCTCACCCGCGGAGCCGACCCGAGGCTGGACACCGCGGTCGCCCGGCTGGCCGCCGAGCTCGCCGACCCCGACCAGCTGCCGATGCGCGCCCGCCGCGTCGCCGCCCTGCTCGCGCTGTGCCTGCAGGGGTCGCTGCTGCTGCGGTTCGCCCCGGACGCGGTCGCCGACGCGTTCTGCGCGACCCGCCTGGCCGGCGACTGGAGCCCGGCACTGGGGTCCCTCCCGGCCGGGTCGGCCGTGCGCCGCATCATGGACCGGGCGACAGTGGAGGCTGCCTGAATTACACGCGTGCCGTTACCCTCGGTACTGCGTCGGACGCCGGATCCGTGGGGGGACGGGCCGTGGCGTCGTCCCACCGACGGGGGCCGACGCACGCTGCAGGGGGAGAGTGAGCTGGCTGGTGCACGGACACGTCCGGGGTGAGCACGTCGCCACAGCCGACCCCTTGTCCCCGGTTGCCGACGCCGTCTACCGCCTCGACCGCAACTGGCGGTTCACGTACGTCAACGCCGCCGCGGAGGACCTGTTCGGCGACGACGCCGACGAGATGGTCGGGCGGTACGCCTTCGAGCTCTTCCCCGAGGTCCGCGGCACCGTCATCGAGGACGAGTACCGGGCGGTGCTCGCCGACGGGCGACCCCGGACCTTCGAGTACTTCTACGTCCCCTTCGGCCGCTGGTTCGAGATCCGCGCCTTCGCCGACGCCGACGGGCTCACCGCCTTCCTGCGCGACATCGACGAGGAGCGCCGCAGTGAACGGCAGACCGCGGCCCAGCTGCACCAGGTCTCCGCCGTGCTCGAGGCGCTGCCCCAGGCCACCGCGCTGATCGACCCGGACGGCCGGATCGCCTCGGTGAACCGCCGGTGGCACGCCGCGAGCGAGCTCGTCCGCGCCGCGGGGCTGCGGCCCGGCGCGGTCGGGGACGACTACCTGGAGGTCCTGGCGCAGAACCTGTCGCTCGCGGACCTGCGCACCATCTCCACCGGCATCGGCGAGCTCCTCACCGGCGGCCCGGGGACGGCCGACCGCGCGTTCGTCCACGACTACGCGCACGCCTTCGGCGCCGACCCCCAGTGGTTCCGGCTGCAGGCCGCACGGGTCGAGCCCTCCGGGCAGGTGGTCGTCACCCACACCGACATCACCGAGCGGGTGCGGGTGCAGGAGCAACTGGCCTGGCAGGCCAGCCACGACGACCTGACCGGGCTGCCCAACCGCTCGCGGTTGCTTCAGCTGATCGGCGAGGCCCTCGCCGAGCCCCGGGCCCGGGCGTCGCTGCTCTTCCTGGACCTCGACGGGTTCAAGACGGTCAACGACTCCCTGGGCCACGAGGTCGGCGACGAGCTGCTGCGCCAGGTGGGCGCGCGGCTAGCCGACCAGGTGCGGCCCACCGACGCCGTCGGCCGGCTCGGCGGCGACCAGTTCCTCGTCCTGGCCCGCGGGTGCGACACCTCCGAGGCCGCGGCGCTGGCGTTCCGGCTGCAGTCGTCGTTCGCCCGCCCCTTCGTCGCCAACGGCATCTCCGTCCCGCTGTCGGCCAGCATCGGCGTCGCCTCCGCCCAGCCCGGCGCCCAGCAGGCGCACCAGCTGCTCAGCGACGCCGACGCCGCGGCCTACGCGGCCAAGGGATCCGGCCGCGACCGCATCCACCTGTTCTCCCCGGGGCTGCGCGAGGCCGCGCGCTGGCGGCTGGAGGTGGCCAACCGGCTGCGGGACGGCGCGGTCGACGAGTTCGTCGTCCACTACCAGCCGGTCGTGCGCGTCGACACCGGCGAGATCGACGGCGTGGAGGCGCTGCTGCGCTGGAACCACCCCGAGCGCGGCCTGCTCTCGCCCGACGCCTTCCTCTCCGTGGCCGAGGAGACCGGCCAGCTGATCCCGATCACCCGCTGGCTGCTGGGCGAGACCACCCGCCAGGCCGCGGAGTGGGCCGCCCAGGGCCTGCCGCTGCGCATGTCGGTCAACATCAGCGCCCGGCACTTCTCCGCCGAGACGCTGGTCCGCGACGTCCGGGTGGCCCTGCACGACTCCGGGCTGCCCCCGGAGCGGCTCGTGCTCGAGCTGACCGAGACCAGTGTCGCCGAGGACCCCACCCGCGCCGAGGACCAGCTGTCGGTGCTGCGCAACTTCGGCGTCCGCGTGGCGATCGACGACTTCGGGACCGGCTGGTCCTCCCTGGCCCAGCTCCTCGCGCTGCCCATCGGCACGCTGAAGATCGACCGCTCGCTGCTGACCGCGGCGGCACGGCTGGCCGCCGGCGGCACCGGCGCGGTGCTGGCCGCGATCGTCTCGCTGGCCCGGACTCTGGGCATCCGGTCGGTCGCCGAGGGCGTGGAGACCGCCGAGCACCTGCAGATGGTCCGGGAGGCCGGGTGCGACCTGGCCCAGGGCTACCTGGTGGCCCGCCCCATGCCCGCCGGGGACGTCACCCGCTGGGCGTCCCGGGTCCGCGCCGCCGGCGGCGACTCCTGCGCCCTGGCCCTGCAGAGCCGACGGTGACGGCCGGCCGGTGAGCGCGTCCCGCCTCCGGCGGAGGGTGTCCCGTCGGGCCACCGCCCCCGCCGGTCCGCCGCGCCCGGCCGGTCCGGCGTCCCCCGCGCCGGCGGCGACCCGGCAGACTGCCCCCGTGAGCGACCTCGACCTGGACCTGGCCGGCGAGCCGGACGCCGACACCGCCGACGGTGCGCCCGAGGGGCGGGCCCGACCGGCGCTGGACCTGCTCATCTGGGACGCGCCCAACATCGACATGACCCTGTCGACGGTGATCGGGGCCCGCCCGACGGCCGCCTCCCGGCCGCGGTTCGACGCCATCGCCGCGTGGTTCGTCGACGGCGCGGGCGACCCCGGGGCGCCCGACGCCCCCGAGGTCGAGGCGTGCGTGTTCGCCAACATCCCGCCGGTCGTCGGCTCGCTGCAGCGCTGGGTGGAGGCGCTGCGCAGCTTCGGGTTCGCCGTCTTCGCCCGGCCCAAGACCCAGCCGGACGACGACATCGACCAGGACATGCTCGACCACATCGCCGTCCGGCAGCACAGCCACCGGCTGCGCCGGCTGGTCGTCTTCTCCGGGGACGGCCGCAACTTCGCCGAGCCGCTGGAGCAGCTGGCCCGCTCCGGCACGCAGGTCGTCGTCGTCGCGTTCAGCGAGGTCGCCGGCTACGCCATCGGGTCGGACCTGCTGGAGTTCATCGACATCGAGGACGTGCCCGGCGCCTTCGTCGAGCCGCTGGACCGCGTGCGGCTGGACGCCCTGCCGCCGGACGGCGCGTGGCTTCGGCCCACGCGGAGCCTGCGCGACTTCGTGTCGGGCTTCCTGCGCCGCAACGGCTGACGGGTGGCAGGCGAGGCATCCGGGCCGGTCGCCAGCGAGGACCTCCTGGTCCCGGGTGAGACCTGCTGGCGGGTGGAGCGGGCCGAGCAGCACGCGGTGTTCGTCGACGCCGCGGACTACTTCGCGGCGCTCAAGGGCGCGGTGCTGCGGGCCCGGCGGCGGGTGCTGTTCATCGGCTGGGACTTCGACCCGCGCATCCGGCTGGACCCGCGCGGCTCCGGACGGCGGCGCACGGGCGCCCGGCGCGCGGACAAGCTCGGCCGGGTGCTCGAGGACGCCGTCAAGGCCAACCCGCAGCTGGAGATCGGCGTCCTGCAGTGGGACTACGGGATGCTGCTGGCCCTCGGCCGCGGGCTGGCCCCGATCGTGCTGCTCAACCGGCGCACCCCGTCCCGCCTGACGATGACCGTCGACACCCACCACCCGGTCGGCGGCGCGCACCACCAGAAGATCGTGGTGATCGACGACTGCCTGGCCTTCGCCGGCGGCATCGACGTCACCGCCGACCGCTGGGACACCGCCGAGCACCTCGACCGGCAGCCGCTGCGCCGCCGTCCCTCGACCCACCGGCCCACCGGCCCGTGGCACGACGTGACCAGCCTGGTGTCCGGCCCCGCTGCGCGGGCGCTCGGTGACCTGGCCCGGGAGCGCTGGGCGAGCGGCACCGGCCGCCCCCTCGAGCCGGTACCCGACGTCGAGGCCTGCTGGCCGCCCGAGGTCGAGCCGCTGCTCACCGACGTCGACGTCGCCATCTCCCGCACCCGTCCCGAGCACGGCGGTGACGAGCTGGTGCACGAGGTGGAGCTGCTGTGGCTGGCCGCGATCGCCGGCGCCCGGCACAGCGTCTACATCGAGAGCCAGTACTTCGCCAACCGCCGGATCGCCGAGGCCATCGCCGAACGGCTGCGCGAGGACGACGGTCCGGAGGTCGTCGTCGTCAACCCGGAGAGCGCCGACGGCTGGCTGGAGGAGAAGGCGATGGGCACCGCCCGCGCCAAGCTGCTGGCCCTGGTGCGCGACGCCGACGTCCACGACCGGTTCCGGCTGTACGTGCCGGTCACGGCCGGACGGCGGCCGGTCTACGTGCACGCCAAGGTCACCGTGGTCGACGACCGGCTGCTGCGGATCGGGTCGTCCAACCTGAACAACCGCTCGATGGGCCTGGACACCGAGTGCGACCTGTCCATCGAGGCCCGCAGCGGGGACCCGCGGCGCGACGAGCTGGCCGCCACGATCACCGGCTTCCGGGACCGGCTGCTCGGCGAGCACCTCGGGGTGCGCCCGAAGGACGTCGCCGCGGCCGTCGCGGCCTGCGGTGGCTCGCTGGTGCGCGCGGTGGAGAGCCTGCGCCGGCCGGTCGGCCGCTCGCTGGTGCCGTTCCGGGCGCCCGACCTCGGCCCGCTGGACCGGGTGCTCGCCGACACCGAGCTGCTGGACGCCGAGCGGACGCCGAACCGGTGGCGGCGCATCCGGCGCAGCTTCCGCCCCCGGGGGCGCTGACCAGGCGGCTGCGCGGGTGTCTGCGGCCCCGTCCGGGGGAACTCCCGGAGCCCGGACGACGAGGAGGGGCCATGGCGGTCTGCGAGGTCTGCGGCAACGACTACGAGATGGCCTTCGAGGTGGTGGCCCAGGGAGCGCGGCACACCTTCGACAGCTTCGAGTGCGCGATCCACCGGATGGCGCCGGTGTGCGAGCACTGCGGGTGCAAGGTCATCGGCCACGGCGTCGTCGTGCAGGGGTCCTTCTACTGCTGCGCGCACTGCGCCCGGCACGTGCACGGCGACGCGGCGGTCAGCGACCACGCCTAGCCGTCTCACCCGCCGGGGTGGGCTCCGCGTCGCGGCACGATTGCACGCCGTAACGGCGGTTACCGTTCCAGTCGGCGCGACAACTGCAGGGCTGCGGTGTCGCGGAACGGAACGGAGAACGCGCATGGACGTCGTGGCGGGGGCCGTCCGCCCGGAGGTGGACGCGGAGGCCGAGGTGACCGTCGCCGGTCACCGGGTCTCCGTGAGCACCCGGGTCGAGGCCTCCGGCGACACGACGCTCCTCGTCCGGCCCTCGAGCAGCGAGTTCGTCGACCAGCAGGTGGTCCGCGTCGGTGACTCGGTGCGGGTCTTCTGGCGGGACGGCGTCAGCGGCTGGAGCGTGCCCGCGGACGTCGACACCGTCGCGCGCGGCGCCGTGCCCCGCTGGCACCTGACCGTCACCGGCCCCGCCGAACAGACCCAGCGCCGGGAGGCCGTCCGGGCGCGGGTCACCCTGCCCGTCGTCCTCACCGTCAACGGCGTCGACCTCGAGGGCCAGTGCCTGGACCTCAGCGAGGCCGGCTCCCGCTGCGTCGCCGAGGCCTACGGCAACCCGCCGCTGCCGGGCGCCACGCTCGGCGTAACGCTCGACCTCGGCGACGGCGCGCTGGCGACCCGCGCCGAGGTCGCCCGCCAGCAGACCCGGGGTGCCCGGTGGCAGCTGTCCCTGCGCTTCCTCGATCTCCCCGAGCGGGAGCAGGACCGCCTGCGCCGCCGCGTCTTCCAGGCGCTGCGCGAGGAACGCGCGGGCCGCAGCGAGGACTGAGCACGGCGACGGCGGGGCAGTCCCCCTGGCGTGACGCTCCCCGCCCGCCTGCCCGAGGCCCTGGCCGCCCTCCGGGACGCCGTCTCGACCGCTCCGCTCGGGCTGGCCACCTCCGGGAGCGAGGCCGCCCGCCGGACCGCCCGCGGCGTGGTCGAGCAGGTCGACGACTACCTGCTGCCGCGCCTGCGCGACCTCGACGCCCCGCTGCTCACCGTGGTGGGCGGCTCCACCGGCGCGGGCAAGTCCACCCTGGTCAACAGCCTGGTCGGCGCGCCGGTGACCACCTCCGGCGTGCTGCGGCCGACCACCCGCGCCCCGGTGCTGGTCTGCGCCCGCGTCGACCAGCCCTCCTTCGAGAGCGACCGCGTGCTCCCCGGCCTGGCCCGGGTCACCGGCGGGGCCGGGGGTCCCGGGACGCTGCAGGTCGTCGCGCGGGACGACGTCCCGCCCGGGCTGGCCCTGCTCGACGCGCCGGACGTCGACTCGGTGGTGGAGTCCAACCGCGACCTGGCCGCCCAACTGCTGGCCGCCGCCGACCTGTGGGTGTTCGTCACCACCGCCGCCCGCTACGCCGACGCCGTCCCCTGGGACCTGCTGCGGACCGCGCAGGAGCGCGGCACCGCGCTGGCGGTGGTGCTCGACCGGGTGCCGGTCGGCGCCGCGGGCGAGATCGCCCCCGACCTGGCGGGGATGCTCGACCGCGCGGGCCTGTCGGGCGCGCGGCTGTTCGTGGTGGAGGAGCGCCCGCTGGTCGACGGCCGGCTGCCCGAGGACCAGGTCGCCCCGCTGCGGGACTGGCTGCACGCGCTCGCCGCCGACCAGGAGCAGCGGGCCGCCGTCGTCCGGCAGACCCTCACCGGCGCGCTGGCCAGCCTCGAGGACCGGGTGGCCGGCATCGCCGCGGCCGTCGACGAGCAGGCCGGGGCCGCCGCGGCGCTGCGCGCGGCCGCCGCGGCGTCCTACGCCGCCGCGCGCGACGGCGTGGAAGAGGGCGTGCGCAGCGGCAGCCTGCTGCGCGGGGAGGTGCTCGCCCGCTGGCAGGAGTTCGTCGGCACCGGGGAGTGGATGCGCTCGCTGCAGAGCTCGATCGGCCGGCTGCGCGACCGGGTCACCGCCGCGCTCACCGGGCGCCCCACCCCGGTCGAGGACCTCACCGGTGCCCTGGAGTCCAGCGTGGAGACGCTGCTGCGGGCCGAGGCCGACCGCGCCGCCGAGCGGACGGTCACCGCGTGGCGGGCGCTGCCCGGCGGGCCGGCGCTCCTCGCCGCGAGCGACGACGACCTGGAGCGGGTCTCCGAGGACTTCCCCGAGGCCGCCGCCGCGCAGGTGCGGGACTGGCAGGGCTGCGTGCTCGACCTGGTCCGCGAGGAGGGCGCCGACAAGCGGACCCGTGCCCGCGTCCTCTCCTGGGGGGTCAACGGTGCGGGGGCGGTCGTCATGGTCGCCGTCTTCGCGCAGACCGGTGGGCTGACCGGCGGCGAGGTGGCCGTCGCCGGCGGGACGACGGCCCTGGGGCAGCGGCTGCTGGAGGCGGTGTTCGGCGACGCCGCCGTGCGGTCGCTGGCCACGCGGGCGCGCGAGGACCTGCAGGCCCGCGCCGACTCGCTGCTCGACTACGAGCAGGGCCGGTTCGACGACCTGCTGGACACCGCCGGCCCCGCGCCGGACGACGCCGCCCGGCTGCGGGCCGCCGCCTCCGCCCTCGGCGCCGCCCGGACCGGCCGGTGAGGCGCGGGACCCCGCAGCTGGCCGACCGGCTGGCGGCGCTGCGCGAGGCCGTCGAGGTGGCCGAGGGCCGGCTGGAGGTGCCGGACGTCGGCCGGGCGCGGGCCCTGCTGGCCAAGGCCGGCGCCCGCGAGGCGCTCGGCGACGCGACCGTCGTGGCGCTGGCGGGAGCGACGGGCAGCGGCAAGTCCACGCTGTTCAACGCGCTCTCCGGCGCGGAGGTGAGCACGCCGGGCATCCGCCGGCCGACGACCGGGGTCGCGCACGCCACCGTGTGGGGGTCCGACGGCCGTGCCGACGACTCCTCCGACCGGCTGCTGGACTGGCTGGAGGTCCCCCGCAGGCACCGGCACGCGTCCGAGCCCGCGCTCGACGGCCTGGTGCTGCTCGACCTCCCCGACCACGACAGCATCCGGCTCGAGCACCGGCTGGAGGTCGACCGGCTGGTGCAGCTGGTCGACGTGCTGGTGTGGGTGCTCGACCCGGAGAAGTACGCCGACGCCGCCGTCCACGAGCGCTACCTCGTGCCGCTGGCCGGGCACGCCGGCGTGCTGCTCGTCGTGCTCAACCAGGTCGACCGGCTCGACCCCGAGGCCGCGCGGGCCTGCCTGGCCGACCTGCGCGCGCTGCTGGACCGGGAGGGGCTGGCGGCGACCCCGTTGCTCGCCGTCTCGGCGCGCACCGGCACCGGCGTCGGCGAGCTGCGGGCCGACCTGGCCCGGCGGGTGTCGGCCCGGCGCGCGGCCACCGACCGGCTCACCGCCGACGTCCGCGACGTGGCCGGGGCGCTGGCCGAGCAGTGCGGGCAGACCGGCCCCGAGGTCGGGCGCCGGGAGCGGGAGCAGCTGACCGACGCGCTGGCCGAGGCCGCCGGGGTGCCCACGGTCGCCGCCGCCGTCGAGCGGTCCGTGCGCCGCAGCGGGACGGCGGCCACCGGGTGGCCCGTCGTCCGGTGGACCCGCAAGCTGCGCGCCGACCCGCTGGAGCGGCTGCACCTCGGGGACGAGAGCAGCCGGACGTCGCTGCCGGCGGCCGGCGCCGTGCAGCAGGCCGGCGTGAGCCGGGCCGTGCGCGCGGCGCGCGAGGCCGCCGGCGAGGGGCTGCCGCAGGCCTGGCGGGACGACCTGCGGCGCACCGTCGAGGTCTCCGAGCAGTCGCTGGCCGACCGGCTCGACCGCGCCGTCGCCGGCACCGACCTGGGCCCGCAGCGCACGCCGCTGTGGCAGCGCGGGGTGGGCGGGCTGCAGTGGCTGCTCACCCTCGTGGCGCTGGCCGGAGCGCTGTGGCTGCTGGCCCTGGTCGTCCTGGGCCTGTTCCAGCTGGACGAGGTCGTCCCGCTGCCCCGGGTGGAGGGGCTGCCCCTCCCGACACTGCTGCTGGTGGGGGGTCTGCTCGCCGGGGCGCTGCTGGCGCTGGTGTCACGGCCGTTCGTGGGGATGCGGGCGCGGCGGCGGGCGCGGCGGGCCGAGCAGCGGCTGGAGGCCGCGGTCGACGTCGTGGCGCAAGAGGAGGTGCTGGCCCCCATGGCCGACGTGCGCGAGGACCACGACCGCTTCTGCGCCGCGGTCACCCGGGCCAGCAGGTAGCGGCGGGTCCTGAGGGAGGTCGCCCTGCGGGGCACGGATGAGGAGCGGGGGCCGGGCTGACGACGATGTCGCAGCGCCTATTCGCGCGGGACCTCCGGCGCGCGGGGCTCGGGCACCCACTCCTGGGCGGCCTCCAGCGGTTCGCGGCCGTTGGGCAGGCGGGCCCACACGTGCTTGCGCCCGGGCCGCTTCTCCCAGCCGTACTCGGTGGACAGCTGGGCGACCAGGTGCAGCCCCATGCCGCCCAGCGCGGGGTCGCGGTCGACGGCGGGGACCGGCGGCCGGTCGGGGGCCTCGTCGCTGAGGTCGAGCAGCCAGCCGTCCGTCCCGGCGATCACCAGGGCGCGGACGGCGCCGCCCCCGTGCCGCAGGGCGTTGGAGGCCAGCTCCTCGAACACCAGCAGCAGGCCGTCGCGGGCGTCGTCGGTGGACGACGAGCACACCGAGGGGTGCGCGATGCGAGCCCGCAGGTCGGCGCGGACCCGCGAGACGACGTGCATCGCGTCCAGCGCCCAGTGCCAGACGTCGCCGGGCACGGAGGGGACCGGAGCGTGCGGCCACGTCTCCTGCCCCATCGCGACCTCCTCGCCGGTGCTGAGCGGACGAGGGCGTCGGCGCCCAGCCCGCCTCCATCCTGACCGAAAGGGCCGAGTCCTGCAGCGGCGGGTGCAGGTGTGTACCGGAGGCGACTCCTCAAGGACGGGCGCGCACGGCACACTGGCGCCGTGGAGGAGTTGCTGCGCGACCTGAGCCGGGTGGCGCTGGCCGACCGGAGCCTCGCCGACGTCCTGGGCGAGATCACCGAAGTGGCCGCCCGGGCGATCCCGGGCGCCGAGTCGACCTCCATCACCCTCGTCCGCGGGGACACGGCGTTCACCGCCGCGCACCACGGCGAGATGGCGCTGGCCGCCGACGAGCTCCAGTACGAGCGCGGGCACGGCCCGTGCATGGACGCCGGCCGCGGCGGGGTCGTGCTGCGGATCGACGACATGCGCACCGAGCAGCGGTGGCCGGACTACACGGTCCGTGTCGTCGAGGTCGGCGTCCGCAGCTCGCTGTCGGTGCCGCTGCCCTACCAGGGCAGCGCCATCGGCGCGCTCAACGTCTACTCGTCGCAGCCGGCCGCGTTCGCCGCGCCGGAGTCGGAGGAGGTCGGCACGTCGGTGGCCGAGGCCATCGCCGTCGCCGTGGCCAACGCCGACGCCCACGACCGGCTCGCCGACCAGGCCCGCAACATGCGGCTGGCGATGGAGTCGCGGGCGGTGATCGAGCAGGCCAAGGGCGTGCTCATGGCCCAGCGCCGGGTCGACGCCGACGGGGCCTTCGAGATCCTCCGCGAGGCCTCGCAGCGCTACAACCGCAAGCTGCGCGAGATCGCCGCGGGCATCGTCGCCTCGACGCACGACGGCGGCCAGGTCACCGGGCTCCGCGGCTCAGCGCCTCCAGCCGACTGACCAGGAACTCCACCGCGGCCGGGCTGTCGACGGTCTCGGCCACCTCGACGGCGGTGGGGGAGTTCGACACGCGACGCCGGTCGACCAGCGTCTGACCGCGGCCGGCACCCAGGGTCGTGTCGACGACGACGTCCCGCCGGGCCGTGCCCAGGGTGCCCGGCACGATCGCCTCGGTCAGCGCCAGCGCGTCGTGCACGACGACGCCGGTCGTCCCGTACTGCGTGCGGGCGTGGTCCACGTACTGCTGGAGGATCCCCGCAGCCGTCGCCCCGATCGGCCCCGCCGCGGCGAACCGGGCGATGCCGTCGTCGTCGAGCACCGTCGGCAGGGTGACGTCGAGCCCGACGAGCACGGTCGGCACCGCCGAGCCCAGCACCCGCTGGGCGGCCTCGGCGTCGGCCCAGACGTTGAACTCCGCCGCCGCGGTGACGTTGCCGCCGCGGCCGGCCGAGCCGCCCATGAGCACCAGCCGGCCGATCCGGTCCGCGGCCTCGGGATAGGTGGCCAGCAGCAGCGCGATGTTCGTCCACGGCCCGATCGCGGCCACCGTCACCGGCCGCTCCGAGGTGAGCAGCAGGTCGGCGAGGGCCACCACCGCGGGCCGGGGGTCGACCGCCGCCGGCGACGCCGGCAGCTCCACCCCGCCCAGCCCGGTGCCGCCGTGCACGTGCCCGGCCCGTTCCGGCTGCCGGTAGACCAGCGAGTCCCGGGCCCCGGCCGCGACCGGGACGTCGGCCCGGCCCGCCAGGTGCAGCACCCGCAGCGCGTTCTCCGTGGTCTGCGCCAGCTCCACGTTGCCGTGCACCGTGGTGACCAGGCGCAGGTCCACCTCGGGGCTGGCCAGGGCCAGCAGGATCGCCAGCGCGTCGTCGATGCCCGGGTCGGTGTCGATCACCAGCGGGGTGCGGTCGGCCACCGCGCCATCCTGTCAGCCGGCGACCGGGGACTCCCGGGGCTCGGTCCGGTCCCGTCGCCGGCGCGCGACCTGCGTCCCGGCGTGCAGCAGCACCCCCAGCGCCAGCAGCACCCCGGCGCGCACCCACGTCCCCGCCTCCTGCCGCGCCAGCAGGAGCAGGCAGGAGGCGATGCCCAGGACCGGCAGCACCGTCGGCGCCCGCCAGTGGTCGGCCGCCACCCGGTCGCGGCGCAGCACCAGCACCGCGGTGTTCGTGCTGAGGAACACCAGCAGGAGCAGCAGGACGACGGTGTTGGCCAGCGCGGCCAGCGAGCCGGTCGCGGTCAGCACCATCGCCACCGCCGTCGTCACGGCGATCGCCACCCACGGGGTGCGGCGTCCCGGCAGCACCCGGCCCAGCGCCCGCGGCAGCAGCCCCTGCTCGGCCATGCCGAACGCCATCCGGCTGGCCATGATCATCGTCAGCAGCGCGCCGTTGGCGACCGCGATGAGGGCGACGACGCTGAACAGCTGGTCGGGGATGCCGGCGTCCGCGGCCCGGACGACGTCCAGCAGCGGGCCGCTGGAGCCGGCCAGCTCCTCCGGTGGCAGCACCACCGCGGCGGTGAGGCCGACGAGCACGTAGACCACGCCCGCGGTGAGCAGCGCGCCGAACAGCGCCCGCGGGTACACCCGGCGTACGTCGCGCACCTCCTCGGCGACGTTGGCCGAGGTCTCGAAGCCGACGAAGGAGTAGTAGGCGAGCAGCGCCGCGCCGAGGACCGCCGAGGCCGCCGAGACCCCGGGCGGGAACTCCACGGTGCGGCCCAGGTCGCCGTCCCCCCGACCGAGGACCACGGCCCCGAGGACGACGACGAGCACCAGGCCGGAGGCCTCCACCAGCGTCATCACCGTGTTGGCCCGCAGGGACTCCTCGATCCCCCGGGCGTTGAGCAGCGCCACGAGCAGCAGGAACACCAGCGCTGCCGGTGCGGCGGGCACGTCGAGGAACACGCCCAGGTAGTCGCCGGCGAAGGCCAGGGCCAGCCCGGCCGCGCTGGTCACCCCGGCGGCGAGCATGCAGAAGCCGACGAGGAAGGCGACCACCGGGCGCCGGAACGCCCGCTCGGCGAACACCGCCGACCCGCCCGCCCTCGGGTACTTGGTGACCAGCTCGGCGTACGAGGTGGCCGTCAGCAGGGCCAGCAGGAGCGCGAGCACCAGCGGCACCCAGATGGCGCCACCCACCTCCGCGGCCACCTCGCCCACGAGGGCGTAGACGCCCGCACCGAGGACGTCCCCGAGGACGAAGAGGTAGAGGAGCCTGCCGCTGACGGCGCGGCGCAGCCTGGTCTCGGGTTCGGCCGGTCCGGTCACCGGTCGAGTCTCGGCACGCGGGACCGACCCGGCAAACCGGGGCCGACCCGGCGGACCGGGCCCCGACACGCGGGCGCGCCGGGGCGCGTCCCGGGATGACCGAGCCCCTGACCAGCGGCTTCCACGCTCAGGAGGGCACGGCTTGTCGACAAGGCAGCGGTGCGGGCGAGGGGTCACCGACCCGTCGGGGAGGCCGCTGCAACGGTTCGGTCACGCGCCCTCCAGGAGGTGTCGGGAACGGCCGTCCGCGCGGCCCGCCGTCCCTACCTTTCTCCTTGTCCGCGGCACCTTCCCCGGTCGCGGCGACTACCTGCAGGAGGACGTCATGGCGTTGGACCGGGCACCGGTGTCCCGCACGTCGCGCATGACCGACGACCTGACCCTGAGCGGCCTGCTGGACGTGCTGGAGCGCGCCGAGGACCTCCCCCTGCGCCGGCCGCGGCCGGTGCGGGCGGCGGCGCTGCGCCCGGGCGGCGTCCGGCGGCCGGTCCGCTCCCTCCCGGCCGCCCGGCCGGTGCCGGTGCCGCGCGCCCGCCCGGTCGCGCCGGCCTCCCCGGCGGTGGCGCCCGCGCCGCCGGCGCCGTCGGCCGGGTCCGCTGCCCGCCCCGCGCCGGCCGAGGCGCCGCGGCCGACCCTGCGCGCGCGGCTGCGGGCGCTCGTCCGCCGCCTCGCCCTGTGGGGCGCCGGGCCCGACGGCGCCCACCTCGCGTGGGGCCGACCGGTGCCCCCGGCGCCCCGCCCCGACGGCCCGGTGGTGCTCACCGAGCTGCCGAGCACGCCCACGATCCAGCCCGCGGCGCCTTCCCCCGCCGCGGCGCTCCGTCCGGCCGGGATCCCCCGGCCGGCCCCGGCCCGGGCTCTCCGGCCGGTCGCCCCGCCCCGCGTCCCGGTGGTCGCCCCGCTCGCCCGGCAGGTGCCGGCACCGCGGCCCACCCCCTCCCCGGGATCCGCGCCGGCCGAGCACCGCCGAGGTGCTCCCCGGGCCTCCGCCCCGGCCCGGGCGCGCGGCGACCCGCGCCCTCCACCCGCCCGGGGATCGCCGTCCGGCTGATCCCAGCGCGACCACGGCCCTCGCCGCGGACGCCGTCCACCGCACCCCCGCCAGCTCGCCGGCTGCCGGTCACCGCCTTCCCCCTCCGGTGACCGCGACCGTCGCCTCGGCACCGTCTCGCTCCTCTGGCCGACCTCGCACCGCCCCAGGCCGTCCCCCTCCGACGGTGGCTCCCGCCGCCCCAGTCGTCCCGCACCACCGGTTCTCGCCTCGACCTCCCGCCGACTGCGCCCCGACGCAGCGCGCGGACCCTCCAGGGAGGCGCAGACCGCGGGTGCGGCCGGCTGCCGGCACCGGGCCGCCGTCCTCCGAGAGGGACCAGGTCACCGCCGGCACCCGCGCCCCCCGGGTCCGACCGGCACGACCTCGCCGGGCGCCGTCGCGGGTCCGCCGCCGGGTCGCCCCCCGGCGCGGTCGGAGTCGATCCGCAGAGACCGTCCGGGCCACGGAGCCGCCGAGCTCGCAGGGACGCTGGACGCCCGCACGCAGGACGTGACCCTCGTGCCGGCGGACGTCGACCCGTCCGCCTCCCCGCCCGAACGGCGGGCGCCCCGCCGGACCGGGGCGCCCGCCGTTCGGCCTGTTTCTGCCGCACGTCGTAACCACTGGGTGATCCGCTCGTTGCCCAGCGTGGAGGAACGCTCCAGACGACGCGGTCCCCCGCGACCGCTCCGGCCTCGCCCTCCCTGCCCCCGGGGGCGGGGCCCGTCCGGGATGTCGATCCCGCCACACCGGGTGGCCCCGGGGCCGAGGACGTGGGAGAAAGGACCGTCGGCCGTCTGCCCGCAGGTGCCGCCACGTCGCGGCGCTGCCGCGTCCGTCCCCGCCGCCCGGCCCCTGGAATGCGAGTGAGTCGAGAGAAGAGCGTGGACCGGCCGCACCCGGAGGTCGGGTTGCCCGACCCCGAGCTGGCCCGTCTCCGCTTCGACCTCGCGATCGACGCGGCCGGGATCGGCAGCTTCGACTGGGACCTGGTCAACGGCCGGCTGACCTGGGACGACCGGCTGCTGGCCATCTTCGGCTACGACCGCGCGTCCTTCGACGAGACCATCGACGCCTTCGCCGCGCGCGTCCACCCGGACGACCGCGACCGGACCATGGCGGCCCTGCAGGGCGCCATCGACTCGTGCGGCGAGTACGACGCCGAGTTCCGGGTCGTCCTGCCGTCGGGGGAGACCCGCTGGGTCCAGGGCCGCGGCCGCGCTCTCGCCGACGCCCACGGGGTCGCTGTTCGCCTGCTGGGCGCCGGCTACGACACCACCGACCACCGGCAGGCCGACGCCCGCGTCGCCCGGGTGCTCGAGTCGATGAACGCGGCCTTCTTCGCCCTCGACCGGGAGTGGCGGTTCTCCTACGTCAACGCCGAGGCCGAGCGCGTCCTGGGCCGCTCCCGCGGCGAGCTGATCGGCGGCGACATCTGGGAGCTCTACCCGCACGCCGTGGGCAGCGACTTCGAGGTGCACTACCGCGGTGCGGCGGCCGTCGGCGAGGAACGGGTCTTCGAGGCCTACTACCCGGCGCCGCTGGACGCCTGGTACGAGGTGCGTGCCTGGGGCGGCCCCGACGGGGTGTCGGTGTACTTCCTCGACGTCACCGAGCGCCGCGCGGCCGAGGAGCGTGCCCGCGCCGGTGCGGCCCGTCTCCGGCTGATCGCCGAGGTCAGCGCGGTGACCGCCGAGACGCTGACCGCCGGGAAGGGCGTGGAGGCCGCGTTGCAGCGGCTGGCCGAGGCGGTCGTTCCGGTGCTGGGCGACTGGGCGCTGGTCAGCCTCACCGGCGAGGACGGGCGGATGCGGGACGTCGGCTCCTGGCACCGCGACCCCGCCGTCCGGCGCACGGTGGAGCGCTACGCGGGTCTCCGGCTGGCCGCCATCCGGCCCGACGCGCCGGTCATGCGGGCGCTGGCCTCGGGCCGGACGCTGACCGTCGACGACGTCGGCGCCACCGTCGGCAGCACCCTGGACGGCGAGGCGGCCGACGTCTTCTGGGAGCTGGCGCCCCGGACGGCGCTGACCCTGCCGCTGTCGGCCCGCGGGCGCACGCTGGGCGCGCTCAGCATCTACCGGTCGGCCGACCGGCCGTTGGCCGACGCCGACGACGTCGCCGCCGCCCAGGAGGTCGCCTCCCGGATGGCGCTGGCGGTGGACAACGCCCGCCTGTACGCGCAGGAACGCAACCTGGCCGAGGGGCTGCAGCGCAGCCTGCTCACCGACCCGCCGGCGCCGGACTCGGCCGAGATCGTGGTGCGGTACCTGCCCGCGGTCGAGGTCGCCCAGGTGGGCGGGGACTGGTACGACGCCTTCCTGCAGCCGGGCGGCTCCGCGGTGCTGGTGATCGGTGACGTGGTCGGCCACGACACCGCCGCCGCGGCCGCCATGGGGCAGCTGCGCGGGATGCTCCGCGGCATCGCCCACCGGCCCGACGTCGGGCCCGCCCGGGTGCTCACCGACCTCGACTCGGCGATCCAGGGCCTGGGTATGCCCACGATGGCGACCGCCGCCGTCGCGCGGGTCGAGCAGACGCCGGAGCAGCGCGCCGCGGGGCTGACCACCCTGCGCTGGTCCAACGCCGGTCACCCGCCGCCGCTGCTGCTGCACGCCGACGGCCGGGTGGCGGAGCTCGCCGGCCACCGTCCGGAGCTCATGCTGGGGGTCGACCCGGCCACCCGGCGCAGCGAGCACACGGTGACCTTCCGCCGCGGGGCCACGGTGCTGCTCTACACCGACGGCCTGGTGGAGGGGCGCGACCTGCCGCTGGACGACGGCATCGCCCGGCTGCGCGGCGCCCTCGCCGAGCTGGGCAGCCTGCCCCTCGAGCAGTTCTGCGACGCGGTGATCGAGCGGCTGCGCCCGGAGGGCCTGCAGGACGACATCGCCCTGGTCGCCATCCGCCTGCACCCCCAGGAGTAGCCCGCCGGGACGGCTGGTGGCCGCGGTGGTCGGGAGGAGTGGGGCCCGGAGGGTTCCCCGGCGAGCGGCCGGGCGGGCTCGGCGTGGGCCGGGGACGGCACGTGGCCGCGGTGCGGTCCGGAGGACCGCGGTGACTCAGCCCAGGACGGCCCAGACGTGCTTGGCGCCGGCGGACACGTACCACCCGTGGTCGGCGGCCAGCTCGGCGATGAGGTAGAGACCCAGGCCGCCCTCGCTCGGGTCGCGGCCCACCGCGGGCGTCGGCGGGGTGGCCGGTGCGGCGTCGGAGACCTCGATCAGCCAGCCCGTCCCGGTCGCGCGGACCGCTGCCGCCACGTGCCCGCCGCCGTGCCGCAGCGCGTTGGACGCCATCTCGTCGAGGGCCAGCACCAGCCGGTCCCGCAGGTCGGCCGCGGCCGGGTCGGAGGCGGTGAGGTGCCGGCGCAGCGCGGCCCGCACCTGCGGCAGCTCGGCGACGTCGGTGAGCTCCCACTCGAGTCCGCCGCGGGCCGCCGGCGGTGTGGCCGACGGCCAGACCGGCCCGGCCGTCTCCCGTGTCACGCCGCTGGTTCCCCTCACGTGCTCGTCGCCCGGAGGCGCACCTCGCTGCGGCCCGCGGGCGAGCCGAACACCTGCGTATGGCTCCAGGAGAGCCCCGCTAAACCTGTCTGTCACGCACCTCACACGGCGCCCAGCTCAGCCAGCTTCCGGACGGTGTTCCAGTTCCGGGAGGTCCCCGGCACGCCAAGCAGGGTGTCCCACCGCCACGACGCCAGCGGCGTGTCGGCGACCCCGTCGGGCAGCCAGAGGAACAGCTCGCGGCCGGCGACCCGGTACTCGCCGCGGTCGGCCGGGGGCAGCGCGGCCACCCGCTCGGGGTCCGGCGCCCGGGACAGGAAGGTGACCAGGTAGCGCGCCGGGTCGGTGGCGACGGCGCCGAGCGGGTCGGCGGCCACCACCGCGGCGACCTCGGTCCCGGTCCGGACGACGACGGGGGCCGCGAACCCGAACCGCTCCTGCACCGCGGCCTCGACGTCCGCGGCGAGCTCCTCGGCCGTCAGCGGGCTGTCGAGGACGACGTTGCCGCTGCGCAGGTGGGTGCGGACGGCGCCGTGCCCGCGCGCGGTCAGGGTCTCCCGCAGCTCGGGCATCCCCATCTGCCGCGCCCGACCCAGGTTGATGCCGCGCAGCAGCACCACGTAGCGCGTCGACACGGGCCGCACCGTAACGCGCCGACCTGCGGGTGCCGGGAACGCAATGGGGACGACACCGGTCCGGAACACGCTCCGGCGACCCTGCTGGCGGACCGCCGCCCAGCCCCAGGAGCCCCGATGGCCACCACCCAGCCGACGACCACCCCGGCCTACGACCGCGCCGACCCCGACGCCCGCCCGCCGTGGGGCGTCGCGGTGCCGCTGGGGCTGCAGCACGTCCTGGCCATGTTCACGTCCAACCTGACCCCGGCGATCCTGCTGGCCGGCGTCATCGGGGCGACCACGGGCGAGGCGGTGCTGCTGGTCCAGGCCGCCCTGCTGTGCGCCGGGCTGGCCACCCTGCTGCAGACGGTCGGCATCGGTCCGGTGGGCAGCCGGCTGCCGCTGATGATGGGGTCGGGCTTCGCGTTCATCGCCGTCGCCGTCCCGCTGGCCGAGGAGTACGGGCTGTCCGCCGTCCTCGGCGGGGTGCTGGTGACCGCCGCCGTCCAGGTGGCGATCGCCCTGGGCATCCACCGGATCGCGTTCCTCTTCCCGCCCGTGGTGACCGGCACGATCATCCTGGTCATCGGCCTGGGGCTGCTGCCCAGCGGCGTCAACCTGGCCGCCGGTGGCGTCGGGTCCCCGGACTTCGGCTCGCCGGTCAACCTGGGCGTGGCCGCGCTCGTGCTCGTGCTGACCGTGCTGCTCAACCAGTTCGGCCGCGGGCTGCTGTGCACCGCCTCGGTGCTGGTCGCGGTCGTGGTCGGCTACCTGGTGGCGATCCCGCTGGGCCTGCTGGACCTCTCCGGCGTCGGCGACCGGCCGCTGGTCGCCGTCCCGGCCCCGTTCGAGTTCGGGCTGTCGTTCCCGGTCGTCGCGGTGCTCTCGATGGCGGTGGTCGGCGTGGTCAACATGGTCGACTCGGTGGGCACCGTGCACGCGGTCACCGAGGGCGGGGCGGGGCGTCCGGCCACCGCCCGCGAGCTGCGCGGCGGCATCCTGGCCGAGGGCGGCAGCGCCGTCCTCGGCGGGGTCTTCGGCGCGCTGCCGACGACGATGTTCAGCCAGAACATCGGGCTGGTGGCCCTCACCAAGCAGATGAGCCGGCACGTGGTGACCATCGGCGCGCTCGTCCTCGTGGGGCTGTCCCTGCTCCCGCAGGTCGCCGCAGTGCTGGCCGCGATCCCGCCGGCGGTGCTCGGCGGCGGCGTGCTCGTGCTGTTCGGCATGGTGTGCGCGATCGGCGTCCAGCTGCTCAGCAAGGACGGCCTGGACACCCGGGGGCTGCTCATCGTGGCGCTGTCGGTGGGTCTGGGCCGGGGGATCGCCGCCGCGCCGGACGCCGTGGACCGGGCGACCGGCGAGTGGGGAGCGCTGTTCGACTCGGGGATCGTCGTCGCGGCCGTGGTCGCCGTCGTCCTCAACCTGGTGCTGCCCGGCCGGCCGCGCCGTCCGCACCCGGGAGCCTGACCGGCAGCGAACTCAGCCGAGCAGCGGGTCCCAGGCGCCGCTGGCCACGCTCGCCGCCACGGCCGCCGCGCAGACCGCGACGGTCCCGGCGACGAACCAGCCGTCGCGGGGGCGCAGGACCGAGCCGCGGGCGTTGGTCCGGGGGACGCCGGAGTCGAACCCGCGGGCGTCCATCGCCGTCGCCAGCCGGGTGCCGCGCCGGATGGCGGCCACCAGCAGGGCGAAGGCGGTGCCGGCGAGCAGCCGGGCCGCGGCGACGGGGTTCGCCCCGGCGTCGACGCCCCGCGCCCGCCGGGCCAGCCGGATCGTCTCCCACTCGGCGGCCAGCAGCGGGACCAGGCGCAGCGCGGCCAGGGCGCCGTAGGCGAACCGCGGCGGCACGCGCCAGTGCAGGGTGAGCGCGTCGGCCAGCCGGACCGGGTCGGTGGAGGCGACCAGCAGGACCCCGGGCAGGGCCAGGGCGATGACCCGCAGGCCCCAGGTGGCGCCGCTGAGCCAGGCATCGGCGCCGTCCAGCGCGCCGAAGGCCACGTTGACCCAGGCGACGCCGGCCGCGCTCAGCAGCAGCGGCCAGGTCCGGCGCGCGACCTCCCGCGGGGTGGTCAACCCCGCGGCCGGCAGCAGCGTCAGCTCGGCGGCGAGCACCACCGCCGGGGTGACCGGGTCGCCGCTGACCAGCAGCACGACGGTGAGGACGGCGATGGCGGCCAGCTGGGCGACCGGGTTCACCGCCGACAGCGGGACCGGGCGCACCGGCCCCAGGGCGAGCGGCGGGGTCACGGGACCGCCACCGGGGCGCCCAGGCTCAGCACGTCGTCGGCCAGCGCGGCGACCACGTCGGCGTCGTGGGTGACCAGGCACAGGGCGCGGTCGCCGTCCTGCTGCTCGGCCAGCAGCGCGACCAGCTCCGACCAGGTGTCCCGGTCCTGGCCGAAGGTGGGCTCGTCGAGCACCAGGACCGGCGGCCGGGTGGCCAGCGCGGTGGCGACCGACAGCCGCCGCTGCTGCCCGCCGGAGAGGGTGAACGGGTTGGCCTCGGCCAGCGGCGCCAGGCCGAGCCGCTCGAGCAGCTCGTCGGCGCGCCGGTGTGCCGCGCCCTCGCCCGCGCCGGCGCGCAGCGGACCCAGGGACAGCTCGTCGCGCACCCGTCCGGTGAGGAACTGGTGCTCGGGGTGCTGGAAGACGGTACCGACCCGCTCCACCAGCTCGGCGGCCCGCCAGCGGGACGGCGGCCGGTCCGGGCGGCGCAGCCCCGCCGTGAGCGCCGGCCCGGTGGTGACCCGGCCGGTCGTCGGCGCCCGCAGGCCGGCCAGCAGCAGCGCCAGCGTGGACTTCCCGGTGCCGTTGGGGCCGGTGACCGCCAGGGTCCGCCCGGCCCGCAGGACGGCGTCGGTCGGCGGCAGGGCGGGGGCGGTCGAGCCGCGGTGGGTGAACCCGGCGGCGTCGGCGGCAAGCAGCACCGCCCCCGCGGGGGAGCTGCGCCGGACGGGGAGGCGCAGCGGAGCCGGTGCCCACCCGGGGCCGTGCTCGGCCACACCACCGCCCGGCAGCAGCTCCACGACACGGTCGACCAGGGGCAGCCAGGCCGCGGCGTCGTGGTCGACGACGACGAGGGTGGCGCCGCGGTCGGCGACCGCCCGGGCCACCGCGCCGCGGACCAGCTCGGCGCCGGCCGGGTCCAGCTGCGCGGTCGGCTCGTCGAGCAGCAGCAGGCCGGGGCGCGGGGCGAGCGCGCCGGCCAGCACCAGCCGCTGCTTCTGCCCGCCGGACAGCGCGCCGGTGGACCGGTCGCGGCCCAGGTCGAAGCCGACCGCGGCGAGGGCGGCGTCCACGGCCGGCCCGATCGCCGCGGGCGGGGTGCCGACGTTCTCCAGCCCGAAGGCGACGTCGTCCCCGGCGCGGGTCATCACCAGCTGCGAGTCGGGGTCCTGGAAGACCATGCCCACCCGCTGCCGCCGGCGGTCGGGCGGCTCGCCGTCGACGGTCAGCTCGCCGACGGCGTCCCCGTTCTCCGGGTCCAGCAGGCCGCCCAGCGCCCGCAGCAGCGTGGACTTGCCCGAGCCGGAGGCCCCGGTGAGCAGCAGCCGCTCACCGGGGGCCACCGTCAGGTCGACGTCCCGGACCGCCCAGGCCCGCCGGCCGGCGTGCCGGAAGCCCCACCCGGCCACCCGGACGGCGGCCGGGGACCCCCCGGTCAGCGTCAGACCCGGGTACGGCCGGAGGCGAACGCCGACAGGGCACCGCTGCCGGCCAGCGCGCGGGTCAGCGCCATGCTGCCCGCGCCCGCGACGACGACGGTGCCGGCCACGACCAGCGCCACGTACGTCGTCTTCCAGCCCGCGGTCCAGTCCGGGTAGTAGTAGAGGAGGTCCAGGACGGCGGCCATCGCGCCGGCCAGCGCCGCGGACAGCAGCGCCTGCGGCCACCCGAAGCGGCGGTACCGGAAGGCGGCGAAGCCGGCCTCCCCGGCCAGGCCCTGCAGCAGGCCGTAGACGATGGTCGTCGTCCCCCAGGCCGAGCCGAGCAGCGCCGAGACGATCGCGGCGACCAGCTCGGCGAACAGGCCCGCGCCGGGCTTGCGCACCACGAGCGGGGCGAGCACCGCGGGGACCAGCCAGACGCCGTACATGAACGCCTGCCCGGGCGGGAAGGCGGCGAAGGCCGTGCCGGTGCCCGCCCACAGCAGGCCCCAGGCCCAGAAGACGACGCCGAAGGCGACGCCCAGGACGGCGGTGACGACGATGTCGACGGTGCGCCAGCGCGAGCGGCCCCCGGTGGGCGCAGCCGACGACGGACGGACGGCCTGGTCGGCCATGGCTTTCCTCCAGACTCCCTGCGCCGGCATGACCCGGATCAGGTTCGAGGGTCTGCGGGAACCCGCACTCTCAGCGCCGAAGCGCTCCCCTGCTGTGTGTTCGGTTGTGTGACCAGCCTAGACCGTTCCGTCGCTGCCGCCGTCCGCCGGTGCCTCCGTGGGCATGGCGCCCGGCCCCCTGGTGACGGCAGGGTCCCTCACCCGAGGACGAAGCCCAGCAGCAGGTGGGCGTTGAGGCCGATGATCAGCGCGGCGACGACCGCCCCGGTGATGGTGGTGACCGGCCGGTTGACCCAGTTGCCCATGACCGAGCGGCGGGCGGTCAGCCACAGCAGCGGCACCAGCGCGAAGGGGATGCCGAAGGAGAGCACCACCTGCGACCAGACCAGCGCGGTGGTCGGGTCGCCGCCGAGCAGCAGCACCGCCAGGGCCGGGGCCAGGGTGACCAGCCGGCGGGCGAGGACGGGGATGTGCCGGCGCAGGAAGCCGGCCATGACCACCTGCCCGGCGTGGGTGCCGACCGAGGAGGAGGCGAACCCGGAGGCGAGCAGCGCGACGGCGAAGGCCAGCGCGGCGCCGGTGCCCAGCTGGTCGCCCAGCCCGGCGTGCACGCTCTCCAGCGACTCGATGCCGTCGTCGGCGGTGAACAGCTGCGCGGCGATCACCAGCATCGCGGCGTTGACCAGCCCGGCCAGGCCCATCGCGACCAGGACGTCGACCCGCTGGGCCCGCAGCAGCCGGCGCCGGCCGGCCTGGGTGCGCCCGGCGGTGACCACGTCGCCGTACCGGCCCGGGGTCAGCGCGGAGTGCACGTAGATGACGTGCGGCATGACGGTGGCGCCCAGGATCCCGGTGGCCAGCAGCAGGCTCTCCGAGCCGGCGAACGACGGCACGAGGCCGCCGGCGACCCCGCCGACGTCGACGCCGGAGCTGACCAGCGTGTAGCCGAAGCCCAGGCCGATCACCAGCAGCAGCCCGGCGATCACCCGCTCGAACGGCCGGTGCCCTCGGGACTGCGCGGCCAGCAGCACGAACGCGACCACGGCGGTGATCACCCCGCCGATCGGCAGCGGCACGCCGAACAGCAGGTTCAGCGCCACCGCGCCGCCGACGATCTCGGCCAGGTCGGTGGCGATCGCGACCGCCTCGGCCTGCAGCCACAGCCCGCGGGTGACCGGCCGGGGCAGCTGCTCGCGGCAGAGGGTGGCCAGGTCCCGGCCGGTGGCCAGCCCGAGCTTGGCGGTCAGCGACTGGATGAGCATCGCCATGAGGTTGGCCGCCACGATCACCCACAGCAGCGTGTAGCCGAACGAGGCGCCGCCGGCGAAGTTGGTCGCGAAGTTGCCCGGGTCGACGTAGGCCACCGCCGCGACGAACGCCGGACCCAGCAGCGGCCACAGCCGCCGCCGTCCGGACCCGGAGGGTGCCGGTCTCGGCGCGCCGACCAGCGTGGTCGGCAGGACGGCGGCCTCGGTCTTCGACAGGTACACGGCGGCCTCGCAGGAGCGGTGCAGGTGGGTGGGCGCTCCTTCCTGTGCCCGCCGCGGGTGACACGTGCGGGCCAGCCCGTGGCCCCCGGGGGCCGACCTAGGGGGCCTACCGGGTCGCCGTCCGGACCAGCGCGTCGATCCGGCGGGCGTGCGCGCCGCGCCAGTAGACCCGGTCGCAGGCCGGGCAGCGGGAGAACTCCTCGTAGGTCCGCCGGGTGCCGGCGGGCAGCCGGTCGGCGACGTCGGCCTTGGCCACCGGCAGCAGCCGGGCGCCGCAGGCGGTGCAGCGGGTCAGCGGCGCCAGCGGGGGAGCGAACCGGTCCAGGACGTCGGCGAGCTGGTCGTCGGGCCGGGCGCCGCGGACCAGCGCCCCCGACGGCAGGGCCCGGCGCATGAGCAGGCCGCGGTCCTGGGTGAGCAGGGCGCGCTCCTCGGCGGTCGCGCGGACCACGAGGTCGGCGTCGTCGGCGTCGTTGGACCACGCCGCGTCCAGGCCGAGCAGCCGCAGCCGGCGGGCCAGCGTGCCCAGCCCGACGTCGAGCAGGAAGCCGCCGGCCGGCACCGGCTGCGGCCGCGGGACCTCGGCGATCTCCACGGTGCTGCCCGGCCGAGTCCGGTCGGAGACCCCGGCGGGGGCGCCGTCGACCCGGAGACCGCCGACCTCGGTCAGCGGCACCCCGGCCGCCTGGACGACGTGGCCGAGCGTGGCGTCGGGGTCGAACCGCATCCGCCGGACGCCGCGGTGCCGGTCCCGTCCCGGCAGGAGGAAGCGCAGCGGCGGCGGGACGACGACGTCCACCGAGCCGGTCACCGCTGGCCTCCCGAGGGCTATGAGACGACGCGGAGGGTCTCCATCGACGGGTCCGCGGCGTCGGGGATGAGCATCCCGGCCTGCACCCCGCTGGTCAGGTAGTCGACGGCGTCCTGGCTGATCCGCTCGCCGGGCGCCAGCACCGGGACGCCGGGCGGGTAGGGGCTGACCAGCTCGGCGGCCACCCGGCCCACCGCCTCGGCGGCCGGCACCTGCTCGACACGGGCGAAGAACGCATCGCGCGGCGTCATCGCCTGCTCCAGCTCGAGGCCCTGCGGCGAGGGGAGGTCCACCTGCGGCGGGCGCTCCATCGACGCGGCACCCTCCACGAGGGCCCGCAGCGCGTCCAGCAGCGCCTTCTCCGTCTCGTCGTCGTCGGCGTGGGTGATGCGGGCGTTGACGCGGAAGGTGTCGGCCGCGCCGAGGTCCACGTGGCAGGCGGCGCGCACCCAGTCCCCGGCCTGGAAGCCGGTGATGCCCAGGCCCCGGACGTCGACGGTGATCGCCAGCGGGTCGAGGTCGAAGGCGCCGCCGGTGCCGACCACCTCGCGGCCCATGACCGCCAGGCCCGGCAGTGCGTCGATCTCCGCCCGGATGCGCGCTGCGCGCTCGATCGCCCTGCCCAGCAGCTCCTCGCCCTGCTCGACCATGTGCCGACGCCACCCGTCGAGGGTCAGGTACACCAGCGACGAGGAGCTCGTGGTGCCCAGCAGGTCCTCCCGCTGCTTGAGCACCTCCGGGTCCACGCGGGAGCCCTTGAGGTGGAACACCGAGCTCTGCTCGATCGCCCCGCCCATCTTGTGCACGCTGGTGACGACGACGTCCGCGCCGGCGTCCATCCCCCAGGCCGGCAGGTCGGGGTGGAAGGGCAGGTGGGCACCCCAGGCCTCGTCGACGATCAGCGGGAGGTCCCGCTCGTGGCACACCTCGGCGACGCCGGCGATGTCGGCGCAGGTGCCCCAGTCGGTCGGGGTGATCAGCAGCATCCCCTTGGCCTGCGGGTGCCGGTCGAGCGTGCGGCGGACGTCCTCGGGCTCCGGCGGGTGGGCCAGGTGCCGCTCGGCGTCGAAGTGCGGGTGCACCCAGACCGGGCGGATGCCGCTGATGATCAGCCCGGCCACCACCGACTTGTGCGCGTTGCGGCTGACCAGCAGTTCCTCGCCCGGGCCGGCGACCGAGATCATCGCGCTCTTCACCGACAGCGAGCTGCCGCAGGTGGAGAAGAAGGCCTTGTCGGCGTCCACGGCGTCGGCCATGAGGTCCTCGGCCTGGGTGGTGACCGCCTGCGACTCGCGCCGGTCGTCGAGGCCGTTGAGCGAGAGGACGTCGGAGGCGAACACGCCCTCCCCGACGACCTCGACCACCCGCGGGTCGGCGCCGCGGCCCTGCTTGTGGCCGGGCGGGCCGAAGACGACGTCCCCCCGGCGGCGGAACTCCTGCAGGGCCTCGAGGACGGGGGCGCGCGAGTGGTCCATGCCCGGCACCTACCCGATCGGGCGCGACCGATACTTGAAGTCTCAAGCAGATGGGCGCACACTGGCGTCCTGCCGACCGTCAGGAGTCCGACCATGCCCGTCCAGCGCCTCAACCACGCCGTCCTCTACGTGCGCGACGTCGCCCGCAGCCACGCCTTCTACCGCGATGTGCTCGGCTTCCGCGCCAAGATGGAGATCCCCGGTGCCGCGGTGTTCCTGCAGGCCGAGGGGTCGAGCAACGACCACGACCTCGGCCTGTTCCAGATCGGCGCGGCCGCCGGCGCCTCGGAGGCCGGCCGGCGCACGGTCGGCCTCTACCACCTGGCCTGGGAGGTCGACACCCTCGCCGAGCTCGCCCGCATCCGCGACGCGCTGCTGCAGGCCGGGGCGCTGGTCGGGATGAGCGACCACGTGACCACCAAGGCCCTCTACGCGCACGACCCGGACGGCCTGGAGTTCGAGGTGTCCTGGCTGCTGCCGGCCGAGTTCATCACCCCGGAGCTCACGGCGGGCGCGGCCATGACCTCGCCGCTGGACCTCGACCAGGAGATCGCCCGCTACGGCGCGCACACCCGTGGCGGCGTCGGGGTCTCCCTCCCCGCCTAACGCCCCAGCGGAGTCCCACGGCGCGGAGAACGCGCCCGTGGCACTCCGCTCGGGGCCGTGAGGCACGATGCCCTTCCGTGATCCCCGATGAGCTGGCCGCCGGTGCGCTGCGTCTGCGGCCCTGGCGGACCGACGACGTCCCCGACGTCTTCGCCGCGCTGCAGGACCCCGCCAGCCGGATGTGGAGCGGGGCGGGCGTGGTCTCGCGGGAGGACGCCGCGCTGATCGTGCGGGTCCGGATGGACCCGGCGCTCGAGGACCGTGCCGCCTGGGCCGTCGTCGACGCCGCGGGCACGCTGCTGGCCTCGGTGTCCCTGCACTCCATCGACCGCGCACAGGCCGACGCCGAGATCGGGTACTGGACGGTGCCCGCGGCCCGGGGGCGCGGCGTCGCCCCGATCGCGGTCGACGCCGCCTGCCGTTGGGCCTTCGCGCGGCTGGACGTCGACCGGGTGGAGCTGTGCCACGCGGTGGAGAACACCGCCTCCGCGCGGGTGGCCGAGAAGGCGGGCTTCTCGTTCGAGGGCCGGCTGCGCCGCTCGTACCGCTACGGCGACGGGCTCAAGCACGACGAGCTGCTCTGGGCCCGGCTGTCCGACGACCCGGCGCCGGCGTTCGGCTGATCAGCAGGCGCAGCGGACGCCGGCGGGGGCCCTGAGCGGGTCGACGGCGGTGAGCGGGTCGACCGCGAGCCGGGAGGGGCCGGTCGCCGTCGCCACCGGCAGCCCCTCCCGCGCCCAGTACTCGAAGCCGCCGATCATCTCCCGCACCCGGTAGCCCAGCAGTGCCAGCGCCAGGGCGGCCCGGGTGGCGCCGTTGCAGCCCGGGCCCCAGCAGTAGGTGACCACCGGGGTCGAGGGGTCCAGCTCGGCCGCGGCGCGCCGGACGACCTCCCGGCCCGGCAGGTGCACCGCCCCGGGGACGTGTCCCTGCTCCCAGGCCTCGCGGCTGCGGCTGTCGAGCAGCACGAACCCGGGCGCCCCGGACTCGATCGCGGCGTGGACGTCGCTCACGTCGGTCTCGACGGCGAGGCGGTGGGCGAAGTGCGCGGCGGCCTCGGCGGGCGGCGTGCTCCAGTCGTCGATCACACCGTCGATCGTGGGGTGCGGGGCGGCGGGCGACGACGCCCCCGACTGCCAACGACCGCAGCGGTTCCGCCAGCGCGCTTGACGTCGCCGCCTCTCACATCTGAGATGTCAGTTGTGTCTCTCGCTCCGATCGGCCGCGTGCTGCTGCGCGACGTCGCCCTGGTGCGCATCCGGCAGGCGATCGTCTCCGGCGAGCTGGCGCCCGGTGCGGTGGTGAAGGACGCCGAGCTGGCCGCCCGGCTCGGGCTGTCGGTCGCCCCGGTGCGCGCGGCGCTGGCCCGGCTGGCCGACGAGGGGCTGGTCGAGGCCAAGCCGCAGAGTCACACCCGGGTCACCCCGCTGCGGGTGCGCGACGTCCACGACGCCGGCGTCGTCGTCCGGGCGATGCACGAGCTCGCCGTCCGCGAGGCGGTGCCGCAGGTGACCCCGGACGACGTCGCCCGCATGCGCGCGGCCAACGAGCGGTTCGCCGCCGCGGTCGCGACCGGGGACGTCGACGCCGCGCTGGCCGCCGACGACGAGCTGCACGCCGTCCCGGTCGAGCGCTGTGGGAACGCCGCCGTGGCCGCGACGATCGAACGCTTCACCCCCGCCGTCCGCCGGCTGGAGCGGGCCCGCTTCGCCGCGGCGCACGGGCGGGAGTCCGTCGTCCTGCACGACCGCCTGATCACCGCCTGCGCGGAATCCGACGTCGACGCCGCCGTCGCCACCACCACCGAGATCTGGACGGCGCTGCTGTCCGAACTGGAGATGCCCGATGGCCCTGTCTGACTACCCCCGCTACCCGCTGCTGTTCGGCCCGTCGCCGGTGCACCGGCTCGACCGGCTCACCGAGCACCTCGGGGGTGCCGCCGTGTGGGCCAAGCGCGAGGACGTGAACTCCGGCATCGCGTTCGGCGGGAACAAGACCCGCAAGCTCGAGTACCTCGTCGCCGACGCGCTGGACCAGGGCTGCGACACGCTGGTGTCGATCGGCGGCGTGCAGAGCAACCACACCCGGCAGGTCGCCGCGGTGGCGGCGCGGGTGGGCCTGAAGTGCGTGCTGGTGCAGGAGAGCTGGGTCGACTGGCCCGACGCGGTGTACGACAAGGTCGGCAACATCCTGATCAGCCGGCTGGCCGGGGCCGACGTGCGGCTGGTCAAGGCCGGGTTCGGCATCGGCTTCAAGGAGAGCTGGGAGGCCGCGCTCGCCGAGATCGAGGAGCGCGGCGGCAAGCCCTACGCGATCCCGGCCGGCGCCTCGGACCACCCGCTCGGCGGGCTCGGGTTCGCCGGCTGGGCGGAGGAGGTCGCCGCGCAGGAGGCCGAGCTCGGCGTCTTCTTCGACACGGTCGTGGTCTGCTCGGTCACCGGCTCGACGCAGGCGGGCATGATCGCCGGCTTCGCCAAGCTGGAGGAGGACGGCGCCCGGCCGCGGCGGGTGCTCGGCATCGACGCGTCGGCCAGACCCGCCGAGACCCGCGAGCAGGTGCTGCGCATCGCCCAGCGCACGGGCTCGCGGATCGACCTGCGGCGCGAGCTCACCCGCGACGACGTCGAGCTCGACGAGCGCTACCACGCCGGCGTCTACGGAATCCCCGACGAGACGACGATCCGCGCGATGGAGCTGGCCGCGCGCACCGAGGGCATGGTCACCGACCCGGTGTACGAGGGGAAGTCGATGGCCGCGACCATCGACCTGGTCGGCCGCGGCGAGATCGACCCGTCGTCCACCGTGCTCTACGCCCACCTCGGCGGGCAGCCCGCGCTCAACGGCTACAGCGCCCTCTTCTCCTGACGCACCGGAGGAGATCCGTGCGGGTGACCCGCACGGATCTCCTCCGCTCACAGGGGGACGGCGAGCTCCGTGTGCTCCAGGGCCGCGGCGAGGTCGGCCCGCCACGGGGCCAGCCCCGCCCCGCCGAGGACGACGTCCCGCACGAACGCGTGCCACACCGGCGCCCGCCGCACCATGCTGTGCCCGCCGGCGATCGTGAACCGGGCGATCCGGGCGCCGGCCTCCCGCGCGCGGACGGCGAAGTCGGCCGACAGCGCCGCCGGCACCCAGCGGTCGCCCCGCCCGTGCAGCACGGCCACGGTCTGCTCGCGCAGGTGCTCCACCGGCTCGCCGGGCGGGGTCCACGGGGCCAGCGCGCAGACCGCCCGCACCGCCGGGTCCCCGCCGGCGCGCAGCACCGCGCGACCGCCCATCGAGTGGCCGACCAGCACCACCGGGACCTCGCCGTGGCGGGCCCGCAGCTGGGCGAGGGTCCAGCGCACGTCGGCGTAGGCGTCGGCCGACACGCCGTTCCAGCCGGCGACCCGGTAGCGGACCAGGTACGTGCCGACGCCCTGCTCGGCCGTCGACGCGCGGACGAACTGCTCGATGGCCCGCATGCGCAGCAGCGACAGGGCCCGCTCGCGCGGCGGCTCGACGCTGGCCACCGTGCCGCCGTGGCAGAAGACCGCCAGCGCCCGCAGCGGGCCGCTCGGCGGGACGTGCTCGAGCGCGGGGTCGACCGTCACCGGCGGCGGCGCCCGCCACGGAGCGTCGTCCGCGCCCGGTCGCCCAGGTCGCCGGCGCGGTAGAGCCCGCGGGTGAGCGGGGTGGAGCCGGTGCGCCGCTCCAGGGCGCGGCCGGCGCGGCGCAGCAGGCCGGAGGTCAGCGGGACGACGACGGTGAGCACCAGCCACATGCGGAAACGGCGGGTCAGCAACAGCCACATGCCCCCAGACTGCCCCGGACCCGGCGGTTCAGTCGGGGTCGGGGGCCAGGCGGACGACCATCTTGCCGGTGTTGGCCCCGCGCAGGAGGTCGAGGAAGGCCGGCACGGCGTTCTCGATCCCCTCGTACACGGTCTCCCGGACCACGAGCTCCCCCGACCGCAGCCACCCCGACACCGTCTCGGTGAACTCCTCCCGCAGGTCGGCGTGGTCCCCGACCAGGAAGCCGCGCAGCGTCAGCCGCTTGCCGACCATCTGGCCCATGTTCCGGGGCCCGGGCGGCGGCTCGACGGCGTTGTAGCCGGAGATCGACCCGCACAGCGCCGCCCGACCGTGCACCCGCAGCACGTTCAGCGCGGCCTCGAGGTGCGCGCCGCCGACGTTGTCGAAGACCACGTCGACGCCGTCGGGGGCGGCCTCGGCCAGCGAGAGCGCCACCGGGCCGTCGTGGTGGTCGAACGCGGCGGTGAAGCCGAGGTCGCCGGTGAGCCAGGCGACCTTGGCCGGGCTGCCGGCACTGCCCACGACCCGACCGGCGCCGCGCAGCCGGGCGAACTGCCCGACCAGGCTGCCCACGGCGCCCGCGGCGGCGGAGACGTAGAGGTCCTCGCCGGCGGTGAACCCGGCGATCCGGAACAGCCCGGTGTACGCGGTGAGACCGGGCATGCCGAGCACGCCGAGGAACCAGGACGGCGGGACGTCGGTCAGCGAGGGCAGCCGGGTCACCGCGGCGGCGTCCAGGACGGCGACCTCCCGCCAGGCCGCGTCGGTGAGCACCAGCGCGCCCTCGGGCAGGTCCGGCGCCCGCGAGGCGACCACCCGGCCCACGGCGCCGCCCCGCATCACCTCGCCGACCGCCCACGGTGCGGCGTAGGACGGGGCGTCCCGCATCCGGCCGCGCATGTACGGGTCGACCGACATCGCGACCAGGCGGACGACGACCTGCCCCTCGGCCGGGTCGGACACCGGGACCTCGACCAGCCGGAAGTCCTCCGGTGTCGGCTCCCCGTGCGGGCGGGCGGCCAGGTGCCACTCGCGCGTCGTCCCGGCCATGGCGGCTCCTCCCGGCGGGGTGCGGTCCCTCGACCTGGTGCACGGCCGATCCTGCCGCCGGGTCGCCGTCCCCGCCGTCCGGGGCCGGATGGCACATCACCGGGTGGCGGAGCGCGCCTACGCTCGGCGATCTCGTACGGTTCCCGGGCCGTACACCGCCGAGATCGCCGATCTCGCCGGAGGAGGGGGAGCGTGCGTGTCGGTGACCGAGGAGCTGTTCGCGCAGCTGCGGCGGGAGCCGGACGTCGAGGCGCCGGACCTGGTCGCCGTCGACGCCACCGACCGGCTGCTGCTCGACGAGGCGGCCGGTGCGCTCGCCGCGGCCGGCCCAGGCGAGGTGGTCGTCGTCGACGACTCGTACGGCGCGCTGACCCTCGGCGCGGTGGGTGCCGGGGCCCGCGACGTCCGCGTGCACCAGGACCTGCTGGTCGGCGAGCTGGCCCTGGCCCGCAACGCCGAGCGCACCGGGCTGACCGGCACCTACCGCTCGCTCCCGCTCATCCCCGGGCTGGTGGACGGCGCCCGCGTGGTGCTGGCCAAGGCGCCGAAGTCGCTCGACGCGCTGCGGGAGCTGACCGAGCTGGCGGCCGGCGCGGGCCCCGACGTCGCTCTCTTCGTCGGCGGCCGGGTCAAGCACATGACCCTGGCGATGAACGACGTCCTGCGGATCGGCTTCACCGAGGTCTCGGCCACGCTGGCCCGGCAGAAGTCGCGGGTGCTGGTCGCCCGGGGGCCGCGGCCGGGCGTCCCGACGTCCTTCCCGCACCGCCAGGAGCACGCCGACCTCGGCCTCACCGTCTGCGCGCACGGCGCCGCCTTCGCCGGCACGCGGGTCGACGTCGGCACCCGGGCACTGCTCGCCGCCCTGCCGGGTGCCGTCCCCGACGCCGCCACCGCCCTCGATCTCGGCTGCGGCACCGGCGTGCTCGCCACGGCGCTGGCGCTGGCCCGGCCGGGGCTCGTCGTCGACGCCAGCGACCAGTCCGCGGCCGCGGTGGCGTCGGCCGTGGCGACGGCGGCGGCCAACGGGGTGGCCGACCGGGTGCGCGTGACCCGGGACGACGCGGCGTCCACCGTTCCCGACGGGAGCGTGGACCTGGTGGTCTGCAACCCGCCGTTCCACCTCGGCGCCGCCGTGGTGACCGGTGCCGCCGACCGGCTGTTCGCCGCGGCGCACCGGGTGCTGCGGCCCGGCGGGGAGCTGTGGTGCGTCTACAACAACCGGCTGCCGCACCGGGCGGCGCTGCGCCGGCTGGTGGGGCCGACCCGGGTCGCGGCGTCCGACCGCCGGTTCACCGTCACCGTCTCCACCCGACGCTGAGGAAGGACCTCCTCGCCCCCCACCGCTCGCACGCTCGCGGCGGGGCCCTGCGAGGAGGCCGCCCGTCCTCTCCACCCCTCGCAAGCTCAGGGCGGGACCCGGGACGGGGCCGAAGGGCACTGGCCGGGGGTGTGCGCCACGGGCCACGGTGCGGGGGCATGACGACGACCGAGACCCCGCCCGCGGGCACCGCCACCGACCTCGCCGAACGCATCCTCGGCGGGGTGATCGCCACCCTCGAGCTCGCCGCCCTCCAGCTGGGCGTCGAGCTGGGCTGGTACCGGGCGCTGGCCGACGCCCCGGCCACGGCGCCCGAGCTCGCCGACCGGACCGCCACCGACGCCCGCTACGCCCGCGAGTGGCTCGAGCAGCAGGCGGTGGCCGGCATCCTCACCGTCGACGACGTCCGGGCCGAGCCCGACGCGCGGCGCTACACCCTGCCGCCGGAGTACCGCGGCGTGCTGCTCGACGAGCTGGACCTCTCCTACATGCCGCCGTTCGCCCGCGTGGCCCTGGCCTTCGCGCGCAACCTCCCCCGGCTGAGCGAGGCCTACCGCACCGGGACGGGGCTGAGCTGGGCGGAGATGGGGCCTGACGCCCGGGAGGCCCAGGGCGATGCCAACCGCCCGTACTTCCTGGGGCCGATGGCCCGGGAGGACCTGCGCTCGCTGCCCGACGTCGACGCGGCGCTGCGGGCCGGCGGCCGGGTGGCCGACGTCGGCTGCGGCATGGGGTGGTCGGCCATCGGCATCGCGCGGGCCTACCCCGAGGCGCGGGTCGAGGGCTTCGACATCGACGAGCCCTCCGTCGAGCAGGCGCGGCGCCACGCCGAGCAGGCCGGGGTCGCCGACCGGGTGCGGTTCACCACCGTCGACGCGGGGTCGGGCGGCGGCGAGCCGGGCGTGTACGACCTGGTGACGGCGTTCGAGTGCGTGCACGACCTGCCCGACCCGGTCGCCGTCCTCGCCGCGATGCGGCGCATGGCCCGGCCCGACGGCGTCGTGCTGGTCGTCGACGAGAAGGTGGCCGAGCAGTTCACCGCGCCGGGGGACGACGTCGAGCGGCTGATGTACGGCTACAGCCTCACCTGCTGCCTGCCCGACGGGCGCTCCGCCCAGCCGTCGGTCGGGACCGGCACCGTCATGCGGCCGGCGACCCTGGAGCGCTACGCCCGGGAGGCCGGCTTCTCCGGCGTGGAGGTGCTGCCGGTCGACAACGACTTCTTCCGCTTCTACCGGCTGCGCGTGTGAGGCAGGTCACGGTTCGGGCACGTCCATGAAGCTTGGAGCAGTTCCGCTGTAGTCACTCCACTCTCCGACCGAACCACCGTGGCAACGGCGCGCACCTCCGCGCCGATCCCGGTTCGCAGGAGTGCCCGATGGCGCGCAGTCTCTGGTCCGACCGTCCCCTCGGCGTCAAGCTCGCCGCCCTCGTCGCCGCCGGTGGCGTCGTCCTCGCCGTCTTCGCGGTCGTCGCGGTGCAGGCGCTGTCGGCGACCGGCGAGCGCGCCGACGAGCTGCTCGCCACCACGTCGGCCACCGGCGCGGCGCTGGAGGCGGACATGATGCACGACGCCGTCCGCGGCGACGTGCTCTCGTCGCTGCTCGCCGCGGGCGGCCCGGAGCACCGCGCGGCCGTCACCGACCTGGCCGACCACGCCGCCACCTTCCGCGAGGTCCTCGCGGCGGTGGCGGGCGCCGGGCTGGACCCGGTGGTCGCCGCGGCCGTCGAGGAGGTGACCCCCGCGGTCGAGGCCTACCTGGCCTCCGCCGACCGGATCGTCACGCTGTCCGGCACCGACCCGGTCGCGGCCCGGGCCGCGTACCCGCAGTTCGCCGAGGCGTTCGCCGTCCTGGAGCAGGACCTGCCCGCCGTGGGAGAGGCCGTCGGCGGGGAGGCGGCGGAGGCGGCCGCGGAGAGCGCCGACCAGCGGACGACGGCCATCGCCCTCTCCGTCGTGGTCGCCGTCGCCGGCGTCCTCGTGCTGGCCGCCCTGGGGTGGGTCGTGACCCGGTCGGTCGTCGGGCCGCTGCGCCGTGTCCAGGCCGTCGTCCTCGGCCTCGCGGACGGCGACCTGCGCGGCTCGGCGGGGGTGACCAGTCGCGACGAGGTGGGCCGGATGGCGGCCGCGCTGGAGGCCTCGATGGGGAACGTGCGCGCCGTCCTGGCCACGATCGGGGACACCTCGACGACGTTGGCCTCGGCGACCGAGGAGCTGTCCGCGACCGCGCAGGACATGACCAGGCTGGCCGACGAGTCCTCGGCGCAGAGCGGGGTGGTGGCCGAGGCGGCCGGGCAGGTGTCGGTCAACGTGCAGACGGTGGCCGCCGGTTCCGAGCAGATGGGCGCCTCGATCCGGGACATCGCGCGCAACGCCGGCGAGGTGGCCCGGGTGGCGGGGCAGGCCGTGCAGGTCGCCGACGCGACCACCGCGACGGTGAGCAAGCTGGGAGAGTCCTCGGCGGAGATCGCCGGGGTCGTGCAGGTGATCACCGCGATCGCTGAACAGACCAACCTGCTGGCCCTCAACGCGACCATCGAGGCCGCCCGGGCCGGGGAGGCCGGCAAGGGCTTCGCCGTCGTGGCCAACGAGGTCAAGGAGCTCGCCCAGGAGACGGCCAGGGCGACCCAGGACATCACCGCCCGGGTGGAGGCCATCCAGGGCGACACCTCCGGCGCCGTCCGCGCGATCGGGGAGATCTCCCGGATCATCGGCCTGATCAACGACTCGCAGGGCACCATCGCCGCCGCGGTCGAGGAGCAGACGGCGACCACCGCGGAGATGAACCGCAACGTCGCCGAGGCGGCGACCTCGGCCGGTCAGATCGCCGAGAACATCGCCTCGGTCGCCGGCGCCGCTGGGGCCACGACACGCGCGATGACCGACGCGCGGACCGCGATGGACGAGGTGGCCCGCATGGCCGCCGCGCTCAGCGCCTCGGTGGGCCGCTTCCGCTACTGAGAGGACCCGTCCTCGGCCCCTGCAGGGGCCGTGCTCAGCGGCCGGGGGAGCTGCTGCGGCGGCGGACCGGGGGCAGCGTCGACCAGGGGAAGTCGATCCACCGGTCGGTGCGGCGCCACACGTAGTCGCAGCGCACGATCGACTGCGGCTTCTCGTAGACGACCGCCGTCCGCACCTCGGCGACGTAGCCGGCGCAGAAGTCGCGGACCAGCTCCAGCGTCTTGCCGGTGTCGGCGACGTCGTCGGCCACCAGCACGTTGGCCCCGGTCAGGTCGACGACGTCGAGCGTCGGCGGCAGCACGACCGGCAGCTCCAGCCGCTCGTCGACGCCGGTGTAGAACTCGACGTTCATCACGAACAGGTTCTTGACGTCGAGGGCGTAGCCCAGCGCGCCGCCGAGGAAGAGCCCGCCACGGGCGATGGAGAGGATCAGGTCGGGCTCGTAGCCGTCCGCGGCGACCTGCTCGGCCAGCTCGCGCGCCGCGGTGCCGAACGTCTCGTAGGTCAGCGTCTCGCGCTCGCTCACCGGCCGATGGTCGCAGTCCCGGTGTCGCCCCTGGGCAGCGGCCCGGGATACCGGCAGGCTGGGGACATGACGACGTCGCGCCGCCTGCCTCCCGCCGTCCGCAGGGTCCTGCCGTGGCTCCTGGGCTGGTGGGCGCTCCAGGCGGCGGTGGCCGTGACCGGCCGGCTGGTCGCCCGCCGCAAGGACGAGGGCGACGAGGGCACGGCCGGCATCCGGCGGGTCGTCGCGGTCGGCGGCGTGCAGCTGCGGCCCACCAACCCCGAGCTGTCCCGGGTGCGGCTCGACCTGGTGATGGGCGGCGGCGAGCTGGACCTCACCGGCGTGCCGCGGGTCCCGGGCGGCGTCGACCTCACCGTCCGCGCGCTCATGGGTGGCCTGGGAGTGCGGGTCCCGGCCGACTGGCGGGTGTGGTGGGCCTTCCGCGGCGTCGGCGGGATCGGCGTGGAGCAGGGCGCCGGGCTGACCCGTACCGACGACGAGCGCGGCGCCGACCTGCGCATCCACGCCCAGATGCTGTTCGGCGGCATCGGCGTCGAGGCGGCGGCGACGGCTCAGTCGTAGAGCGTCGCGCAGGGCAGCCGGCCGTCGAGCGCCTCGCGGGGGACGGTCAGGCCGAAGCGGCGCTCGACGAGCTCCGCGCACGCGGCCGCCGGTCGCGGCCCACCCCCACCCAGCGGCCCGTCCCCTTCCAGCGGCCCACCTGCGGACAGCAGCCCGACCTCGGTCAGCTCGGTGTCCAGGGCGTGCGGCTCCCGGCCCCAGCGGAACTCCGGGACGGCCGCGTCGAACCCGGTCACGTACACGCCGTCGCGCGCGTGCAGGCAGGAGCCGGTCGCCGGGGTGAAGCAGAGGACCACGGCCTCCCCGCCCTCCACGGTCAGCCGCTCGAGCAGCGCGGGGTCGGCGCCGCGCACCGTCGTGGACTCCACGGCGTAGACCCAGCCCTGGGTCGTCCCGACCCGGACGGCCGGCGGGGCGGCGTCCCTCGCCTCGCGCAGCGTGCACCCGCCCCGGTCGACCTCGCCCGCCTCGAGCTCGGCCAGCAGGTCCTCGACCCCCGGACCGCGCACCGCCGTCAGCGTGAGCAGCCCGTGCTCGGCGACCCGGTCGGCGAACCAGTCGAAACGGGAGCCCATCAGCAGAAGCCGGGCGTCCCCCGCCAGGCCGCCTCGGCGGGCGGGACGTCGTCGCGCAGCACGGTGCCCTCGATGAGCCCGTACGGCCGGTCCGCGGCGGCGTAGACGACGTCGGGGTTGTCCGACCCGAAGGCGGAGAGGTCGCTGAGGAAGTGGTGCTTGTTCGGCATCGACATCCGCACCTCCGCCACGCACGGGTACCGCTCCAGCACCGCCTCGCCCATCGCGTAGAGCGTCTGCTGCAGGGCCAGGGAGTGGGTCGCGGCGAAGGTCTCCAGCAGCGCCGTCCGGACCCCCGCGAACACCTCGTCGAAGTCGATGTCGGCGCTCGTGTAGCGCCACCGGGCGGTCACCGCCGTGGCCAGGATCCGCTCGCGGGTCTCGGCCAGCGTCGTGTACCGGTCGCGCGGGAAGCCCCAGAACTCCGAGCCGGTGGTCTTGAGGACGACGAGGTCGCGCAGCCCGGCGAGCACGTGCACGTCGTCCCCGTCGGTCGTGACCACCGCCGTCCGCACCTCGCCGCCGTCCCGCCGGAAGGCGGAGTCGTGCGGCTGCCCGGCGACGGTGATCCGGTCCCAGCCGAAGGAGTCGATCGCGACGCGGGCGCCGGTGATCCACGGGTACGCGCCGGTGAAGTGACGGGCCAGCCGCAGCCCGAAGGACTCGACCGTGCCGACGCCGTCGCGGGCGAAGGCGAACACGGTGTTCTTCTGCGTGTCGGTCGGCAGCACGTGGGAGTTGTCGCCGGCGGTGTGCGCGGCGGCGAAGTCCCCGCGCAGGCTGGTGCTGACGTTGAGGTCGACGAGGGCGTGCCGTGGCCCGCTGCGGTCGACCGCGACCACCCGGACCTCCGCCTTGCCGTACTGGTTCGGGCCGAGCCGGATCGCCATGCGGCACTGTTGCACGTGGAACGTTGCGCGCGGATGACGCGCGCGTTCACGACCCGCGGTAGGTGGAGTACGCGAACGGGGCCAGCAGCAGTGGCACGTGGTGGGAGTCGGCGGGCTCGGTGACGGCGAAGGTGAGCACCACCTGCGGGTAGAAGGTGTCCCGCCCCTGCTCGGCGAACCACACGCCGGTGGCGAACTCCAGCCGGTGGGTGCCCGGGCCGGTCGCGCCCTCCGCCAGCCGGCAGCGGCCGTCGGCGTCGGTGACCCCCTCGGCGAGCAGGTCGGTCCCGGCGTACAGCCGGACGGCCATCCCCATCGCCGGCCGCCCCAGCACCGAGTCGAGGACGTGCGTGCTCACGCTCACGACACGAGCCCCCGCACCCGCAGCGCCGTGATCTGCGCGAGCTGCTCGGTGACCTCGGCGCGCTCGGCCTGCTCGTCGTTGCCCAGCCGGCGGCGCAGCTCGGCCAGCATCTCCCCGGGGCTGCGGCCGGCGGCGCGGACGAGGAACACGTGGCCGAAGCGCTCCTCGTACTGCCGGTTGCCGTCGACCAGGGCGGCCCGGGTGGCGTCGTCCGCCCCGGCCATCGAGCTCTGCTCGCGGCGGGAGGCCTCGGCGCCGGGGGAGGAGCCCTCCGGCCGGTCGCCGATCCGCGGGTGCACGGCCAGGGCGAGCTCGACCTCCGCCCACGGCAGCCCGCGGGCCACCTCCTCCGCGCGGGACACCAGCGTCCCGACGTCCGGGTACGGCCGGCCGGCGGCGACCTCGGCGGCGAAGCGCGGCGCGTCGTTGCAGGCCCGCAGCCGCTGGACGGCGCGGTCGGCGGGCTCGGCGTTGAAGTCGTCGAGGGCTCCCATGCGCCGAGGATGCCAGCCCGTCGCCGCGCAGACACCCGCCGGCGTGGCAGGGTCGACGGGTGCTCCCCGACGACGTCTACGCCGAGCTGGACCGCCGGCTGGGGCCGGTGGACGCCGCCCGCGCGGCGGGCTACCCCGGTGAACGGACCGGCCGGCAGCCGGTGCACACCTGCTACGTGCCCGCCGACGCCGTCGTCCCCGGCCTGGCGGCCGCCTGGGGCGCGGCCGCGCTGGCCGCGCTCGACGAGCACGGCCTGCCCGACCTGGGGCTCGACGGCGGCCTGCTCGAGCAGGTGCTGCCGCGGGTGCGCGCCAAGCTGGCCGCGGAGCCGGTCGAGGACCTGCGCGTGGACGCCGAGGACGGCTACCGCGGCGCGCCGGGTGCCGAGGACGGTGACGTGTGCCGGGCGGCCGAGGCGGTGGCGGCCGACGTGGTCGCGGGGACGGCCCCGCCGTCGATCGGCATCCGGGCCAAGTCGCTGGAGGAGCCCACCCGGCGCCGCGGCGTCCGCAGCCTGGACCTCTTCCTCGGCGGCCTCGCGGGGACGGCGCCGCGGTGCACCGTCACGCTGCCCAAGGTCACCGACGTCGAGCAGGTGCGCGCCTTCCTGCCGGTCCTCGACGCGCTGGAGGCCGCGCACGGCGTCCCCCTCGACCTGGAGCTGCAGATCGAGACGCCGCAGGCGGTGCTCGGCGCGGACGGGACGGCGACCGCCGCGCGGCTGGTGCACGCGGCCGGTCCCCGGCTGACCGGCCTGCACTACGGCACCTACGACTACAGCGCGGCCCTCGGCATCCCCGCGGCGCACCAGGCCTCGGACCACCCCGCCGCCGACTTCGCCAAGCAGGTGCTGCAGGTCGCCGTGGCCGGCACCGGGGCGCGCGCCGTCGACGGGTCGACCAACGTGCTGCCGGTGGGTCCGCGCGACCGGGTGCACGCCGCCTGGCGGCTGCACGCCGGGCTGGTGCGGCGGGCGCTGGAGCGCGGCTTCGCCCAGGGCTGGGACCTGCACCCCGCCCAGCTGGTGACCCGCTACGTGGCCACGTACGCCTCCTACCGGGCGGCGCTGCCCGCGGCCGCGGAGCGGCTGGCCGCCTACCGGGAGCGCGTGGACGGCGGCGTCCTCGACGAACCGGCCACCGCGCGGGCGCTGGCCGGCGTGCTGGTACGCGGCCTGGACTGCGGCGCGGTGGACGACGCCGAGGTGCGCGCCGCCGCCGGGGTCGACCGCGCCGTCCTCGACGAGCTGGCCGGTCGGCCGCCCGCGACCCGCACGGTGTGAGCCATCCGGCCCCGCACGACCTACCATCCCTGCGTGATGCCGCGGTGAACGAGGGAGGCCTCGAGCGGTCGCTGTTCGCCGACGGTGGCGAGGTCGGCCGCGCGATGGCCCAGCGCAACTGGGCCGAGACCCCGCTCGGCCCACCCGAGAGCTGGCCCGCGGAGCTGCGCAACGTCGTCCGGATCCTGCTGACGTCGCGGTTCTCCATGTGGGCCGCCTGGGGCCCCGAACTGACGTTCTTCTACAACGACGCCTACATGCACGACACCCTGCAGGCCAAGCACCCCCTGGCGCTCGGCCGACCGGCCCGGGAGGTGTGGGCGGAGATCTGGGGGGACATCGGGCCCCGGATCGAGTCGGTCCTCCACACCGGCGTCGCGACCTGGGACGAGGACCTGCTGCTGTTCCTCGAGCGCAACGGCTACCCCGAGGAGAGCTACCACACGTTCTCCTACAGCCCGCTCGACGACGCCGACGGCCGTACGGGAGGCATGCTCTGCGTGGTCACCGAGACCACCGGGCGCGTCGTCGGCGAGCGCCGGATGGCCACCCTGCGCGACCTCGCCGCGGCGGTCGCGGCCACCCGCACGCAGGCCGACGTCCTGGATGCCGTCTGCGAGCAGCTCGGGCGGAACCTCGCCGACCTGCCGTTCAGCCTCGCCTACGTGGCCGAGGCGGACGGGACCGCCCGGCTGGGCTGCGCGGCCGGGATCGCCCCCGGCTCCGCCGCCGCGCCCCACGTCCTCCGGCCGGGGGACGGCGTCTGGCCGCTGGCGCGGGCGCTGGCCGGGGAGCACGTGCTGGTCGAGGAGCTCCCCGACCGCTTCCCCGGCCTGCCGACGGGGGACTGGCGGCGGCCCCCGCAGGAGGCGGTGCTGGTGCCGATCGGTGCGACCCCCGGGGGCGTCACCGGCTTCCTCGTCACCGGCCTCAACCCGCACCGCCGCTACGACGACCGCTACCGCGGCTTCCTCGAGCTGGTCGCCAACCAGATCGCCTCGGGCCTGCAGGCGGCCAGCAGCTACGAGGCCGAGCGCAGCCGTGCGGAGGCGCTGGCCGAACTGGACCGGGCGAAGACGGACTTCTTCAGCAACGTCAGCCACGAGTTCCGCACCCCGCTGACCCTCATCGCCGGTCCGGTGGCCGAGCTGCGCCACTCCCCGGCGGCCAACGCCGACCCGCGGATCAGCCAGGAGCTGGAGGTCATCGAGCGGAACACGCTGCGGCTGCAGAAGCTGGTCAACACACTGCTGGACTTCTCCCGCATCCAGGCCGGGCGCATCGACGCCCGGTTCGAGCCGGTCGACCTGGCCGCCACCACCAGCGAGCTGGCCAGCGTCTTCCGCTCGGCGGTCACCCGCGCCGGGCTGGACTTCACCGTCGACTGCGCGCCGCTCGGGGAACCGGTGCACCTCGACCGGGACATGTGGGAGAAGGTCGTCCTCAACCTGCTCTCCAACGCGCTGAAGTTCACCTTCACCGGCGGCATCGCCGTCCGCCTGCGCCCCGTGGACGACGGCGCCGAGCTCACCGTCAGCGACACCGGGACGGGCATCCCCACCGAGGAGCTGCCGCGCCTGTTCGAGCGCTTCCACCGGGTCGCCGAGGCCCGCGGACGCTCCGGCGAGGGCAGCGGCATCGGCCTGGCGATGGTGCGCGAGCTGGTGGTCCTGCACGGCGGCACCATCGGCGTCGACAGCGTCCTCGGGCAGGGGACGACGTTCACCGTCACGCTCCCGTTCGGCACCGAGCACCTGCCGTCCGACCGGCTGGCCGAGGGCGCGGGGGACGCCCCCGCCGTCTCGCCGGCGGCCACCCCGTACCTCACCGAGGCGCTGCGCTGGCTCCCCGGCGGGGACGACGGCGCGACGGCCCCCGTTCCCCTGCCCGGGGCCGGCGCCCGGGCCGGCCGCGTCCTGGTGGCCGACGACAACGCCGACATGCGCGAGTACGTCCGCCGGCTGCTGGCCCCCCGGTACGACGTCCGGGTCGTGGCCGACGGGCGCCTGGCTCTCGAGGCCGCCCTCGCCGACCCGCCGGACCTCGTCGTCAGCGACGTGATGATGCCGGGGATGGACGGCGTGCAGCTGCTGGCCGCGCTGCGCGCCGACCCGCGGACGGCGCGGGTCCCGGTGGTGCTGCTGTCGGCCCGGGCCGGGGAGGAGGCGGCGGTCGAGGGCCTGGCCGCCGGCGCCGACGACTACCTGGTCAAGCCGTTCTCCGCGCAGGAGCTCATCGCCCGGGTCGGGGCGCACCTCGGCCTCGGTCGGGCCCGCCGGGCCGCGGAGGAGCGGTTCACCGCCATGGCCGACCTCGCGCCGGCGCTCATCTGGGTGTCCGACCCCGAGGGCCGCCGGGTGTTCGTCAACCGCGGCTGGCCGCAGTACACCGGCCGCTCGGCGCGGGAGGAGCTCGGCCGCGGCTGGGTCGACGGGCTGCACCCGGAGGACCGGGACCGCTACGCGGCGACGGTGGACGCGGCCGTGTCCCGGCGCGAGGGCTGGGAGGTCGAGTTCCGGCTGCGCCGCAGCGACGGGGCCTACCACTGGCTGCTGGAGCGGGCCGTCCCGATCGGCTCGGGGGAGACCTTCGCCGGGCACGTCGGCAGCTGCACCGACGTCAACGCCCGCATCCGCGAGACCGAGCGGCAGACGCTGCTGGCCGACGTCGGGGCCGCGCTGGACCGGGAGACGACCCTCGACGGGCAGCTGGGCGCGCTGGCCCGGCTGCTGGTGGACCGGCGGCTGGCCGACCTGTGCACGGTCCGGCTGGTCACCGACGACGGCCGGCTCCGCTGGGCGGGCATCGCCGGCCTGGACGGGGAGACCGAGACCGCGCTCGCCGGCCTGGACCCCGACGTCGGCGTGGGACCGGGCGTGGTGCGAACCGGCCGGTCGGTCGTGCACTCGGCGCTGTCCGGGGCCACCGACCTCGGCGCCGACCACCCGGCCGTCGCGCCGCCGCTGGCCGTCGCCTCGGTGCTCGCCCTCCCGCTGACCGTGCGCGGGCGGGTGCTCGCCGTCCTCGTCCTGGGCCGCCGGGCGGACGCCCCCGCCTACACCGAGGACGACCGGACGCTGGCCGAGGAGATCGCCGCCCGGTCCGCGCTGGCCGTGGACAACGCGGTGCTCCTGACCGAGGAGCGCGCCGCCGCCCACCGGCTGGCCCTGTTGCACCGGGCCACCGCGGAGCTGTCGGCCGCCACCACCCCCGTCGAGGTGGCCGCCGCGGCCGCCGGTCACGTCCGCGCGCTCACCGGGCCGGACAGCCGGGTCGCCGTCTACGAGCTCGACCCGTCGCACCGCTCGCTGAGCGCGCTGACCATCAGCGGCGGCTCCGAGGAGGGGCAGCGGCTGTGGCAGAGCCTGCCGCTGTCGGCGCCGCTGGTGGCCACGACGGCGGTCAGCCAGCGCCGTCCGCTGTGGGTCGAGGACGTCGCCACGCTGTCGACGGGGGACCGGCACCTGCCCCCCGAGCTGGAGACGTCCCTCCGGGAGTACGGGCTGGCCGCCAACGTCGGCCTCCCGCTCGTCGTCGCCGGCCGGGTCGTCGGCGTCCTGGCCGTCGCCTGGCCGACGGTGCAGCGGTTCTCCGCCACCGACCGGGCCATGCTGCTGGCCGTCGCCGAGCAGTGCGCCCAGGCCCTCGACCGCGCCCGCCTGTACCGGTCCGAGCGGCGCATCGCCGAGACCCTGCAGCTGAGCCTGCTGCCGGCCCAGCTGCCGCGGCTGGAGCGGCTGGCGCTGGCCGCCCACTACCTCCCCGGCGCCGAGGGCACCCAGGCCGGTGGTGACTGGTACGACGTGGTGGAGCTCGACGACGGCCGGGTGGCGATCGCCGTCGGCGACGTCGTCGGGCAGGGGCCGGCCGCCGCCGCGGTCATGGGGCAGCTGCGCAGCGCCCTGTCCGCGGCCCTGCTGCAGGGCTGCAGCCCGGCTGAGGCGCTGGAGCTGCTGGACCGCTTCGCCGCCCGGCTGCCCGGCGCGCTCGCCTCCACCGCGGCCTGTCTGGTCGTGGACCCCGCCGCCGGGTCGGTGTGCTGGGCCCGGGCGGGGCACCCGCCGGCGCTGCTGGTCACCCCCGACGGTGCCCGGCTGCTCGACGGCGCCGGCGCGGGGACCGTCCTCGGCGTACCGGGACGGGCCGACTACACCGAGGCGGCCACGGACGTCCCCGTCGGGGCCACCCTGCTGCTCTACACCGACGGGCTGGTGGAACGCCGCGGCGAGGTGCTCGACGAGGGGCTGGACCGGGTCTGCGCCGCTGCCGCGCGGCACGGCGCCGCCGACCCGGCCCGGCTGACCGCACGGCTGCTGACCGAGGTCCTCGCCGACACCGACCAGCCCGACGACGTCGCGGTGATCGCCGCCCGGCTCCTGCCCGGCCCGCTCGCCGAGACCCTGCCGGCCGACCCGGGCCGGCTGTCCGCCGCCCGCCGCCGGCTGACCGCCTGGACGACCGCGGCCGGGATGCCCGAGGAGACCGCCGAGGACCTCCAGCTGGCGCTCGGCGAGGCCCTGGCCAACGCGGTGGAGCACGCCTACGCCGGCGACGGGCGAGGCGAGTGCTCCTACCGGGTGGCCCGGGACGCCGACGGCGGGGTGCGGGTGGAGGTCCGGGACTCCGGGGTCTGGCGACCGCCGCCGGAGGACCGGGGCTACCGCGGGCGCGGGCTGGAGCTGATCAGCGCGCTCGCCGCCGAGGTCGAGGTCCAGCACGGCGAGGGGCCCGGCACGACCGTGCGCTTCCGGGTGCCGCCCCCGGCCGCGACGGCCGGCGCGGTGCGCGTGCCCGTCCGGATCACGGAGGACGGCGGCGTGCCGGCGCGGCTGCTGACCTCCGACGGGCCGGAGGGGCTGCGGCTGGAGCTGGTGGGGGAGCTGGACCTCGCCAGCACGGGGCCGCTGCGCGAGGACGTGCTCGGCCGCCTGGCGAGGCTGCCGGTCGGTGCGCGGGCCACCCTCGACCTGCGCCGGACCACGTACGTGGCCAGCGCCGGTGTCGGGATGCTGCTGGAGGCCCTCGCTCGTGCGGGTGAAGCCGGGCTGGAGCTCCGCGTCCGGACGGAGCGGGGCACACCGCCGGCGCGCATACTCGCACTTGCCGGGCTGGACGAGCCCGGCGGGGGAGCCGCGCGCCCGTCGCCGTGACGACGCGCACAGCCCTCCCCGGTGACCTCCACCGGGTCGGGATGTCCCAGAATGTCGCTTCGGCCGGCTGGAGCGACCCGGCCAGGAAGAGGACGAGCGCGGTGCACCACAGGGCAGACGAGCGTGCTGACGTGCGCGCGCGCCCCCTCCTGCCCGGTGCCCGGCCGCACGCCGCCGCCCTCGTCGGCTCGGACGACGAGCTGCTGGCCGCCGCCGTCCCGTTCGTGGAGGAGGGCCTGCTCGCCGGCGACCTCACCGTGCTCTCCTGCGGGCCGGAGACCGCCGCGCTGGTCGCGGGCGCGCTCGGCGAGCAGTTCCCCCGGGTGGAGACCGACGCCCGCATCGCACTGGTCGACACCCGGGCGCCCGACGCCCTCGGTGTCACGCGGCGGCTGCTCGACCGCGCTGCGTCCGCCCCGTCGGGCTGGCTGCGGGTGCTCGGCCAGATCGAGTTCGGCCGGGAGCCGGCCACCTGGCACGAGGGTCAGCGCTACGAGGCCGCGGTCAACGCGCTGCTCGACGGCTGCCCGCTGACCGCGATGTGCCTCTACGACCGCCGGGCGCTGCCGCCCGAGGTGGTGGAGAGCGCCGCCCGGACGCACCCCGAGCTCGTCTCCGACGGCGAGCGCGCGCTCAACGCCGACTACCGTGACCCCGCCGAGTACCTGGCCACGCTGCCCGTCCCCCGGGAACCGGTGGAGGACACCCCGCCGGTGCTGGCCGTCGACGACGCGCCCACGCTGGCCGGGTTGCGGCACGCGATGGGCGCGGCCCTCGCCGCCCACGTGCCCCACCGGGAGCAGCGCGAGGACCTCCACCTGGCCACCAGCGAGATCGCGGCCAACGCGTTCCGGCACGGCCGCCGACCGGTGTCGGCCCGCATCTGGACCGACGGGAAGCGGATGGTCTGCGCCATCACCGACTCCGGCACCGGCTTCGGCGACCCGCTCGCCGGCTTCCAGCCCGCGCACGGCGACGACCTCAGCCGGGGCGGCATGGGCCTGTGGCTGGCCCGCAAGCTCTGGGACTCCGTGGACCTGCTGCCCGGCCCCCAGGGCCTGACCGTGCGACTGAGCGCCCGCCTGCGCTGAGCCCCGGGTCCTTGACGCGGCGATATCTCACTGCTGAGGTACCTGGGTGATCGTGGTGACGGCGGCGGGCGGGCAGACCGGCACCGCCGTCGTCCGGGCGCTTCGGGCGCGGGGGCTGACGGTGCGGGCGGTGGTCTCCCGGCCGGGCCCGCGGCCGGAGCTCGCCGCGCTGGGCGCCGACGTGGTGGTCGCGGAGCTGACCGAGTCGCGGGCGTGGGCCGACGTCCTGGCCGGCGCCGCCGCGCTGTACCTGATCTGGCCGAACTTCGACCCCCGCGAGGCCGAGGGCGCCGCCGCCCTGTTCGGCGCGGCCCGGCAGGCCGGCGTCCACCGGGTCGTCTACCACTCCGTGCTGCGCCCGCAGGCCCGGGCGATGCCGCACCACGCCGCCAAGGACCGCGCCGAGGAGGCCCTGGACGCCACCGGCCTCGCCTGGCGGGTGCTGCAGCCCTGCGCCTACGCACAGAACCTCGACGATGCGCTGGCCGAGGCGGCGCGCACCGGCCGGCTGCGCAGCCCGTGGGGCCTGCGCACCGGGCAGTCGCTGGTCGACCTGGCCGACGTGGCCGAGGCCGCCGCGGTGCTGCTCACCGAGGACGGCCTGGACGGCGGGACCTTCGAGGCGGCCGGGCCCGAGCCGCTGACCGCGCCGCGGCTGGCCGAGCTGATGGCCGCGCACCTGGGCCGGGAGGTGACCGCCGAGGACGCCGTCCCGCCGGACGAGGTGCCGGCCGCCTACGCCGAACGCTGCCTGCGGCTGATGTTCGACCACTACCGGGCGCACGGCTTCGCCGGCAGCCCGCGGGTGCTCACCGCCCTGCTCGGCCGCCCGCCCCGCACCTACGCCGAGCGCCTCGCGTCCCTGGCCGTCCCGGGCGGCGTGGAACGGTGACCAAGTGGTGACGGAGCGCACTAGCGTGGCCGGGATGGGGGACGCGGTCGACCTGATCCTGCAGCAGTGGGCCCGGGAGCGCCCCGACCTCGACTGCAGCCCGATGGGGGTCATCGGCCGGATCTCCCAGCTCCAGCGCGAGGTCTTCCTCGCCCAGCGGGCCACCTTCGCCCGGCACGGCCTCGACGCGCCGTCCTTCGACGTGCTGGCCGCGCTGCGCCGGGCGGGCGAGCCCTACCAGCTCACCCCGACGGCCCTGATGCGCACCGCGCTGGTGACCTCCGGCGCCATCACCCAGCGGCTGGACCGGCTGGAGGAGAAGGGGCTGATCACCCGCGAGCGCAGCGAGGCCGACGGGCGGGCCGTCGTCGTCACGCTGACCGCCGCCGGCCGCGCCGCCCTGGACGCCGCGCTGCCCGACCATCTGGAGACCGAGCGCCGGCTGCTCGCCGGGCTGTCCGACGACGACCGCGAGCAGCTGGCCGGCCTGCTGCGCCGGCTGCTGGTCGCCCTGGGCCGGGTGCCCCAGCTGTGACAGCGCGATCATGAAGTGCGGGACGGGACACGCCGGTTCTCGTCGGCGTGCCGCGTCCCGCGCCCCGTGATCGCAGGCCGGCAGGTCAGAGCCCGGGGACGTCGGCCGGTTCCAGGTCGGGCCGCACCCGCACGAACCGCAGCGGGTGGCGGAAGACGCCGGCCTGCAGCGCGGCGTCCGCGCTGACCTCCACGACGACGTCGGGCTGCACGCGGGTGAGCGGCACCGACAGCCGGCCGCCGCCGAAGCGGCCGGTGCCGATCCGGTCCGGCCACGGGTGCCCGGGCCCGGCGGGGCGGAGGACGGCGGCCAGCTCGGCGGCCTGCTCGCGGCCGAGCGGGCTGGTGCGGCCGACCACGACCAGCTCGCCGTCCCGGTAACGGCCGGCCACGAGCTGGCTGGGCCGCTCCAACGGCCCGATGACCCCTCCGGCGACGACCTCGGTGGTCTCCCAGGACTTGACCTTCACCCACTCCCGCCGCCCCGGTGCGTAGCGGCTGCCCGCGCCCTTGGCGACCAGGCCCTCCACGCCGGCGGCCCGCCACTCGGTGGACCACTGCTCGGCCTCGGTCGGGTCGGTGGTGGCGGGGGAGAGCTGCATCGGCGGCGCCCAGCGGGCGGCCAGCTCCTCCAGCGCGGCCCGACGCTCGCGCAGACGGCGACCGCGCAGGTCCGCTCCGCCGAGCGCGAGCAGGTCGAAGGCGACGTAGGAGGCCGGGGCGGCGGCGACGAGGGCGGCCATCCGGCCGGGCGCGGTCACCATCCGCCGCTGCAGCAGCCCGAAGTCCAGCCGGGACCCGTTCCAGACGACGACCTCGCCGTCCACCACCGTGCCGGCCGGCACCTGGGCGACCGCCGCGGCGGCGACGTCGGGGAAGCGGGCGGTCAGGTCGCGGCCCTGCTTGGACCACAGCCGGGTGGTGCCTCCGGTGCGGACGACGACGAGGCGGTAGCCGTCCCACTTGGGCTCGTAGAGCACGCCGCCGGGCAGCGCGTCGGCCCGCGGGATCTCGCGGACGGGCTTGGCCAGCTCCACCGCGACCGGCCCGGCCAGCTCCGGCGGCACGTCGGGCAGACCGGGGACGGACAGCGGCACGTCGGCCAGCCTGGGGGCTGCGCGCCCCGCGCGCAGGGCGCTGAGCTGGCGGTTCACCCCTTCGTGGCAGGTCGCCACCCTGCGCGAGGGACCCGGCGGGACGCACGTTCCCGGCCGCCGGGTCAAGTCACGTTCGGGTGACGGGCGGGTCAGCTGCCCTCGGTGACGAGGCGGTCGGCGAGGGTGCCCGCGACGTCCTCGGCGACGGCGAGCTCCTCGTAGAAGCGGATCGTCCGCAGGCTCAGCCCGGTGCGCTCGGCCACCTGGCCGATCCGCACCAGGTCGGCGGCCATCAGTGCGCCCCGGCCAGCCGGCCGGTGTGCCGCTCGTACCGGTCCGCCGAGTGGCCGGTCAGCCCGACCACCTCGACGGTCTTCCCGCGGGTCGCGTACTTGTGCGTGATCGCGTCCAGCGCGGCGACGGTGGACGCGTCCCAGACGGAGGCCGCCGACAGGTCGATCACGACGTGGTCGGGGTCGCCGGCGTAGTCGAACTGCGTGTAGAGGTCGTTGCTGGAGGCGAAGAACAGCGCGCCGGTCACCGAGTACACGCGGGTGCCGCCGTCCGGCACGGGAACGCTGGTGACCTCGGCCAGGTGCGCGACCCGGCGCGCGAACAGGACGCAGGCGACCAGGACGCCCGCGCCGACGCCGACCGCGAGGTTGTGGGTGAGCAGCGTCCCGGCGACGGTCGTGAGCATCACCGCGGTCTCGCTCCGGGGCATCCGGTGGAGCGTCCGCAGGCTGTGCCAGTCGAAGGTGGCGATCGACACGAACACCATGACCGCGACCAGGGCGGCCATCGGGATGACGGCGACGACGTCCCCCAGGGCGACGACCAGGACCAGGAGGAAGGCGCCGGCGAGGAAGGTCGACAGCCGGGTGCGGGCGCCGGACCTCACGTTGATCATGGTCTGGCCGATCATGGCGCAGCCGCCCATGCCGCCGAAGAAGCCGGTCACGATGTTGGCCACGCCCTGGCCCCAGGACTCGCGGGTCTTGTCCGAGGAGGTGTCGGTGAGGTCGTCGACCAGCTTCGCCGTCATCAGGGACTCCATCAGCCCGACGAAGGCGATGCCCAGCGCGTACGGCGCGACGATCCGCAGCGTCTCCAGGGTGAACGGGACGTCGGGCAGCGCCAGGAACGGCAGGCTGCCGGGCAGCGCGCCCTGGTCGCCGACGGTCGGCAGGGTGAACCCGGCGACCACGGTGAGGCCGGTGAGCACGACGATCGAGACCAGCGGCGCCGGGACGACGGTGGTCAGCCGCGGCAGCAGGAAGATGATCGCCAGGCCCGCCGCGACCATCGGGTAGACCGGCCACGGCACGTCGACCAGGTGCGGCAGTTGCGCGGTGAAGATCAGGATCGCCAGGGCGTTGACGAAGCCGACCATCACGCTGCGCGGCACGAACCGCATCAGCCGGGCCACGCCGGCCGCCGCCAGCAGGACCTGGCAGACACCCCCGAGGACGACGGCGGCGAGCAGGTACTCGAGCCCGTGCTCACGGGCCAGCGGGCCGACCACCAGGGCGACCGCGCCGGTGGCGGCGCTGATCATCGCCGGTCGGCCGCCGGTGAACGCGATGACGACGGCCATCGTGAACGAGGCGAACAGCCCCACCCGCGGGTCGACGCCGGCCAGGATCGAGAAGCTGATCGCCTCGGGGATGAGCGCCAGCGCGACGACCAGGCCGGCCAGCACCTCGGTGCGGGCCACGGTGGGGGACAGCCAGGCCGGGCGGCTCGGGCGGGAGGAGGGCACGGGAGGGCTCCGGTTCGACGGCAGCGGGCGGGGTGCACCCGCGGGGCGTCGGCGCAGCCGGGGTGGATCGAGCACCGACCCTAACCTCACGTGAGGGTCGGGTCGGTGAGGTCTCGGGCACAGCGGGGAATCGGACGGCCACCCTGCGGTTGAGAGCTCAACGAAGCGATCGAGAGGAGCTCCCCGTGTCCCGTCCCGTCCTGCAGGTGGTCGCCGCCAGCACCCGCCCCGGCCGCCGCGGCCTCGCCGTCGCCCGCTGGGTGACCCGCCTGGCCGAGGCGCACGGCGGTTTCGACGTCGAGCTGGTCGATCTCGCCGAGGTGGGCCTGCCGGTCTTCGACGAGCCCAACCACCCGCGGCTGCAGCAGTACGTCCACCAGCACACCAAGGACTGGAGCGCGACGGTCTCCCGCGCCGACGCGTTCGTCTTCGTGACCCCGGAGTACAACCACTCCTTCCCCGGCGCCCTGAAGAACGCCCTGGACTTCCTCTCGGTCGAGTGGGCGGACAAGGCGGCCGGCCTGGTGACCTACGGCGGCGTCTCGGCGGGTCTGCGCGCGTCGTCCGCGCTCAAGCCGGTGCTGGCCGCCCTGCGCGTGCTGCCGGTGGTGGAGGCGGTGTCGGTGCCGTTCTTCGCCCAGTTCCTCGACGAGGACGACGAGTTCGCGCCCAACGCCGAACTGGAGGCCGGCGGCAAGGCGATGCTCGACGAGCTGCAGCGGGTCACCGCCGCGCTGCGCCCGCTCCGGGCCGCCTGACGGAACCCCTGCGCGCTCCGTCGGCGGGCGCCCGACGCCCGCCGCCGCCGACGATCATGAAGTCGCGGTGGCGACACGCCGGGATCGAGCGGCGTGTCCTCTCCCGAGGTTCGTGATCGTCGAGCAGTGGACGCTCCGGGTGTCACCCTGGAGGGGATGACGGAGCGCAAGCCGCCCGGGATGTCGTTCGAGACCTGGGTCGACCAGCAGATCACGCAGGCGCAGGCCCGCGGGGCCTTCGAGGGCCTCGGCGGAGCCGGCCGGCCGCTGCCCCGGCGGGAGCGGCCGCAGAGCAGCTACGAGTGGGCGCTGGAGTGGGCCCGGCGGCAGTCGACCGACCCGCGGGACCTCCTGCCACCGGGCATGGCGCTGCGGAGGGAGCGCGACGAGCTGCCCGAGCGGGTGGCCGGGCTGCCCTCGGAGGCCGCCGTCCGCGCCGTGGGCGAGGACTTCAACGCCCGAGTCGAGGCCTTCTGGCGCCGTCCGCAGGAGAGCCGGTGGGCGCCGGTCCCGGGCCTCGCCGACGTCGAGGCGCTCGTCGCGCACTGGCGGGCCACCCGGCCGCCGCCCCCGCCGGCCGAGGTCCCGGCTCCGCCGCCGCCCCGTCGCCGGTGGTGGCGCCGGCGGCGATGATCGGCTGATGCGCTTCGTGCTCGAGGTGGACCTGGACGCCGGCGCCCTGGCCGGGGACGACCGCGCCGCGGAGCTCGGCCGGATCCTGCGCTACTGGGGCGGCAGCATGGAGCAGGTGCCCCTGGAGCCGGGCGCCCGGCAGGACCTCTACGACAGCGGCTACGCCGCCGTCGGCTCCTGGCAGGTCGAGCCGGACTGACCGCACGCCGAGGCCGGTGGTCCCTCGGGGGGACCACCGGCCTCGGTCGCGTGGGTCAGGCGGCCGTGGGCACCCGGTCCAGGAAGCCCAGGACGGCGCGGATGCGACCGTCGCCGTCGGTCACCGCGACGTCGAAGCCCGCGATCGGCGCCTCCTCGCCCTCGGGGCCGAGGTGCCACGTGAAACGCACCTGCTCGTGGTGGGCGTCGACGGGACCGGCGAGGCGGAACACGAAGCCGGGGAACTGCGCCTGGACGGCGGCGATGGTCGCCTCGATCGCGTCCCGCCCCGCGACGTCGGCGAGCGGGTCGGTGTAGCGCGCGTCCTCGGTGAACAGCTCCGCGACGACGGCGCGGCGCGCGGCCGGGTCGGTCTGGTTCCAGGCCGCCAGGTAGCGGGCGGCGAGGTCGGGCGATGCGGTCATGGTCGTTCTCCTCTCGGTCTCAGCTGCGGCGCAGGCCGGTGGCCTGCAGGACGGCGAAGGCGGCGACGACGAGCGCCTGCAGGACGAGCCAGGCGGCGCCGAGGGTCGTCGGGGAGCCCAGGCCGGCCAGCACGACGGCGACGCTGCCCGCGGCCCAGAGGGCGTTGGCGGCGACCACCGTGCGGACGGCGGGCGGCGTCGGGCGGGTGCCGACCAGCCACACGGCGGCGGCGAAGGCCAGCAGGAAGACGCCGGTGCCGCGCAGCCAGCCCGCGGGCAGGCCGAACAGATCGGCGAGGGCGGGCGCGGCCAGCAGGTACGCCGCGCCGTTGAGCCCGGTGACGACGGCGTCGAGCCGCAGCGCCAGGCGGAGCAGGGCGGTGGGGGCGGGAGCGGTGGTCGTGGTCATGGCGACCACGGTGGCCGCGCCGCGGAGGCGGGTCGATTACCTCGGAGGTAAGCGACGGGGAAGCCGACCGTCACTAGCGTCGCGGCCATGACAGCGGTCGAAGCCCGGCCTCCCGTCGGGGAGCTGCTGCGCGACTGGCGGCAGCGCCGCCGGTTGTCCCAGCTGGACCTCGCCAGCGACGCCGGCGTCTCCACCCGGCACCTGAGCTTCGTGGAGACCGGCCGCGCGCGGCCGAGCCGCGAGATGGTGCTGCACCTCGCCGAGCAGCTGGAGGTCCCGCTGCGCGAGCGCAACGAGCTGCTGCTCGCGGCCGGCTACGCCCCGGTCTACGGACGCCGCCGGCTGGAGGACCCGGACATGGCCGCCGTCCGGACGGCGCTGGACCTCGTGCTGGCCGCCTACGAGCCCTTCCCCGCCCTGGCCGTCGACCGCGGCTGGCACCTGGTCGCGGCCAACCGCAGCGTCGCGCTGCTCACCTCCGGGGCCGACCCGCAGCTGCTGGAGCCGCCGGTGAACGTGCTGCGGCTGGGGCTGCACCCGCGCGGGCTGGCACCGCGGATCCTCAACCTGCCGCAGTGGCGCACCCACCTGCTCGCCCGCCTGGCCCGGGAGGCGCACCTGACCGCCGACCCGGCCCTGGCCGCGCTGCACCGGGAGCTCGCCGCGCTGCCCGGCGGATTCGACCGGCGCCCACCCGACGGGATCGCCGTCCCGCTGCGGGTGCGGTCCGGGGACGACGTCCTGAGCTTCCTGAGCACGGTGACCACGTTCGGCACCGCCGTCGACCTCACCGCCGCCGAGCTGTCGGTGGAGGCCTTCCTGCCCGCCGACGCGTCCACCGCGGAGCTCCTCCGCTCGCGACCCGCGCCCGGCACCTGACCCCCTGACCCCCTGACCGCGACGATCATGAAGTCGCGGGAGCGACACCCCGTCGTAGGACGGCGTGTCGCTTCCCGCACCTCATGATCGCGCGGCAGGGGCTTACAGGACGTCGAACTCGTTGAACTCCGCGCCGCCGGAGAGCATCGCGTAGCCGGGGCCGCGGTCGAAGAACGGCTCGTCGCCGGTGCGGGCCGCGCGCATCTCCGCGCGCAGCGCCGACGTGGCCGCCTCGTCGGCGCTGCCGTCCTCGCGCACCACCACGCCGTAGTCGGTGCGGGCGCCGCCGACCGAGACCTTCCGCCAGGCGATGTCCCGCAGGACCTCGTCCACCGGCCGGTCCAGCGGGTCGCCCCAGCCGCCGCCGCCCGTCGTCCGGATGCGGACCACGGTGCCGGCCGTCAGCGGCTCGGCGTCGGCGAGCGCGTCGACCTCGTGCTCGTCCGGGCCGCCCGGGTCGACGGTGATCTGGAACGGCCGCCCGGCCTTGCCCCCCTTGACGCCCCAGCAGGACAGGATCGAGCGGTCGGCGATGGACATGAAGTGCGCGTCCCGCAGCACCCGGATGTGCTTCTCGTAGCCGCAGCCACCCCGGTAGCGCCCCGGCCCGCCGGAGTCGATGGCCAGCCCCAGCCGCTCCACCCGCAGCGGGAAGCGGCCCTCGGTGAACTCGGTGGGCAGGTTCCGCGAGTCCGGGACGACGTGGATGGTGTCCTCCCCGTCGGCGTAGTACCGCCCGCCCGAGCCGCCGCCCAGCACCTCGCGCATGAGGTAGGGCTGCCCGTCGACGTCGGTGCCGTAGACGCCGGTGTACCGGATCGTCTCCTGGTCGGCGGGCATCCGGCCGCCGGTGGCCTTGGCCAGCACCCCGGCGAGGACCCCGAGCAGCCGCAGGATGACGAAGGTCCGGGCGTTGGTCGGCGCCGGGAAGACCGGGGTGAGCAGCGTGCCCTTCTCCGGGAAGCGCATCTCGATCAGCGGGACGACGCCCTCGTTGACGTCGAGTTCGGCCATCCGCTCCGGCGTCTCGGCCAGGTTGCGCAGGATCGGCGCGAGCCACTTCTTGAGGAAGTTGCCGTCGGCGTAGTCGCCGCAGTGGTTGATCGGCCCCTTCGCCTGCGGGCCGGTGCCGGTGAAGTCGATGACCAGCGGGGTCTCCCGAGAGGAGTCCATGGTCAGCGTGATCCGCTGCCGGTGCAGCTGGGGCTCCTCGACGCCGTCGTGCTCGGCGTAGTCCTCCCAGACGTAGGTGCCGTCGGGGATCTGCGACAGGATCTCCCGCCGGTAGACCTCGGTGGAGTTGGCCAGGATCGCGTCGAAGGCCGACTCCACCGCCTCGACCCCGTACCGGTCGAACAGCTCCCCGAGCCGCCGGGCGCCGGCCAGGCAGGCCGAGCACTCCGCGTCGAGGTCGGCGGCCAGCGAGTCGGGCATCCGCGAGTTGCGGGTCATGATCTTCAGCGCGCTCTCGTTGGGCACGCCGCGGTCCCACAGCTTGATCGGGGGGACCATCAGGCCCTCCTCGTACACGCTCGTCGCCGCCGACGGCATCGAGCCGGGCACCGCGCCGCCGATGTCGTCGTGGTGGCCGAACGCCTGGATGAAGGCCACGACCTTCTCCGCCCCGTCGACGTGCGCGAAGACCGGCACGGTGACGCACAGGTCGGGCAGGTGGCCGATCCCGCCCTCGGAGAGGTAGACGTCGTTGTGGAAGTAGACGTCCCCGACGTTCATCGTCTCGATCGGGTAGTCGCGCACCACCGGGTGCACCAGCGCCGAGTAGGAGCGGCCGGTGAGCTTGCGCAGCAACCGGTCGTGGATGCCGGCGCGGAAGTCGTGCGCGTCGCGGATCATCGGCGACCGGGAGGTGCGCCCGATGGAGGTCTCGACCTCCTTCTCGATCGCGGCCAGCGTGCCGGCGACGATCTCGACGAGGACCGGGTCGGCGGCGACCTTGCCGTCGGTGAGGCTCATCGCTCGGTCTCCTTCGTGAGTAGCAGGTTCCCGTGGGTGTCGACGGTGGCGGCGAAGCCGGGGTGCACCGGCACGGTGGAGCCGAACTCCTCGATGATCGCCGGGCCGGGGACGACGTCCCCGGGGCCGAGGTCGGGCCGGTTGTACGTCGGGGTGTCGACCCAGTCGTCGAAGAACACCCGCCGGGTGCCCGAGACGGCCCGGTCCGCCCCGCCGTCCTTCGGGGCCAGCTCCACGACGTCGGGACGGCGGATCGGGCCGATCCCGCTCACCCGCAGGTTGACCCACTCCACGGCCTGGCGCGGGTCGTCGGCGAAGTCGTAGCCGTAGAGCTGGCGGTGCGCGGCGTGGAACTCCTGGGCGACCTGCTCGGCGGCCGCCGCGTCCAGTTCCCCGTCGGGGACCGGCACCCGCACCTCGAACGCCTGGCCCACGTAGCGCAGGTCGGCGGTGCGCTGCATCCGCTGCGAGTCGCGCGTGAAGCCCTCGCCGTCGAGGGCGACCCGGGCCTGGTCCTCCAGGTCGGCGTACACCCCGCGCACCCGGTCGAGGTCGAGGTCGGCGTGCCGGTGGATCGCCGTCTGGACGTGGTCGTTGCGGACGTCGACGGTGAGCAGGCCGAAGGCGCTCACGTTGCCCGGGTTCGGCGGCACGAGGGTGCGGGGCAGGCCCAGGATGTCCATCAGCCGGCAGGCCAGCAGCGAGCCGGAGCCGCCGAACGTGGTGAGCGTGAAGTCCCGGACGTCGAGGCCGCGGGCGACGGTGACCTGGCGCAGCGCGTTGGCCTGGTTCCACGCGGAGATCTCCAGGATGCCGGTGGCGGTGCGCTCGAGGTCCATGTCGAGCTCCGCGCCCAGGTCGGCCAGGCCCTTGCGCGCCGCGTCGACGCTCAGCGGGATCTCCCCGCCCAGCAGGTGCGGGGGGATGCGGCCGAGGACGACGTGCGCGTCGGTGACCGTGGGCTGGTCGCCGCCGGAGGGGTAGCACATCGGGCCGGGGTCGGCGCCGGCGGACTTGGGGCCGACCTTGAGCGTGCCCTCGGGGGACAGCCAGGCGATCGAGCCGCCGCCCGCGCCGACGGTGACGACGTCGATCATCGGGATCTTCGACGGGTAGTCGCCGACCGAGCCCTCGGTGGTGAGGGTCGGCTCGCCGTCGATGACCACGGTGACGTCGGTGGAGGTGCCGCCGCCGTCGCAGGTCAGCACCCGGTCGAAGCCGGCGGTGCCCGCGATGAGCGCGGCACCGAGCGCACCGGCCGCGGGGCCGGACAGCATCGTGGTGATCGGCTGGTGCACGACCTCCTGGGCCGACAGCACGCCGCCGTTGCTCTTCATCACGTAGAACGGCACGCCGGGCGCGAGCTCGTCCAGCCGGGTGCGGATGTTGGTGACGTAGGCGCCGACCTTGGGCTTGACCGCGGCGTCGACCAGCGTGGTCACCGAGCGCTCGTACTCGCGGTACTCCCGCAGCACCTGGCTGGACAGCGAGACGACCGCCCCCGGGTGCTCCTCGCGGATCACCTCGAGCATGCGGCGCTCGTGCGCGTCGTTGGCGTAGGCGTGCAGGAAGCAGACGCCGATCGTGCCGATGCCGGCGTCGGCGAAGAAGCGGGCCGCGGCGCGGGCGTCGTCCTCGTCGAACGGGCGCACCTCCTCGCCGCGGTGGTCCAGCCGGCCCCGCACGGTGCGCACCAGGTCGGCCGGGACGATCCGCGGCGGCTTGACCCAGAAGTAACTGTTGCCGTAGCCGTCGGGCACCGACTGGCGGGCGATCTCCAGCACCGACTCGTAGCCCTCGGTGGTGATGAACCCGATCCGGTCGAGCTTGCCCTCGAGCAGCTGGTTGGTCGCGACCGTCGTGCCGTGGCTCACCGCGGTGACCGCCTCGCCCGGCAGGCCCAGCAGGTCGAGCACCTTGCGGACGCCGGTGAGGAAACCCTCGGCGGGGTCGGCCGGCGTGGACGGCGTCTTGGTGGTGGTGGTCTGCCCGGTCTCCTCGTCCACCGCGACGACGTCGGTGAACGTCCCCCCGGTGTCGATGCCGATGCGGACCCGGCGGGGTGGCGCGCTCATGGGTAATTACCTTAGCGCTGAGATACCGCCGGGCGGAAGGCGGCGCCCGGGATCCGCGCGGCGGCGCTCACCCGGGCACGGTGCCCGCCGCCGGGTGGATCCCGGTCTCCCGGAGGCGGGTCCTCACCCCTGCTCGGGGCCGCCCCCGGTCTCGCGCTCGACCGAGCCATCCGCGCGGCCGGCGTCCTCGACCCCGTCCTCGCGGGGGGCGACGGCGTGGGCCGGGCGCTCGACGTCGTCGGTGCCGGGGCGGACGTCCTCGTCGAAGTCCTGCAGCGCGTCGTCGGGCGCCAGGAAGGCGTCGTCGGGACCGGTCATGGCTGTTCCCTCCGTCGTACTCGGCGCCCTCCAGGGTCACCCCGGGGACGGCCGCCCGCTCCTCGAGCAGTCCCAGAACGGGGCCTCGGCCTCAGGAGAACTCGACGTCCTTGAGCGTGACACCGCGGTGGGCGGCCAGCCGCTCGGCCTGGGCGGTGACCGCCTCCCGCAGCGCCGCCGTCGGCGACCGCCACGGCTCGACGGCGACGCTGAGCGAGGAGCCGGACTTGCGGGGTCGCCAGGTGCCCGCGACCTCCCCGTCGACGAGTACCGCGCCGGGCCGGCCGAGCACCGGCCACAGCGCCTTGGCCCGGGCCGGGTCCGGCACCACCAGGTCGCGGTCGCGACCCTGCAGGAACAGGTCGAAGGGGCCCAGCAGTCGCGTGCCGTGTGCCGCGGGGACCTGGCCGAGCCGGTCGGCGTCCTCGGCGAGCAGCCAGCGCCGCTCGCCGTCCACGGAGACTTCGACGGCGTCCTCCGGCCAGCGGGCCTGCACGTCCTTGACCGGGGCGTCGAGGTACCCGGCGACCAGCTTCGGCGTCGCCGGGCCCAGCAGCCGCAGGTACCCCCGGACGACGTCGAACCGGGGCGGGACGGTCTCGCTCGGCACCAGCCCCGGCACCGGGCGGAGGACCGGCGGCGAGGTGCCGGGCTCCAGCTCGAGCCCGGCGCGCAGGGCGGCCAGGCGGAACGGCTGCTCGTACAGGTGCGTGGCGTCGCAGGGCCGGCAGTACCGCAGGTAGGGCTCGGGCATGAGCTCGGCCAGCCGCCCCGACATCTCGCCCTTGACCATGGGGGCGGTCACCAGCGAGCGCATCGCCGCGGCGATGGCGTCGAGCGCCTCCAGGGTGCCGATGCCGGCGGCCCGGAGCGGCTTGGCCGCGTCGAAGACCCGCTTGCCGGCGTCGGCCTCGGAGAACGGGGCGGTGGCCGCGGCGACCGCCGGCAGGTCCCCCCGCCGGTACAGGTGCGGAGCGCCGCGGAGGGTCCAGACGGTCGCCAGCGCGTCCTCCGGCAGACCCGCGATGTCGACGCCGCGCAGCAGCAGCGCCCACAGCCCGCCGTCCGGACCGGTGTCCTGCACACCGAGGTCGAGCACCGCGGTGTCGGCGAGGCCGCCGGCCGGGCGGTCCAGCTGCTGGGCGGACACCCGCAGGTCCAGGACCTGCCGGCGGGTCAGGGAGGGGGGCACGCCGGGGACGCTAGCGGCGGGGGACGACGGTCGTCAGCGTCTCGGCCGCCCGATGCCCACCGCGTAGAGCACCGCGAGGACGGCGCCCGGCGGAGCGGCGACCCAGATCCACCAGGGGTACACGAACTCGCCGGCGGTCACCGACACCAGGCCCCAGACGACCAGGTTCACCGCCGCGATGCTGGCGAAGACGATGGTCAGCACCCGCATCGCCATGCCGCCGGCGTCGTGGGAGAACGCGTCCCCCAACGGCAGCCGCCGGGGCGCCGGCGGGGCCGGTGGCGGCTCGGGCAGGTCCCGGGTGACGCGGGCGAGCTCGCCGCGGGTGCGGGCGGCCCACACCGACTGCACCCGGGTGTCGAACTCGTGCAGGTCGAGCTGGCCGGCCGCGACGGCTCGGCGCAGCTGCTCCTGGACGGCGGCCCGCTCGGGGTCCGAGACGCGCAGCTCGTCGGGTCGCACGGGATCGCTCACGCCGCCGATCGTGGCACCTCGCCGGGCGCGGCCGGGGCCCGTCACGCCGGGCACGTCGCACGTCACGCACCTGCCCGCGTCGGTCGGGACGGCACCTGGTGGCGGGTGGACCGGTCGCGGGGGCCCGGAGGGTCTCCCGGCCGGGACACGGGCAGCGGCTCCACGCCGGTCGGGGACGGCACCTGGTGGCGGTGTCGGCCGGTAGGCCGACGGTGACTCAGTCGGCGTCGGCCTGCCACAGGTCGGGGCCGAACACCTCGTACTGGATGTCGCGGGGGGACACGCCACGGTCGAGCAGCGCCTGGCGGACGGCCTTCATGAACGGCAGCGGGCCGCACAGGTAGTAGACGGCCTCGTCGGGCAGGTCCACCTCGGACACGTCCATGACGCCCTCGTGCACGCCGTCCACGGGCAGGCTGCACTCCGCCCCGCGCTCGAACCAGACGTGCAGCTCCCCGTCGTCCAGCGCGCGGACGTCGTCCACCACCTGCCGGCGCAGCGCCCACGAGGACTCGTCGACGTCGGCGTGCAGCAGCGTGACGCCGAGGTGCGAGCCGGCCCCCACCAGGTGCGAGATCATCCCGGCCATCGGGGTGATGCCGATGCCGGCGCTGGCGAACACCGCCGGGCGGGAGTCGTCGAGGACGACGTCCCCGAACGGCAGCGACATCGTGACCGTGTCGCCGACGTCGATCCGGTCGTGCAGCAGGTTGGACACCTCGCCGTCGGGCTTCCCGCCGTCGTGCACGCGCTTGACGGCGAACGACCGGTGCTCGCCGTCGTCGGCCCGGGTCAGGCTGTACTGCCGCGGCTGGAGGACGCCGTCGGGCATCGGCAGCCGCACGGTGACGTACTGGCCGGGCAGGGAGGTCTTCACCAGCCGGTCGTCGATGCGCTTGCAGGTGAACCGGACGACGTCGTCGGTCTCGCGGACCTTCTCGATGACCTCCCAGTCGCGCCACACCGTCTCCGGGCGGACGCCACGGGCGCTGTAGAGGCCGCGCTCCTGGTTGATCAACGCCCAGGCCATCAGCCAGTAGACCTCGTCCCACGCGGCGGCGACCTCGGGCGTGACGGCGTCCCCGAGCACGTCGACGATCGCCCAGAACAGGTTGTCGTGCACCACCTGGTACTGCGCGGGCTGGATGCCCAGCGAGGCGTGCTTGTGCGCGACCCGGTTGAGCAGGTGCTCGGGCAGCTGGTCGGGGTGGTTGACCAGCGCGCTGGCGAACATCGCCACCGAGCCGGCCAGCGCCTGCTGCTGGGTCCCCTCGGCCTGGTTCCCGCGGTTGAACGTGCCGTCCAGCAGCTCCGGGTGTTCGCCGAAGAGGTGCTGGTAGAAGCGCTCGGCGATCTTGCCGATGTTCTCGCCGACGACGGGCAGGGTGGCCTCGATGACGGGCCTGGCCTTCTCGGAGAGCACGGCGGAGTCCTTCCCCCTCGGGTGGTGTGACGGGTCCGTCACGCGCAACCCCCCGTAGCCCGGATGCCCGGGATGTACGCATGCGCTCCGCGGTCGGGTCACTCCGCGGCGAGTGTCCGCAGGATCCGGCCGAGGGCGGCCCGGTCGCTCGGGTCGAGGCGGGCGAAGAGATCCCGGGTGTCGGCCGCCCGCGCCGCGGCGACCTCCTGGGCGACCCGGCGCCCGGCCGCGGTCGGCGCGAGGACGACGGCCCGCCGGTCGGTGGGGTCGGGGGAGCGGGTGGCCAGCCCCCGGGCCTCCAGCGCGTCGGCGACCTCCGTGGCGGAGCGCGGCGCGATGCGCAGCGCCTCGGCCAGGTCCGACAGCCGGGTGCCCTCCCGCGTGCAGACGGCGCGCAGCGCACGGGCCTGGTGCGGGGAGAGGTCCCAGGGCGCCAGGGCGTCGCTCCAGCGATGGCGTTGCGCGCGGGCCACCCGCATGAGCAACTCGCCCAGCGCCTCGGCGTCGTCGTCGGCCACGGCGGGAATCGTACCGACGCTGCTACGGTTACCTCATCGTGAGGTTACCTCAGTAAACCGTGGAGGTGGTCGTCGTCGACGGACTGACCAGAGGCGGCGGGGGCGGGCGCTCGGGGCGCACCGTCGACCCGGCCGACCGTGCCCAACTCGATCGCTCACCCGTCGCGCTGCGCCGGGTGGGTGCCCTCTTCTCGCCCTACCGCTGGCAGGTGGCCGCGGTCGTGGTGCTCATCGTCTGCGCCTCGGTCGTGGCGCTGGCCTCGCCGTTCCTCGTCCGGCTCGTGATCGACGAGGCGCTCCCGCGGCAGGACGTCGTCCTGCTCGCCTGGGCGGTCGCCGGGATGGTCGCGGTGGCCGGCACCACCGCCGTCCTCGGGGTGGTGCAGACCTGGCTGTCCACGACGGTCGGCCAGCGCGTGATGCACGGCCTGCGGACGGCGGTCTTCAGCCACCTGCAGCGCCAGTCGCTGGGCTTCTTCACCCGCACGCGCGGGGGAGACGTGCAGTCGCGGCTCACCAACGACATCGCCGGCATGCAGTCGGTGGTCACCTCGACGGCGACGTCTCTGGCGTCCAACGCGACCACCGTGGTCGGCACAGTGCTCGCCATGGTGGCGCTGTCGTGGCGGCTGTCGCTGCTGTCCCTCGTCGTCCTGCCGCCGGCGGTGCTGCTGACCCGCAGGGTCGCCCGGATGCGGTACGCCGTCACCACGCAGCGGCAGCGTGCCCTCGCCGACCTGCACGCCCAGGTCGAGGAGGGGCTGTCGATCAGCGGCGTGCTGCTGGGCAAGACCCTGGGCGCCGGGCCCACGCAGTCCCGGCGGTTCGCCGACACCTCCGAGGGCCTGGTCGACCTGGAGGTGCGCTCTCAGCTGGCCGGCCGGTGGCGGATGGCCACGATGAGCATCGTCTTCGCCGCCATCCCGGCGGCGATCTACCTCGCCGCGGGGCTGCCGGCGACCTCCGGCGGCATGACCATCGGCACCCTCGTCGCGTTCACCACGCTGCAGACCACGCTGTTCCGCCCGCTCATGCAGCTGCTCGACGTCGGCGTCTCGGTGACCAGCTCGATGGCCCTGTTCAGCCGGGTGTTCGAGTACCTCGACCTGCCGGTGGAGATCGACGACCCGGCCGACCCGGTGCCGCTCGACCCGGCGGCCGTGCGCGGCGAGGTCCGGTTCGAGGGCGTCTCGTTCACCTACCCCGGCGGGCACCGGCCCGCGCTGGCCGACGTCGACCTCGCGGTGCCGGCCGGCACGACGCTGGCGCTGGTGGGCGAGACCGGCTCGGGCAAGAGCACGCTGGCCTCGCTGGTCGCGCGGCTGGCCGACCCGACCGCCGGCCGGGTGACGATCGACGGAATCGACGTCCGCGACCTGAGCCTGGCCACGCTGGCGCAGGTGGTGGGCGTCGTCGCGCAGGAGACCTACCTGCTGCACACGACGGTGCGGGAGAACCTGCGGCACGCCCGGCCCGACGCCACGGACGCCGAGATCGAGGACGCCGCCCGCCGTGCCCAGGTGCACGACGTCATCGCCGGGCTGCCCGACGGCTACGACACCGTGGTCGGCGCCCGCGGGCACCGGTTCTCCGGCGGGGAGAAGCAGCGGCTGGCGATCGCCCGCACGCTGCTGCGCGACCCGCGGGTGCTGGTGCTCGACGAGGCGACCAGCGCGCTGGACACCGCCACCGAGCGGGCCGTGCAGGCCGCCCTCGACGAGGCCAGCCGCGGCCGGACGACGATCACCATCGCGCACCGGCTGTCCACGGTGCGCGATGCCGACCGGATCGCGGTGCTCGCCGCGGGCCGGGTCGTGGAGAGCGGCACGCACGAGGCGCTGCTCGCCGCGGGCGGCCGCTACGCCGAGCTGGTGGCCGCCGCCGACCGGGACGTCGCCCTCGCCGCCTGAGCGGAGGTCGGCCTCGTCGATGAGAAGGCGGCACGGGCGCCGTCCTACCGGGGAGACCGGTCACCCGAGGCCGGGCCGCACCCGAGGAGGACCCCGATGCGACCGCTCGTCGTCACCACGTTCGTCACCCTGGACGGCGTCATGCAGGCCCCCGGCGGGCCGGGCGAGGACCCGGAGGGCGGGTTCTCCTACGAGGGCTGGCTGGTGCCGCACTTCGACGAGGACCTCGGCGCGCAGATGGAGGAGTGGTTCGTCCCCGCGCAGGACTTCCTGCTCGGCCGGCGGACCTACGACATCTTCTACGCGTCCTGGCCGAAGATGCGGGACGAGAGCAGCGCGGTCTCCACGGGCCTCAACGACAAGACCAAGTACGTCGCCTCGCGGACCCTCACCGAGGTGGAGTGGGAGACCGCGCGGCTGCTGGAGGGTCCCGTGCCCGACGCCGTCCGGGCGCTCAAGGCCGAGGACGGCGGGGAGCTGCAGGTGCACGGCTCGGCCGGGCTGGTGCAGACGCTGCTGCACGAGGACCTGGTCGACGAGCTGCGGCTGGTCGTCTTCCCGGTGACCCTCGGGCAGGGCAAGCGGCTGTTCGGTGAGGGGGCGATCCCGCGCACCTGGCGGCTGACCGCGTCGAAGGTGACCGGCTCGGGCGTGCTGATCGCCACCTACCAGCGGGCCGGTGAGGTGGAGACCGGCTCGGTGGGGCCCGAGTACGAGGAGTGACACACCCGGGAAGGACGGCGGTCCCCCACCCGTTGCTCGTGACAACACCACGGAAGAGGCACCGTCATGAGCATCCCGCTGTCCATCCTCGACCTGGCGCCGATCGCCAAGGGGTCGACCGCAGCCGACAGCATCGCCGCGAGCGTCGCGCTCGCGCAGCGGGCGGAGCAGACCGGCTACCGCCGGGTCTGGTACGCCGAGCACCACAACATGCCGCACATCGCGTCGTCGGCCACGAGCGTGCTGATCGCGCACGTCGGCGCGCAGACGTCGTCCATCCGGCTCGGCGCCGGCGGCGTCATGCTGCCCAACCACGCGCCGCTGACCATCGCCGAGCAGTTCGGCACCCTCGACGCGATGTACCCGGGCCGGATCGACCTGGGCCTGGGTCGGGCTCCGGGCTCGGACCAGAACACGATGTACGCCCTGCGCCGGGACCCGCGCTCGGCCGACCGCTTCCCGCAGGACGTCCTCGAGCTGCAGGCCTACCTGGCCGGCGAGTCGCGGGTGCCCGGGGTCGACGCGATCCCCGGCAAGGGCTCGCGCGTGCCGCTCTACGTCCTGGGCTCGTCGATGTTCGGGGCGACGCTGGCCGCCGCGCTCGGCCTGCCCTACGCGTTCGCGTCACACTTCGCCCCGGCGATGCTCCAGCCCGCGGTCGAGGCCTACCGGCGCGAGTTCAAGCCGTCCGAGCAGCTCGCCGAGCCGTACGTGGTCGCCGGCGTGAACGTCGTCGCGGCCGACACCCGCGCGGCGGCCGAGGAGGCCTACGCCGCCGTCCGCCGGACGCTGGCCGTCGGGCTGTTCGGCCGCGGTCGCTCGCTGTCGGACGACGAGACGCAGCTGCTGCTCGACGGCGGCGCGGGCCTGCACGTCGACACGATGCTCACCCACACCGCCGTCGGGACCCCGGACGAGGTGCGTGAGTACCTCCAGGGCTTCGCGAAGCACGCCGACGCCGACGAGCTGATCGTGGCGCACCAGTTCCCCGGCACGGAGGGCCGGCTGCGCTCGGTCGAGCTGACCGCCGAGGCGATGGCCACCGCCTGAGACCGGCCCGAGGGCCCTCTGCGCGCGCAGAGGGCCCTCGGCGTTCCCGGGCTCAGTACCACCCGCGGGCCCGGTGGTGGCTCCACGCCCCGCAGGGGCTGCCGTACCGCTTCCCGATGTAGATCAGCCCCGCCTTGATCTGCCGGTAGGGGTCAGAGGTCTTGCGGATGCCGGTCATGGCCCAGGTCGAGTCGAGGAACTGCGGGATGCCGTAGGCGGTGCTCGTCGGGTTCTGCGCGTTGGGGTTCCACCCGCTCTCCCGCTCCCACAGCTGGTCGAGGCAGCCGAACTGGGTCCGGTTGCCCCCGACCTGGCCCAGGGCGTGGTTCTTGTAGGCCTGCTTCTGCGAGGCCCCGATCGAGGCCAGGGAGTGGTCCCCCTCCGCCCGGGCGACCGAACCCCCGGTGGGGGCGAGGGCGAGGGCCAGGCTCAGACCGGCTGCGGCGGCGAGCCGGTGCAGGGAGCGGGGGCGCTGGTTGTGCTGGTTGTGCATGTGTGTTCCTCGTGCTGTGCGGTCGCCCGGCACCGACGGCGCCGGGGCGATGGTGCGGGACCGGCCGGGGCCGTCGGCGTGTCGTCAGCTGGGCGCGCGGCACCGGCCGGACACGGGCGCCCGGCGAGGAGCCGTCGGCCGACGGTGCGTGCCGTGCGGCTGGTCCTGGGATGGACAGGCGGGAGCGCGACGGTCCCGGACCTGTGGGCGCGCGGGGGCTCCGGGCCCCAGGGCGCGGTGGTTCTCCGTTTCTCCCCGGGCCGCCTACCGGGTCAGCTGACGGGTTCGGGCTGGGAGTGCCCTACCCGCTCCCGGTGCACCCGGGAGCGGGACTCACCCCGGGTGGTGCGGGTGGGTCCCCGGCTCGCGCCCACCACGGTGGGTGCGACTCGGCGGCGTCCGGCGCGGGCTCCCCGGGCTCGGGAGACGTCGAGGGCCGGACACGGTCACCGTACGAACGCGACGTACATCGCGCCACTCGACGGCCGCCGATCTTCAGTTGCGACATGGCCGTTGCGGCGGGACGCGCGTCACTGTGAGCACCGTGACGGTCGCGGCCCGGAATGGCGGCTCCGGTCCGGGCGTCGAACTCCTCGTGGACCTGTTCTCCCCTGTGACCCTGGGCGACCTCGAGCTCGCCAACCGCGTCGTGATGGCCCCGCTCACCCGCATGCGCTCCGGCGCGTCCGGCGTCCCGGGCGACCTCGTCGTCGAGCACTACCGGCAGCGCGCCGGCGTCGGCCTGATCATCACCGAGGGCACCTACCCGAACCACGAGTCGCAGGCGTTCGTCGGCCAGCCCGGCATCGTCACCGACGAGCAGGTCGAGGGCTGGCGCCGCGTCGCCGAGGCGGTGCACGCCCGCGGCGGCACGATCGTGATGCAGGTGATGCACGGCGGCCGGGTCACCCACCCCGACGTCAACGGCGGCCGCCGCGTGGTCGCGCCCAGCGCCGTCGCCATCAACGGCGAGGGGCACACGGAGAAGGGCAAGCAGCCGTACCCGGTGCCGCACGCGCTGACCGTCGCCGAGGCCCGGGCGACCGTGCAGGACTTCGTCACCGCCGCCCGCCGCGCGATCGAGGCCGGCCTGGACGGCGTGGAGATCCACGGCGCCAACGGCTACCTGCTGCACGAGTTCCTCTCCCCGACGTCCAACCTGCGGACCGACGAGTACGGCGGCTCCCCGGAGAACCGGGCGCGCTTCGTCGTCCAAGTGGTGACGGCGGTGGCCGCGGCGATCGGCGCCGGCCGCGTCGGCCTGCGGATCTCGCCCGAGCACGGCATCCAGGACGCCCTGGAGACCGACCGGGACGACGTCCTCGCCACCTATGGCGCGCTGCTCGACCAGCTCGCCCCGCTGGGTCTCGCCTACCTGTCGGTGCTGCACCGCGAGCCGGCCGGCGACCTGGTGCAGGAGCTGCGCCGGCGCTTCGGCGGCCCGCTGATCGCCAACAGCGGGTTCGGCACGGTCACCACGCGCGAGGAGGCGGTGGCGCTCATCGAGGCCGCGCACGCCGATGCCGTCGCCGTGGGCCGCCCGGTCATCGCCAACCCCGACCTGGTGGAGCGGTGGGCCGGCGAGCACCCGGAGAACGAGATCCGGGCGCACCTGTTCTACGCGTCCGGCGCCGAGGGCTACACCGACTACCCGACCCTCACCGACCGCCGGGCCAGCTGACGTCCTGTGCACTCAGCGTGGTCTCGCGCAGTCCGAGACCACGCTGGGTGCACACGGCGCTCGCCGGCCGGGTACGGGAGCCGTGTGGACCTCGAGGACGTCGTGCCGGCAGCCGACCACGTCACCCGCCAGGCGCAGTGGATCGACGCCCCACCGGCGGCGGTATGGGACGAGCTGCACCGGGTGCGGATGTCCCGGCTGCCCGTGACGGCGGTGCTCAGCGCCGCCCGTTTCCTGCCGGTCGTGCTCGCCGGTCGCGGGCTGGGACACCTGCGCGACCGGCCGTTCCTCGACGCCGTGCCGGTGCCGCTGCTGTGCTCGCAGCCCCCGGAGTCGGCCGTGTTCGGCGGCGTGCTCCAGGCGTGGCGGCTGTCCGGCGGTGACCGGCCACCGGCGCTCGACGCCGACGGCGTGCGTCGGTTCGCGGAGCCGGGCTGGGTGAAGGCGGCGATGGACTTCCGCCTGGCGCCGTCCCGCGGCGGCACGGTGCTGAGCTCGGAGACCCGCGTGGTGGCGACCGACCCGGCCACCCGTCGGCGCTTCGACCACTACTGGTGGGTCATCCGCCCGGGCAGCTCCGCGATCCGGTGGGAGCTGCTCGCCGCCGTGCAGGTCCGCGCAGAGGCCCGTGCCGGGGCCCGCGCCGCCTGACCGCCGTCCGGCAGGCCGCCCTCCCGGTTCGTGCACTCAGCGCGGTCCGGCGTCGTCCGGGACCACGCTGAGTGCACACAGCGCCCGCCCGGGATGGGTCAGCCCCGGCGGCGGCCCAGGAGCCAGCCGACGAGGACGCCGAGCAGGGTGAGCCCGGCGCCGCCGACCGCGCCGGTCACCAGGGTTCGGACGTCGGACGGCGCGGCCGGCGCGGCCGCGGCCCGGCCGGCGAACACCGTGGGTGCCGCGGCAGCAGGGGTGACCTCAGCGGCGGCAGGCGCCTCGGCGACCGCAGGAGCCTCGACAGCGGGCGCAGCGACCCCGGTCAGCTCGTCGTCGATCGCCCTGAAGAACTGCCCGGCCATCCGCTTGGCGACGCCGGTGATCATCCGTTGGCCCACGCCCGCGACCGGGCCGCCGATCACGGCGTCGGCCGAGTAGGTCAGCGTCGTCGTCCCGGCGTCGGTCGGCTCCAGGTTGATCGTCACCTGTGCGCGCGCGTTCCCGGGCGCACCGGCCCCGGACGCGTGCATCACGTAGGACTTCGGCCGCTGCTGGTCGGTCAGCCGCACCTCGCCGGCGTAGGTCCCCTTGATCGCCCCGACCCCGACGGACACGTTCATCCGGTACTCGTCGTCCCCGGTGCGCTCCAGCGACTCGCACCCGGGGATCGTGCGGGCCAGCACCGCCGGGTCGGTGATGACCGACCACACCTTCTCCGGGTCGGCGTGCAGCACCGCAGAGCCGTCGAGGTTCACGCACTCACTCCTGTCCTGCGGGCGGACGCCGCCGTCCGCTCCGAATCGGGGGATCGCACCAGGTCGTACAGCTGGGTGGGGGACAGCGGCATCGCCGCGATCCGGCGTCCGGTCGCGTCCTCGATGGCCGAGGCGATCGCCGCCGTCCCGGGGATGACGCCGGCCTCACCGGCGCCCTTGATGCCGAGCGGGTTCAGCGGCGACGGGGTCTGCTGGTGGTCGATCACCACGTCGGGGACCTCCGACGCGTAGGGCATGAGGAAGTCCATGAACGACGCGTTCTGCAGCTGCCCGTCGGCGTCGTAGGCCATCCGCTCGTACAGCGCGCCGCCCACGCCCTGCGCGACGCCGCCCTGCACCTGGCCCTCGACGATCATCGGGTTGACCACGTTGCCGCAGTCGTGCACGACCGCGTACTTGACGACGTCGATCTCCCACGTCGCCGGGTCGATCTCCACGACCGCGGCGTGCGCGCCCGAGGCGAAGGTCGACCGGATCGGCGAGTAGTAGTCGCGGTGCTCCAGGCCCGGCGCGTCGCCCTCGGCCACCGGCGGCTTGCTGTCGTCGCCCGGGCCGGCGAACTGGGTGGCCTGCTTGGCCGCCTCGTCGAACGCGTAGCGCAGCGGGTTGGACAGGACGGCGACCGTCCGCAGCGGGATCGACGCCCCGGGGGTGCCCTTCACCTGCACCACGCCGTCGTCGATCTCCAGGTCGCCGGCGTCCACCTCGAGGACGTCGGCGGCGATCCGCAGCGCCTTCTCCCGCACCCCGCGTGCGGCCAGCGCGATCGCGTTGCCGCTCATCACCGCGGCGCGGGAGGCGAACGTGCCCACCGCGTACCCGAACCGGCGGGTGTCGCCGGTGGTGACCTCGACGTCCTCGATCGGCACCCCGAGCTCGGAGGCGACGATCTGCGCGAACACCGTCTCGTGGCCCTGCCCCTGCGAGGTCAGCCCGGTCGAGACCAGCACCTTGCCGCTGCCGAGCACCTGCACGTGCCCGCCTTCGTACGGGCCGGGACCGGTGCCCTCCACGTACAGCGCCATCCCGACGCCGAGCAGCTTGCCGCGGGCCTCGGCGTCCGCCCGCAGCTCCTCGGCCTGCTCCCAGCCGACGAGGTCGCGCAGCTTGTCGAGCAGCCCCGGGTAGTCGCCGGAGTCGTAGATGACCGGCCGGCCGTCCTGGAAGGTCAGCCGGTGGTCGTAGGGGAACTGGTCGGGCCGGATCAGGTTCCGCTCGCGGACGACGGCCCGGTCCAGGCCGAGGGCGTCGGCGATGCGGTCCATGGTCCGCTCCATCGCGTAGCAGCCCTGCGGGCGGCCGGCGCCGCGGTACGGCGTCACGATGACGGTGTTGGTGAAGACGCTCTCCACGATCACCCGGTAGGCCGGGATGACGTAGGGCCCGACCAGCTGGGTCGCGGTCACGATCGGCACGATGATCCCGTAGGGCGTGTACGCGCCGTTGTCGTGCCAGATGTGGACGTCGAGCGCGGTGATCCTCCCGTCGTCGTCGTACCCGACGGTGATCTCCTGCCGCTGCTGCCGCTCGTGGGCGCTGGAGATGAAGTGCTCGCGGCGGTCCTCGGTCCACTTGACCTCGGCCTGCAGCGCGATCGCGGCCATCGGCACCAGCAGCTCCTCGGGCCACGGGTGCACGATCTTCACGCCGAAGCCGCCGCCGACGTCGGGCGCGATCACCTCGACCTTGTCCAGCGACAGCTGCAGCTTCGCCGCGATCGCCGCGCGCACCGACGTCGAGGCCTGGGTGCTGGTGTAGACCCGCAGGCTCCGGTCGGCGGCGTCCCAGCGCGCGTGCACGCCCTTGCCCTCCATCGGCATGCAGGCGCTGCGCTCGATGTACTGGGTGAACGAGAGCGTGTGCGGGCTGGCGGCCAGCACCGGCTCGACGTCCCCGGTCTCCTGGTGGTGCCGGGCGGCGACGTTGTCCGGGATCTCCTCGTGGACGGCGTGCTCGGCGGCGCGGGCGGCGTCCACGCCCACGACGGGCGGGAGCTCCTCGTAGGTGACGACGATCCGCTCGGCGGCGTCCTCGGCGAGGTACCGGTCGGTGGCCACCACCATGACGATCGGCTCGCCGACGTGGTTGACCTCGCCGTTGGCCAGCGGGAAGCCGGTGCGCGGCGCGTGCAGCTGCGGGTGTGGGATCAGCACGGGCAGCGGCTCGGCGAGCGGGCCGGTGAGGTCCTCGTAGGTGTAGATCGCCACCAGGCCCTCGACGTCCAGTGCCGCCTCGACGTCGATGTCGACGATGCGGGCGTGCGCGTGCGGACTGCGCACGAAGGCGGCGGCCAGGGTCGCGGTCGAACCGATGTCGTCGAGGTAGCGGCCTCGGCCGGTGATGAGCCGGGCGTCCTCGCGCCGGCGGACCGGCTCCCCGAACAGCTTGGTGGTCATCGGGCGTCCCGCATCGCCGCGGCCGCGTGGCGCACGGCCTTCTTGATGTTGGCGTAGCCCGTGCACCGGCAGAGGTTGCCGCCGACCAGGTCGTCGACCTCCTCCTCGGTGAGCTCGGCCGCCGCGTCGCGGTTCTCCAGGCCGGCCTTGATCGTCATGAGGAAGCCCGGCGTGCAGAAGCCGCACTGCAGCGCGTGGCACTCGCGGAAGGCCTCCTGGACCGGGTGCAGCACCGACCCGCCCCGGCCGTCGTCGCGGGCCAGGCCCTCGACGGTCTCCACCGACGCCCCGTCCACCTGGACGGCGAGCACCAGGCAGGACCGCACCGGCGCGCCGTCCACGAGCACGGTGCAGGCGCCGCAGACGCCGTGCTCGCAGCCGACGTGCGTGCCGGTCAGGCCCAGGTCGTGACGCAGCGCGTCCGACAGCAGCCGTCGCACCGGCACGGTGGCTTCACGTGGAACACCGTTCACGGTCACGGTGATCGTGCGCTCGGCGTCGACGGAGACGGTCATGCGGCGGTCCTCTCGGCTGCTTCCGTGGCGGCCTCTGCGAGCGTGCGTTCGGTCAGCACGCCGACCAGCAGGCGGCGGTAGTCCGCGCTGGCGTGCAGGTCGCCGTCGGGGTCGACCAGGGTGCGGGCAAGCGCGCCGGCGGCGGCCCAGTCGGCCTTCTCGACCGGCGCGCCGGCGACGGCCTCGGTGAGGTCGTGCACCTCCGGCACCAGCCCGACGGAGATGTAGGCGGCCCGCGCGGCGGTCACCCGGCGGGACGGGTCGAGCTCGACCACCACGCCGGCGCCGCAGACGGCGTAGTCGCCCTTGCGGCGGGCGACCTCGGCGAACGCGGTGCCCGCGCGCTCGGGCAGGGCCGGGAAGAACGCGGAGGTGACGATCGCCGGGCCGGACAGCGAGGTCTCCAGCGGGCCGACGAACAGGTCCGGCCAGGCCACGTCACGGGTGCCCGACGGCGTGGCGACGGTGACCGAGCCGCCGGTCAGGGCGAGGACGGAGGTCATCTCGCCGGAGGGGTCGGCGTGCGCGATCGACCCGACGGTGGTCCCGCGATTGCGGATCGCGGGGTGCGCCACGTTCGCTGTCGCCCGGGCCAGCAGCGGCTGCACGCGCGCGGCCGCGGTGTGGGAGAGCAGGGACGCGTGGCGCACGAGGGCGCCCACCCGGACGCCGTCCCCGCTCGCCTCGACGGTGTCCAGGCCGGGCACCCGGTTGATGTCGACCAGCGCGGCCGGCGCGGCGAGCCGCATGGACAGCAGCGGCAGCAGCGACTGGCCACCGGCCAGGACCTTCGCACCCTCCTCCGCGGCGAGGACCGCGAGGGCCTCGTCCAGCGAGCGGGGGTCGGCGTAGCGGAACGGGGCGGGTTTCACCGGCCGACGGCTCCCCGGCTTCCCGGCCGGGTGCCGGCCCGGCGGAGCTTCCGACGCAACGCCACGAGTGCCTCCTTGCCGCGCTCATCGCCGACTCCCGGGGGCCCTGACGGCCGGCCGGGGGTGCTGGGCCGACGAGCGTCGCCCGCACCGGCGAGGTGTCAGCCTGTCACGGGGCCCGGAGCGGCGGAAGTACCTCAGTGCTAAATATTCGTGTCCGGACGACGGCCGTCCGCCGGCCGCCTCCGCTGGGCCCTGAACAGCGGAAAGGGCCCCGTCACCGAGGTGACGGGGCCCCCTTCCCAACAGCGCGGGACCGACGGCGGTCCCGCGGGGATCACGACGTGCGCGTGCCCTTCCCCGGCGTCCGGGCGCTCGGGACGCCGGGCCGGCCGACCTCGTCGACCGACGACGGGTCGGAGCTGACCTCCTCGCCGTGGACGTGCCCGAACGACGAGCCCGCGGCCGGGTGGACGCCCTCCCGGGCGAGCGCTTCCTTCATCTCGGCCGGGGCCAGCACCCGGGCCACGTGCCAGAAGACGACGGCGACGATCGCACCGAAGGCGATGCCCGACAGCGAGAAGGTGTCGGTGATCTGCAGCGTCACGTTGCCGATGGCGATGATGATCCCCGCGGCGAGGGGCACCAGGTTGATCGGGTTGGCGAAGTCGACGCGGTTCTCCTTCCAGATCTTCGCGCCGAGCAGGCCGATCATCCCGTAGAGGACGACGGTGATCCCGCCGAGCACCCCGCCGGGCACGATGTTGATCAGTGCGCCGAACTTCGGGCACAGGCCCAGCAGGATCGCCACGACCGCCGCCACGTAGTAGGCCGCGGTCGAGTAGACCCGCGTCGCGGCCATGACGCCGATGTTCTCGGCGTACGTCGTGGTGGGGGAGCCGCCGACCGAGGTCGCGACGACGGTGGCGATGCCGTCCGCGGCGATCGCGCGGCCCATGACCGGGTCGAGGTCGCGCTTGGTCATGGCGGCGACCGCCTTGACGTGGCCGGCGTTCTCGGCGATGAGCGCGATGACGGCGGGCAGCACCAGCAGCGAGAAGTTGAACGAGAAGCTGGGCGTGGTGATGTCCGGCAGACCGAACCAGTCGGCCTGGCCCACGGCGTCGAAGTTGATCCGCTCGCGGGTGGAGACGGTGCCGGTCCCGTCCGGAGCGGTGATCGGCCCGGCGGTGACGTCGAGCAGGACCGACAGCAGGTAGCCGAAGACGAGGCCCAGCAGGATCGAGATGCGGGCCCAGAAGCCGCGCAGCAGCAGCGACGCGACGATGACGAAGACCATCGTGGCCAGGCCGACCCACTGGTCCTGCGGCCAGTACACCCCCGCGACGACGGGCGCGAGGTTGAACCCGATCAGCATGACGACCGCGCCGGTCACGGCCGGCGGGAGCACGGCGTTGACCACGCGCGCCCCCATGAAGTGGATGATCACGCCGACGATCGCGAGGACGACCCCGGAGACCAGGATCGCGCCGACGACGTCGGAGGAGTCGCCGCCCTGCGCCCGGACGGCGACCACGCCGCCCACGAACGAGGCGCTGGTGCCCAGGTAGCTCGGCACCTTCCCGTTGACGATGAGCAGGAAGATGATCGTCGCGATCCCGCTCATCATGATCGCCAGGTTGGGGTCGAGCCCCATGACGATCGGGAAGACGAAGGTGGCGCCGAACATGGCGACCACGTGCTGGGCGCCGATGCCGATGGTGCGCGGCCACGACAAGCGCTCATCGGGCGCGACGGCCTCGCCCAACGGCGGGGTCTTGCCGTCCCCGTAGAGCTTCCAACCGAACGCCATGAGTGCCTCCTCGACGTGCACCACAGACCAGGTCCGGGCCGGTCGACGCGCGTTGCCGGCACCGGGGACGGGTCAATCTGTCACGCTGCGGGAGGCGCGCGGAAGTACCTCAGTGCTAAATCGTTATTGCCATGATGTCTCAGCGCTGAGATAAATTGTGAGGGTGAGCGCCCCTCCCTCCGCCACCGGAGTCCGGCACGTCTCCCTCCGCAGCGGCGTCTACGCCGACTCGGTCAAGCTCATGCAGGTCAGCCGCGACATCGGCGCCCTCGACGGTGTCTCTGCCGTCGTCGTCGCGATGGCCACGCCGCTGAACCTGGAGCTGGCCGCCAACATGGGCCTGGCCCCCGACGGGGAGGCCTCCCCCGACCAGCTGCTCATCGCGGTCTCGGCCGCGGACGACGAGGTCCTGGCCGGTGCGGTGGCCGCGGTCGACGCCGCGCTGGCCGCCCGCGAGCGCGCCGGCGGCACCGCCGAGGCCGTCCCGGCGCGCACCATCGGCGGCGGCCTCGACGCCCTGCCGACGGAGGGCTCCGCGCTGGCCATCGTGAGCGTGCCCGGCCAGTACGCCGTCGCGGAGGCCGCCGACGCGATCGCCGCCGGCCGCAGCGTGCTGGTCTTCTCCGACGGGGTGCCGGTCGAGCACGAGGTCGCGCTCAAGCGCGCCGCGCACGACGCCGGCGTCCTCGTCATGGGGCCCGACTGCGGGACGGCGATCGTCGCCGGGGTCGCCCTCGGCTTCGCCAACGTGGTGCGCAGCGGTCCGGTCGGGCTGGTCGCCGCCTCCGGCACCGGCGCGCAGCAGGTGTCCAGCCTGCTGGACATGGCCGGCGTCGGCGTCAGCCACGTCCTCGGCGTCGGCGGCCGCGACCTGTCCGAGGCCGTCGGCGGGCTGGCGACCCTCGACGCGCTCGCCGCGCTGGACGCCGACCCCGCCACCGAGCGGGTGCTGCTTGTCTCCAAGCCGCCGGCGCCGTCGGTGGCCGCCGCGGTCGAGGAGGCCGCCGCGCGGCTGTCGGTCCCGGTGCGGTCCGCGGCGCTCTCCCCCGACACCCCCGACCTCACCGCCGCCGTGGAGGCGCTGCTCGCCGACATGGGCGCGGAGGTGCCGCACTGGCCGTCGCGCCCCGGACCGCAGGAGACGCCGCTGCCCGGTGCGGTGCTCAAGGGCCTGTACTCCGGGGGCACCCTCGCCGACGAGGCGATGCTCGTCGCCGCGCCGGTGCTCGGTGACATCCGGTCCAACACCCCGCTGCGGCCGGACCTGGACCTCGGGACGGACCTGTCCGCCCGCGGGCACGTGGTCGTCGACTTCGGCGACGACGCGCTCACCGTCGGGCGGGCGCACCCGATGATCGACCCGACGCTGCGACTCGAGGCGATCGCCGCGCTGGCCGCCGAGGGGGAGCCGGCGGTGCTGCTGCTCGACGTCGTCCTCGGGTACGGCGCCGACGCCGACCCCGCCGCCACCCTCGCCCCGGCGCTGCGGGCCGCCCGCGCGACACGGACGCTGCCCGTGGTGGTCGCCCTGGTCGGCACCGAGGGCGATCCGCAGGGGTGGAGCCGCCAGGCCGACGCCCTCGCCGCCGCCGGTGCCGCCGTCTTCGCGTCCAACGCCGCGGCCACGCGGTACGCCCTCGACCTGCTGGGAGCCGTGCGATGAGCCTCGGGAACCTGCTGTCCGCCCCGCCGACCATCGTCGCCGCCGGGGTCGACGTCTTCTCCGACGCGCTGCGCGCCCAGGGCGCCGAGGTGCACGACGTCGACTGGCGCCCGCCGGGCTTCGGCGACCCCGCCCAGCTCGCGGTGCTGGCGCTCGACCCGCGCCGCGCCGCGGCCAACCGCACCGCGGTCGAGCGGGTGATGGCCGCCGGGTCGCGGCTGGTCGACGTCCGGCCGGCCCGCGACGTGCTCGGTCTGCCCGACCGCACGCTGCTGCACGCCGGTCCGCCGATCGCCTGGGCCGACGCCAGCGGCCCGCTGCGCGGCGCGCTGATCGGCGCCTGCCTGTTCGAGGGCTGGGCCGACTCGGTCGAGGAGGCCGAGCGGGTCCTCGCCGCGGGCGAGATCGCCCTCGACCCCTGCCACCACCACCGGGCGGTCGGCCCGATGGCCGGCGTCACCAGCCCGTCGATGTGGATGTGGTGCCTGTCGGACCCGGTGCACGGCGGTCAGGCGTTCTGCAACCTCAACGAGGGCCTGGGCAAGGTCCTGCGGATGGGCGCCTACAACGACGAGGTGCTCACCCGGCTGCGGTGGATGCGCGACGTCCTCGGGCCGGTGCTGCAGACGGCGGTCCGCTCCATGGCCGAGCCGCTGGACGTCAAGGCCGTCCTCGCGCAGATGCTGCAGATGGGCGACGAGGGGCACAACCGCAACCGCGCCGGCTCGCTGATGACCCTCCGCGAGCTCTCCCCGGCGATCGTCGAGGTCGACGCCCCGGCGTCCGACGTCGCGGCGGTGCTGCGGTTCATCGGCGGCAACGAGCACTTCTTCCTCAACCTCGGCATGCCGACGGCGAAGCTGGCCATGGACGCGGCGCGGGACGTCCCGGGCTCGACGATGGTCACGGTGATGGCGCGCAACGGCACCGAGTTCGGCATCCAGACCGCCGGCACCGGCGACCGCTGGTTCACCGGTCCGGCGCAGACGCCGGTCGGCCTGTTCCTCGGCGACTACGGCCCCGAGGACGCCAACCCCGACATCGGCGACTCCGCGATCATGGAGACCTACGGCGTCGGCGGGTTCACGATGGCCGCGGCCCCGGCGATCGTCCGGTTCGTCGGCGGCACCGTGCCCGACGCGCTGGCCACCACCGAGCGGATGTACTCCCTGACCCTCGCGGAGAACCCGGCGATGCAGGTGCCGATCCTCGGCTTCCGCGGGTCGCCGACCGGCATCGACGTCCTCGCGGTGGCCCGGACCGGCTGGCTGCCGCAGATCAACACCGGCATGGCCGGTCGGGTGGCCGGCACCGGCCAGGTCGGCGCCGGCCTGGTGCAGCCGCCGCAGGAGTGCTTCGAGAAGGCGCTGGCCGCCCTCGCCGGGGAGCTCCGCCCCGCGGTCTGACGCACGCGCCGAGATCCGCGGGACGGCGGCCACCCGGCCGGGGAACCGCCGCCCCGCGGACTTCGACGGGCTCCGGGCGGGTCAGCCGCGGGCGCGGGTCGGGTGCGGCGTCCGCCGGTAGAGGTGCACCGACACCGCCGCGACCCAGCCCCAGCCGACGACGACCCCAACCCAGAGGAGGAGCACCGCCCACGACGACGTGGCACCGGAGGCGACGCCCAGGAAGCCGGCCAGCACCACGACGGCGCTGGTCAGGGACGCGCGGGCCCAGCCGCGCCGTCCCTCGCCGGCGAACCGCCGGGCCATGACCGAGGCCGCGGCGACCAGGCAGACGAAGCCGATGCCGCCGGCGGCCAGGTGCAGCAGCCCGGAGGCGGTGACCTCGACCGGGGCTCCGGCGGGCGTGCCGACGGGGAAGCCGTCCATCGGGTCGGCGACGAAGACCGCGGCCGCCACCAGCGACAGCCCGTAGCCGGCGAGCAGCCCGGCGCCCCAGGAACCGAGGCGCCCCCCGCCCAGGGCGCGGTGCACGCCGAGGGCGGCGGCGACGGTCATCAGCCCGGAGACGGCGAGGGTGGTGACGTGGATCCAGCCCAGCGGGCCGTTGGCCAGCAGGCTCAGCGAGTGGCGGGTGATGTCGAACCCGTCCCGGGTCAGCGCCTGCAGCAGGCCGGAGGTGAGGTAGACGGCGCCGGCCAGCGGCCCGTAACCGAGCAGGGAGCGGGTCACCGCCGCGGTCCGGTCGCAGCCCCGCGGGGCGGACACGGGGACGGCGGGGTGCGGGGCTGCGCTGGTGGTCATCGGTCTGCCTCTCCGGAGTTCTTACACTGGTCAGTGCAAGAGACGCCGCGGCCGGGCAGAACTCATCGGAGGTGCCGGGGATGAGCGCTCGGGACGAGGCATCGGCGCCTGGCGGAGGCCGCCCAGCGCCCGACCCGCGCGTGGTGCGCAGCCGGGCCGCCGTCCTGGAGGCGGCCACCGCGCTCTTCCTCGAGCGGGGGTTCGTCGACACGAGCATCGACGACGTCGCCGAGCGGGCGGGGGTGGCGAAGAAGACCGTCTACAACCACTTCGTCGACAAGGAGCGGCTCTTCACCGAGATCGTCCTCGGGGTCACCGCGACCGCCGAGCAGTTCGCCGACGCGCTGGTCGCCTCCCTCGACGAGGTGGCCGACGTGCGCGCGGCCCTGCGCGACCTGGCCGCCCGCCACCTGACCTCGGTGACCCGCCCCCAGGTCGTCCGGCTGCGCCGGCTGGCCAGCGCGGAGTCCCGACGATTCCCCGAGCTGGCGCGGGAGTACCACGCGCGTGCGCCCGGCCGCGTGATCGGCGCGCTGGCCCGGGCGTTCGCCGACCTGGACCGGCGTGGGCTCCTGCGCGTCCCCGACGGGCGGCTCGCGGCCGAGCACTTCGCCTTCCTCGTGGTCGGCGCGACCCTCGACCGCGTCATGTTCGAGGGGGAGGGTGCGGTGCCGGAGGGCGCCGAGCTCGACCGGCGGGCCCGGGCCGGCGTCGAGGCGTTCCTGGCGGCCTACGGCACCTGACCCGGGCCCTCGGCGCGGCGGTCAGTCCCGCGCGCAGGCCAGCAGTGTCGTGACCGCCGACGCGAACTCGCCGGGGCCGGTCAGCGGCGCCGGGAACGGCGTCCGCAGGTCGTAGCAGCCGCGCCGGTGCTCGACGCGGAACAGGACGCCGAACCGGTCGACGCCGAGCAGGTGCACCGCGTCGTCCCCGGTCCACGCCCGGACCCGGACGCACAGCTCCGCGAGCGGGCCGGCGCAGTCGGCCATCAGGTCGTCCTCGGCGGCGCCGAGCGGATCGGGCCGGGCCGCCGCGTAGTCCTCGGGCGTGATCTCGCTGCAGCCGCCGCCCTCGTGCAGGAGGACCTCCGCGAGGTCCAGGCGCAGCAGCGTGGCCGAGAGCCCGACGTCGAGCAGGACGTCGGCCGCGCAGGCCTCGGCGAAGGCGAGCACCAGGTCGGGCTCCTCGCGGGCCGGCACCGGGGTGAGCCACCCGGCCAGCTCGAGCCGGGCCCGCAGCGGGTTGCGCAGCGGCAGGGGCGAGCGCGCGCTCACCGTCACCCGCGCGGGCAGGTCGCCCTCGGGCGCACAGGCCACCGCCTCGGCCAGGCCGCCGGCGCGCGGCACCACCACGAGCACCTCGCCGTCGGCGGTGGTGGTCGCGGCCAGCAGCCGGCTGGTGCCGAGCCCGAGGGCCGCGATCGAGGCGGCGGGCCGGGTGGCGACGGTGCGGGCGCGCTCGGCGGCGGCGGGCACGGCGGCCCGGTCGGTGTGCGGCGGGATCGGGTGGCCGGCGGTCATGGCGTCCCTCGGGGTCGACGACGGGAAGCTCCAGAGGAGTAAGGTGAGCCTAACCAAACCAGGAGGTCCCGTGAACACCCCGCGCCCCAAGATCCGGCTCAGCCGCGCGCTGGGCATCCCGCTGACGCCGAAGGCGGTGGCCTACTTCGAGCGCCGTCCGTACCCGCCGGGCGAGCACGGCCGCAAGCGCAAGAGCAGCAGCGACTACAAGACCCGGCTGCTCGAGAAGCAGCGGCTGCGGGCGCAGTACGACATCAGCGAGACCCAACTGCGGGCGGCCTTCGACCGGGCCAAGCGCGCCGGCGGCAAGACCGGTGAGGCGCTGATCCAGGACCTCGAGTCGCGGCTGGACGCCACCGTCCTGCGCGCCGGCTTCGCCCGCACGATCTACCAGGCCCGCCAGTTCGTCACCCACCGGCACGTGCTGGTCAACGGCAAGCGGGTGGACCGGCCCTCCTACCGGCTCAAGCCGGGTGACTTCGTGCAGATCGCCGCCACGTCGCGCACCAAGGAGCCGTTCGTCGTCGCCGCCTCCGGCGCGCACGCCGACGCCCCGGCCTACCTCTCGGTCGGGCTGGCCGACCTGGTCGCCCGGGTCGAGCGGACGCCGGCCCGCGAGGAGGTCCCGGTGGTCTGCGAGGAGCAACTCGTCGTCGAGTACTACTCCCGCTGACCGGGGCGCGAGACCTGCACAGTGGCGCCCATGGGGCGCCCGACGGCGACCACTGTGCAGATCTCGCCGCGGAGGGCTCAGCCCAGGTGGCGGGCCAGCGCCGCGTTGACCGTCTCCGGGTCGGTGGCGTTGGGCAGGTGTGCCGCCCCGGGGACGACGACGAACTCGGCGCCGATGCCGTCGGCGACGACCTGCACCATCTCCGGCGGGGTGGCCGGGTCCTCGGCGCCGGCCAGCACGATCGTCGGCGTCGTGATCTCGCCCAGCCGGCTGCGGACGTCGAACGCGCCGATCGCCTCGCAGCAGGCGGCGTAGCCCTCGCGCGGGGTGTCGCGCAGCATCTTCAGCAGCCGCAGGGCCTCGTCCGGGTGCTGCTCCGCCCAGGCCGCCGTGAACCAGGTGCCGGTGCGGGAGCCGACGAGCACCTCCGTGCCGTGCTCGCGCACCTGCTGCGCGCGCACCGCCCACGACGGCGGGTCGGCGAACTGCGCTGCCGAGGCGAGGACCGCCATCTTGTCCAGCCGGTCGGGCACGGTGAGGGCCAGCTGCTGGCCGATGGCCCCGCCGATCGAGACCCCGGCGTAGGAGAACCGCTGCACGCCGAGCCGGTCGAGCAGGGCGACGACGTCGCCGGCCAGGTCGGCCATCGTGCACGGCCCGGGGACCACCTCCGAGCCGCCGTGCCCGCGCAGGTCGTACCGCACCACGCGGAACCGGCCGGCGAACTCGGCGGCCTGGGCGTCGAACAGCCCGGTGTCGGTGCCCAGCGACGGGCCGAACACCAGGACGGGGGCGTCGTCCGGGCCGTCGACGACGGCGGACAGGCGTGCGGTCATGCGGTTCCTCCTCCGGTGGCGGCACCGCGGGCGGGGGCGAAACCGAAGCGGTGCTGGTCCCAGCCGTCGCGCAGTGGTCCCCAGTAGTCGAAGCGCACCTGCTTGACCGCGTACCGCCATCCCTCGGCGGTGCGGACCAGCCGGTCGGAGTAGCGGCCCGCGGCGACGTGCGGGACGTCGTCGACCACGCAGGGCTGCCACAGCATCGAGCGCACCGTAGCGGTGTCGCCGTCCACCCCGATCTCGTGGTTGCCGACGTGGTGCCAGAACCGCATCCCGCCATCGGCGAGCCCGCTGAAGAAGGCGAGCAGGTCGGCGGAGCCGGTGACGACGGCCAGCCCGTCGAAGGTGCCGTCCGGCGTGAACAGCCCGACCAGCCCGGGCCAGTCGCCGGTGTCGACCAGCCGGCAGTAGGTGGCGTCGAGGGTCCGGATCGCCTCGATGTCGCGGTGGAGGAGCACCGCGTCCTCGAGCCGCCGCAGCCGCTCCTCGACCGTGGTCACGGGTTGGCCGACAGCGCCGAGGGGTGCTCGGTCAGCGGGGTCACCGCGATGGTCATGAACGGGAACAGCGGCAGGTTCCACAGGATCTCGTGCAGCTCGTCGGAGCTGTCGACGTCGAAGACGCTGATGTTGCTGTACTGGCCGACCACCCGCCACAGGTGCACCCAGGTGCCCTTCCGCTGCAGCTCCAGCGCGCGGGCCTTCTCGCGGGCGAGCAGGTCGGTGCGCTCGGCGGGGTCGAGGTCGCGGGGGACGGCGACGTCCATGCGGACGTGGAACAGCATGCTGGAGCTCCTCTGCTGGTCAGGCGCGGGTGAAGCGGGCGACGGCGGCGGGGTCGAGCTCCACGCCCAGCCCCGGGCCGTCGGGCAGGTGCAGGGAGCCGTCGGCGTAGCGCAGCGGCTCGGTGAGCAGCTCCTCGCGCATGAGCAGCGGGCCGAACAGCTCGCTGCCCCAGGTGACGCCTGGCATCGCGCAGGCCAGGTGCAGCGACGCCGCGGTGCCGATCGGGCCCTCGATCGAGGTGCCGCCGTGGCAGGGGACGCCGGCCGCGGCGGCGACGTCGGCGATCTGTCGGGTGTACCGCAGCCCGCCGGACTTGGTGGTCTTGAGCGAGAAGACGTCGGCGGCGCGCAGCCGCACCAGGCGCAGCGCGTCCGACGGGGTGCGCAGGCTCTCGTCGGCCATCACCGGGATGGGCAGCGCGGCGTTGATCTCGGCCAGCCACTCGACCTCGGCGCCGGGCACCGGCTGCTCGACCAGGTCGACGCCGGCCTCGGCCAGCCGCGGCAGCCAGCGCAGCGAGGTCACCAGGTCCCAGCGGGCGTTGACGTCGACCCGCACGCTGGCCTGGCCGGCCAGCTTCGCGGCGATCTCGGTGACGCGGGCGACGTCGTCGGCGGGTTCCTGGGCGCCCATCTTGAGCTTGAAGCTGGTGTGCAGGCCGGCGTCCAGCTTGGCCTGGGCCTCGTCGACCACCTCGGCGGCGGACTCGGTGCCCAGCGCCCAGGTGACCGGGATCGAGGTGCGGGCCAGGCCGCCGAGCAGGGTGTGCACCGGGACGCCGAGGCAGCGCGCCCACGCGTCGTGCAGCGCGACCTCCACGGCGGCCTTGGCGTAGAGGTTGGCGTTGACGACGTCGTTCATCGCCTGCTGGATGCCGGCGATCTCGTCGACGCGGCGGCCGAGCAGCAGTGGCGCGATGTACCGGTCGACGACCACCTGCATGGTCTCCACCGACTCTCCGCCCCACCACGGCCCGCCGGGGACGACGCCCTCGCCGACGCCTCGGACGCCGCCGCTGGTGGTGAGCGTGACCAGCAGGATCGGCTGGGCGTCCATGCCGGTCCGTGCGAAGCGGTGGGGGCGGCGCAGGGGGACGTCGAGGACCGCCGTCTCGACGCGCTCGATGGTCAGGTCGTCCATGGGGGCGCTGTTCTCCCGTCCGTGAGGTGCGTGGTGAGCCCGCCGGGCCGTGCGGTGCCGCTGTCGCACGGCCCGGCGGGGTCGTCACTGCGGCTCGAGGACGAAGTCGTAGGTGACCGCCCGGGTGCCGTCGCCGGCGTCCTGCGGGTCGAGGACCAGTTCGGGCTTCACTGCCTCGGCCACGTCGCTGTCGACCCACTCGCCGCCGGCGAAGTACAGCTGCGTGGTGATCGTGCGGTGCCCGGGGGCGCGGACCAGCAGGTGCAGGTGCGCGGGACGCCACGGGTGCCAGCCGGCGGCCTCGATGAGCTTGCCGGTCGGGCCGTCGGTGGGGATCTGGTAGGGCGCGGGCTGGACGGTGCAGATCTCGAAGCGGCCCGCGTCGTCGGTGACGACGACCCCGCGCAGGTTGCCCTCGGGCAGGTGCGGGGCGAACCCGGAGTAGTAGCCCTGGTCGTCGGCCTGCCAGATGTCGACCTCGGCGCCGGCCAGCGGGGTGCCGTCGACGTCGCGGACCTGCCCGCTGAACACCAGCGGCGTGCCGGCCTCGTCCTCCCGCATGGGCAGGGTGGCCTGCGCCGGCAGCCGTGTCTGGCCGGGCAGGTAGTAGGGGCCGAGGATGCTGCCCTTGGTGCCGGTCTGGGTGCGGGCGGCGACCTCCTCGACGACGTGCTCGACGAACACGTCGAGGAACAGCGGCCACTCGCCGCCCTCGCCGACCTCGATCATCCAGGCCTTGGCGGCCTGGAACTCCGGATAGGTCACGTCGTGCTCGCGGATGGCGGCGTGCACGCCCTGCAGCACGGCCGTGACGACGGTGCTGACCCGCTCCGGCGAGACCGCGGCGGAGCCCGCGTGGTACTGCTCGGTGGTCCGGAAGGACGCCGTGGCGTTGGCGCCCGAGCCGGCCGCAGTGGGGCTGGCCCCGGTTGCGGGGCGGGCGGCGGGGATGTCGCCGGGCGCGGTGTGCTCGGTGGTGGTCATGCGGTCCTCCTCGGGGGATGGGCGGGATGGAGGGGATCGGTCCGCGTCCGGCGCACCGATCCCCTCCGGTCACGTGCGGTTGGCGAAGAAGGAGACGTCGTCGTTTCCGACGAGGTCGGGGACGGTCCAGCCGTCGAGGTCGTACTCGGCCAGGCACGCCTCGGCCAGGCCCTTCATCGAGCCGGTCGTGCCCTGGGCCTCGGCCGCGAAGAGCAGCTCGGCCTTGACGTTCTCGTGGTTGCCGGAGTAGTTGCGCTCGTAGAGCTCGTGCCGGCCGCCGAACTCGGTGCCGACGGCGTCCCACAGCGCCTTCATGACCTTGACCCGGTCGACGGCCTCGATCCCGTTGGACCCGCGCACGTACTTGTCCAGGTAGGGCCGCACCTCGGGGGTCTTGAAGTCGATGGCGTGCGAGTTGAGGTAGATCAGCCCGCTGGCGACGTCGGACTCGATGATCTCCTTGACCCGCGGGTAGCCCTGGATCATGAACATCCGGTAGGTCAGCCCGTAGTCGAGCTTGGGGAGCGTGGTGCCGCCGACCCACTCGTCGGGATTGGCGCACATCGCGTCGGTGAGCGCCCAGAAGACGTTGCGCCAGCCGATGACCTCACCGACCCGGGTCTGCACGCCGCGGAAGTCCTTGCTGCCGGTAGCCTCGAGCGCCTTGATCAGCAGGCCGGCGATGAAGTCGAGTTTGACCGCCAGGCGGGTGCAGCCGTGCAGGGTGAACCGGGGGATGAAGCCGGAGACGGGGAAGAAGCCGTTGATCTTCTCGATGTCGCCGTAGAGGAAGACGTTCTCCCACGGCACCAGGACCTTGTCGAAGACGAAGATCGTGTCGTTCTCGTCCATCCGGCTCGACAGCGGGTAGTCGAACGGGCTGCCCATGACCGCGGCCTGCTGGGTGTAGGAGGTGCGGCAGATCAGCTTCACGCCCGGTGCGTCCATCGGCACCGTGCAGATGAGCGCGAACTCCTTCTTCTTGATGGGCAGTCCGTAGTGGGCGATGAAGTTGTAGTTCGTGATCGCCGAACCGGTGGCGACCACCTTGGCGCCGGAGACGATCAGGCCGGCGTCGGTCTCCTTCTCCACCTTCATGAACACGTCGCCGACCTCGTCGGGCGGGAGGTTGCGGTCGACGGGCGGGTTGATGATCGCGTGGTTCCAGTAGAGGACCTTCTCCTGCGACTCGCGGTACCAGCGCTTCGCGTTGTCCTCGAACGGCGCGTAGAACTCGCTGTTCGCGCCGAGCGTGCCGAGGAAGCTGGCCTTGTAGTCCGGTGAGCGGCCCATCCAGCCGTAGGACATCCGGGCCCAGGCGGCGATCGCGTCGCGGTCGCGGACCATGTCCTCGGTCGAGTGCGGAGCCCGGAAGAACGGGTGGGTGAAGCCGCCGCTGCCGGTGTCGGTCGGCACGGTCAGCGCCGCCCGGTGCTCCGGGTCGTGCAGCGCGTCGTAGAGGCGGGCGGTCATCCGGACCGGGTTGCGGAAGGCCGGGTGCGTCGTCACGTCGCGCACCCGCTCGCCGTACAGCCAGATCTCCCGGCCGTCGCGGATGCTCTCGATGTACTCGTCGCCGGTCATGGGCCGGGTGGCCGTGGGCGTGCCGGGTTCGGTGGGCGTGCGGGGGCTGACCGTCTCGCGTTCTTGCTCGAGCGTCACAGGGGACCCTCCTTCGTCGGTGGAGTCGGGGACTGCGTGCCGTGCGGTGGAACGGGTGGTGCGTCGGTCCCCTCCCGGGCCCCCGAGCGGAGCGAGGGGTGGGAGGAGGGGGTCCTTCGTCGAGGCGGGAGGAGGACGGGGTCGTCTCTCAGGACGCGGCTCGGGAGGAGTGGGGGTGCAGCGCGGGGAAGGCCGTCGTCGCGTCGAACCAGCCCAGCTCGGGGCAGTCCAGCGACCCGCCCCAGTGGACGCCGGTGGTCGGGGCCGCCAACTCGCGGAACCGGCCGCCGAAGAACAGCAGCGGGGCGGCGTCGGTCACCTCGAGGTGGACGACCTCGCCGATGACGATGAGGTGGTCGCCGCCGTCGTAGGTCCGCCACGGCCGGCAGGAGATCGTCGCGGCGTTGCCGACGAGGACCGGTGCGGTCGGCCCGTCGGCCCAGGCCGGCTCGGGGTCCTGCGGACGGCCGGCGAAGTGCCACGCGGTGTCCAGCTGGTCGGCGGCCAGCACGTTGACCGCGAACGGCGCGCCCTCGAGATAGCCGCAGGCCTTCGACTGGCGGGTCAGCGTCACCTGGCACAGCGCCGGCACGAGGGAGACCGCGGTGAACGCGTTCACCGTTGCGCCGTGTGGCACGCCGTCGTCCTTGGCGCACGTGACGACGGTGACGCCGGTGGCGAAGCGCCCGAAGGCGTTGCGGATGCTGCGCGGGTCGAGCATGGTGCCCCTCCTCGCCGGATGCACGCAGTGCGTACACTGTGTCCGCAGTGCGTGCGAAGAGTGTGGTGGGCGTCACGCGCGCCCGTCAAGCCCCGGCGTGCAGGAAGATGGGGGCCGATGTCCGAGGGGGAGCGGGAAGGCACGAACGGCGACCGCGACTACGTGCAGAGCCTCGAGCGCGGCATCGCCGTGCTGCTGGCCTTCGACGAGGAACACCCCGAGCCGACCCTCGCCGAGCTCGCGCAGATCACCGGCTTCTCACGGCCGGCGGTCCGCCGGTTCCTCATCACGCTGGAGCGGATGGGCTACGTGCGGGGTCGCAACGGGCGCTGGTCGCTGACCCCGCGGGTGCTCTCCATCGGCCAGCACTACACCGCGTCGCACGCGCTCATCGAGCTGGCCCAGCCGCACCTGCTGCAGTTGGCCGAGCAGACGCACGAGTCCGCCTCGCTGGCCACCCTGGACGGCGACGAGGTGGTCTACGTCGCCCGGGTGCCGGTCCGCCGGATCATGAGCATCAACGTCTCCGTCGGCACGCGGGTCCCCGCCTACGCCACCTCGATGGGCCGGGTGCTGCTGGCCTGGGCGCCCACGGAGGTCGTCGACTCCGCCCTCAACCGCCGGCCGCTGCGGGCCATCACCCCCTCGACCGTCACCGACCCCTCGGCGCTGCGGGCGGAGCTCGCCCGGGTGCGGGAGCAGGGCTGGTCGATCGTGGCCGAGGAGCTGGAGGCGGGCTTGCTCTCGGCCTCGGCGCCCGTGCGCGACCGGTCCGGGCAGGTGGTGGCCGCGCTGGCGTCGTCGACCTCGGTGGGCCGGTCCAGCCGTGGCGAGCTGCAGCGCACCGTCGTCCCCCTGCTGGTCGAGACCGCCGCCCGGATCACCGCGGCCCTCGGCGGCCGGTCGTAGCGCCGTGGACGAGCCGGGGATGGTCCGGCTGAGCAAGCGGCTGTCCTACCTGCTGAGGCACGCGCCGGAGAGCGCCGGGCTGGTCCTGGACGCGGCCGGCTGGGCGGACGTCGACCCGGTGCTCACCGCGCTGCGCATCGACCGCGCGACCCTCGACCACCTGGTCGCGACCGACGGCAAGCGACGGTTCGCCTTGGACGGGAGCGGGCGGCGGATCCGCGCCAGCCAGGGCCACAGCGTCGCGGTCGACCTCGGCTACGCCCCGGAGGACCCGCCACCGGTGTTGTTCCACGGCACCGTCGAGCGCTTCCTGTCGGCGATCCTCGCCGAGGGGCTGCGGCCCGGTCGGCGGCACGCGGTGCACCTCAGCGCCGACGTCGCGACCGCCCGGCAGGTGGGCGGACGGCGCGGGGTGCCGGTGGTGCTGCGGGTCGACGCGGCCGGGCTCGCCGCGGCGGGCGCGCGCTTCACCCGCTCGGCGAACGGCGTCTGGTTGGTCGACGCCGTCCCGCCCGCCTACCTGGCGGTGGCGGCCGGCTGAGGCGGGAGGCGCACGGCGAGCAGCGCCACGTCGTCGTCCCCCCGACCGCCCACGCCGCTGAGCACCCCGTCGCACACCTGCTCGATCGGGTCCCGGCCGACCCGCTCCAGCGTCGCCACCAGCAGCGCGAACCCGTCGTCCAGCGGTGCGTCCCGCCGCTCCACGAGGCCGTCGGTGTACAGGACCAGGGTGTCCCCGGGGTCGAGGCTGACCTCGTGGTCGGCGCGCCGGGCGCTGCGGGCGATGCCGAGCAGCGGGTCGACCGGGCGCTCGAGCAGCAGCGCCCGGCCGTCGCCGCGGACCAGGACCGGCGGCGGGTGCCCGGCGTTGGACCAGCGCAGCAGCGCGCCGCCGCCGGGCCGCGGGTCCAGGGTCGCCACGGTCACCGTCGCCAGCGTCCGGACGCGCAGGGCCGCGAACACCCCGTCCAGGGCGGTGAGGACGGCGGCCGGCGAGCCCGGCCCGGTCACCGCCAGGCCCCGCAGCATCCCGCGGGTCTGCGCCATGAACGCCGCGGCCGGGGCGTCGTGGCCGGCGACGTCGCCGATGACGAGCGCCGTCGTCCCGTCCGCGAGCCGGAACGCGTCGTACCAGTCCCCGCCGACCCGGGCGTGCCGGCCGGCCGGCCGGTAGCGCACGGCCAGCTCGAGAGGCGCCACGTCCGGCGGGTCCCCGAGCAGGTGACGCTGCAGGGTCTCCGCCGTCTCCACGACCGCCCGGGCGGCGGCGACCTCGGCGCTGACCCGCGCGAGCTGGGCCTCCCGCCGCAGCCGCAGCGTGCAGGCGCCGACCGCCACCAGCGTGCCCAGCACGATCAGCAGCAGCCGCGCCGCCTGCGTCTGCACCGTCGCGGCCGTGAACTGCCGGTCGTAGACGCCGAGGGCCGCCGCGGCCCCGAGCGCGAGCACGCCGTAGGCGACGGTCGCCCCCCGGCCCAGCACCGTCGCCGCCACCAGGGGCGCGATGACCGTCACGCCCGCGATGACCTGGTCGCGGCCGCCGGCGACGTCGAGGACGACGACCAGGGCGAGGAAGAGCGCTGGGAGGGCACGCCGCACGCGGGTGGACCCGTTCACTCGGTGTGCTCCCGTCCGGCCCGACCCCCCGGGTCGCACTGTTCGGCCGACAGGGTAGAGGAGGCGGCCTGCCGAGCCCCGGAACCGAGCCGTCTGCGGAACAGCCCGCGTCGCCCGCGCCTTGCTCTGCTCGTGCAGATCGACCTGAGCGGCCGCCGCGCCGTCGTCACCGGTTCCTCGCAGGGCATCGGCCTGGCCATCGCCACCGGACTGGCCCGGGCCGGGGCAGCGGTCGTCCTGACCGGGCGGGACGCCGGGAAGCTCACCGGGGCGGCCGACCGCCTGCGGGCCGACGTCGCGGGCGCCGAGGTCGCCACCGTCGCCGGGGAGGTCACCACCGACGAGGGCACCGCCGCGCTGCTCGACGCCGTCCCGGCCGCCGACGTGCTCGTCAACAACCTCGGCGTCTTCGGCGCGCAGCCGGTCCTGGAGATCCCGGACGACGAGTGGCGCCGCTACTTCGAGACCAACGTGCTGACCGCCGTCCGGCTGACCCGCGCGTACCTGCCCGGCATGCGCGAGCGCGGCTGGGGGCGGGTGCAGTACATCGCCAGCGACTCGGCGGTGGTGATCCCGGCGGAGATGGTGCACTACGGGGTCACCAAGACCGCGCTGCTCGCGGTGGCCCGCGGGTTCGCCAAGGAGGCCGCGGGCTCCGGCGTGACGGTCAACTCGGTGATCGCCGGGCCGACGCACACCGGCGGCGTCGAGGAGTTCGTGCACTCGCTGGTCGGCGACCTGCCCTGGGAGGAGGCGCAGCGGGAGTTCATGCGCCGGCACCGGCCGAACTCGCTGCTCCAGCGGCTGATCGAGCCCGAGGAGATCGCGAACATGTGCGTCTACCTGGCCTCGCCGCTGGCCTCGGCGACCACCGGCGGCGCGCTGCGGGTCGACGGCGGCTACGTGGACGCGATCCTGCCCTGACCGCGGGCCCGGTCGCCGCCGGGCCCGCGGCCGGTCTCAGCGGGCGAGCGTGCCGAGGTCGACCGGCAGCGCGATGCCGGTGACGTGCCGCGCCTCGTCGGACGCCAGCCACGCGACGGCGGCGGCGATGTCCTCCGGCTGCGACACCTGGTCGGGCAGCGTCTGCATGAAGATCGGCCCGAGCGTGCTCGCGTACTGGACCAGGAGCGGCTGCATGTCGTCGACGGTCATCCCGGTCGCGACGCCGTGCGGGTGGACGGTGTTGACCCGGATGCCGTACTGGCCGAGTTCGTTGGCCATCGTGCGGGCCAGCCCCACGACGCCGTGCTTGCTGGCCGCGTAGTGGCCGAGGAACGGCAGCCCGCGCAGGCCGGCCACCGAGCTGGTGATGACGATCGAGCCGCCGGTGCCCTGCTCGATCAGGACCGGCACGGTCGCCTTCGCGGTGAAGAAGACGCCGGTCAGGTTGGTGTCGATCGTCTCCTGCCACTGCTCGATCGAGATGTCCCAGGAGAGGTTCGCCGAGCAGATGCCGGCGTTGGCGACGACGACGTCGAGCCGGCCGAGCTCGGCGACGCCCTCGGCGACGACCGCGGACACGGCGTCGAAGTCCCGGACGTCGGCCTCGCGGGCGACGATCCGCCGGTCCTGCGCCTCCACCAGCCGGACCGTCTCGGCGAGGTCCTCGGCCGTCGGGCCGGGGTAGGCCGTCGTCTTCGCGTCGGCGTTGACGTCCAGGGCGATGACGTCGGCGCCCTCGCTCGCCAGCCGGACCGCGTGCGCCCGGCCCTGGCCGCGCGCGGCGCCGGTGACGAGGGCGACCTTGCCCTCGAGTCGACGGTTGCTCATCCCGTGCTCCTCCCGCTCCGTTGCACTCAGTGCAGCGACCCTAGGGGCTAACGTGCACGGAGTGCAGCCGCTCGGCGCCCGGGAGGCGCAGCGCCGGGAGAGTTGGCGGGCCCTGCAGGCCGCCGCGGTCGACCTGGTGGGGCGACGCGGCTTCGCCGTGGTCACGGTCGACGACATCGCCGCGGCGGCCGGTGTCTCCCGGCGGACGTTCTTCAACCACTTCCCGACCAAGGCCGCCGCGCTCTTCGACCCCGACCCCGGCGACGCCGACCGGCTGGCCGGGATGCTGGCCGCGGCCGACGGCGCGGCCGACCCGTGGACGGCGCTGGGCGCGGTGTGCCGTGAGTACCTGACCACCCACACCGGCACCCTCGCGGTGCGGCGCCGGCTGGCCGACGACCCCGAGCTCGCCGCCTACCAGCGCACTGCCTACCGGCACATCGAGGGGGCCCTGGACGGCTGGGCGCACCGCCAGCTCCCGGGCGACCCCCTCGCCGCCGCGCTGGTGGCGCAGGCGGCGGCCGCGGTGCTGGGCGCGGCGTTCACCGCCTGGCACCCGGACGAGGACCCCGCCCGATTCCTCGACCTGGTCGCGCGCGGGTTCGCGCTGGTCGCGGTGACCCTGGACCGATGACCCGCCGCGCCGATCCCCGGCCGCCGCTCCTCAGCGCCCTCCTCCGTGGGCACCCCTCTCCGCGTTGATCATGGGGTTGTTGCCGTCGGACACGCCGGTAGTGGCGCGTCGTCCTGCGACAACCCCATGATCAACCGCGGGTCGGGCGGGTCAGGCCGGTCAGGCGGGCGTCATCCGGCTGTCGTCAGGCCTTGACGATCGCGGCCACCGGGCCGCCGCCCGACGGGCCCTGGTGCACCGCGGCGACGGAGACGAACACCGCCGGGTCGCCGGTGACCGACGCCGTCACGCCACCGACGGTGGCCTTGATCTGCCGGTGCCAGTGCACGTCGGAGTCGTCGAGCATCGCGTTGCGCCGGCCGCGCACCTTGCCGGTCGGGTCGGCCTCGCACTTGAGGAAGACGTTGACCAGCCGGTCGCCGAGGTCGGTGTGGTGCGGGCGCTCGGGCAGGTCGAGGCCGGCGTTGCGGATCGCCTCCCAGATGCCGTCCTGGTCCAGGGCGTCCTTCATGACCGAGTGCCCGATCCGGTAGTTGCCGCCGTGCCCGCGGGCGTTGCCGACGACGACGATCTGCGCCTGGTCGAGCTCCACGCCCGACGAGCAGGAGGCCACCGACGAGAACAGCGACAGGTCGCGCATGACCTGCTCCTGCGTCGGCATCTCGATCTCGCCGAGGGCGACGGCGATGCCCAGGGCAGTGGTGCCGTTGGACAGGTCCATCGACCCGTGCGGCTCGTCGTAGTAGGTGGTCTGCCCGCGCTCGTGGGCGTCGCGGATCGTCTCGATGGTGAGCAGCGGCGTCTTGGTCTGCACGTAGTGGACGTCGGCCGGGTCCTCGATGCCGGCCTCCTTCATCGCCCGGCGCACGCCGTCGGCGACCTTCTCGACCATGGAGATGCGGCCGATGTCCTCGGGCAGCAGCCGCTCGCTCATCGCGAAGCCCACGGTCAGCCGCGGCTCGTCGGTCTTCTCGACGGCGTCCTCGGGCAGGGTCGCGAAGATCGTGGCGTGCGGGCTGATGACGCCGTCGGTGCCGCCGGACCACACGATCGGGATCTGCTTGACCTCCTCGGCCGAGCGCGTCCCCTTCTCCTGCAGCACCTCCCGGAAGGCGCGGTCGGCGATGATCCGCGTGTAGTCGTTGACGCCGCCGTTGCCCTCGGTCTTGCCGATGACGGCGACCACCCGGTCGGCCTCGAAGACGCCCTCGTCGATGAGCTTGGCCAGCTCGGAGGCGTCACTCACGTTGTGCAGCGGGACCTTGCGGACCTCGATAGGTGCGGGCACGGCTTTCCTCTCGGTTGTCGGTGCTCAGGCGGTCAGGGTGGTGCCGGCGTCGTCACTGCGGACGGCGTCGGAGATGTGCTCGAGGCTGGTGATGACGGCGCGGCGGACGTGTCCGGCGCCGGCCGCCGCGCCACGCTCGACGAACCGCAGCGCGGCGTCGACCTTCGGACCCATGGAGCCGCGGGCGAACTGCCCGGCCGCGGCGTGCGCGCGCAGCTCGGCAGCGGTGACCCGGCCCAGCGGGCGCGCGTCCGGCGTGCCGAAGTCGACCATCACGTTCGGGACGTCGGTGGCGATGACCAGGGTGTCGGCGCCCAGCTCGGCGGCGAGCAGGGCGGCGGTGAGGTCCTTGTCGATGACCGCCTCGACGCCGTGGAGGGCACCGCCGTCGCCGCCCTCCGCCACCGGGATGCCACCCCCGCCGGCGCAGGCCACGACGAAGCCGGCCGCGGCCAGCGCGGAGATGGCGGGGACGTCGATCACCGACCGCGGCTCGGGGGAGGCGACCACCCGCCGCCAGCCGCGCTCGCCGCGGTCCTCCCAGATCTGCCCGTGCGCGATGAACTGCTCGGCCTGCTCGCGGGGGAGGAACCGGCCGACCGGCTTGGAGGGCTCGCGGAAGTGGGGGTCGTCGGGGTCGATGAGCGTGCGGGTGACCAGGCTGGCGGTGCGCTGGGGGAGTCCGCGGGCGGCCAGTGCGGCGTCCAGCTCGTCGGCGAGGGTGAAGCCGATCGTCGCCTGGGTCTGCGCGACGCACCAGTCCAGCGGCACCGGGGGGACCTCGTGCGCCGCGAGCTCGTTCTTGACCAGCAGGTTCCCCACCTGGGGGCCGTTGCCGTGGGTCAGCACGACCTCGACGCCGGTGGCCACGACCTCCGCGATGTGCACCGACGCCGAGGCGATCGCCACCTGCTGGGCGGCCGGCGTGGCCGAGCCGTCCGGCCCGGTCATCGCGTTGCCCCCGAGGGCGATCACGACGCGGCGGGGTGAGGTCACCCCCCGACCCTAACGGCAGTTCTCTTAGCGGTGAAGTAGTTCTTTGCGGCGCCCAGCGGTGCCGAGTGGTGCCCGGCGGTGCCCAGCGGTGCTCAGCGCCGCCAGAAGTCGAACGCGTCCCGTCCGGGGCGGAACCCGGCGGACTCCACGACGTCCACCGCGAGGTCGAAGTGCTGGCCGACGACGGGCGGCTGGTGGGCGTCGCTGCCGAAGCTGACCGCCTCCCCGCCCTCCTCGAAGAACCAGCGCACCTGGTCCACCGAGGCCAGCGGGCTGGTGGTGTTGACCTCCAGCGCCCGGCCGGTGTGCGCCAGCGCCCGGAAGACGGCCCGGTACTCCTCCTCGAAGTCCTTCTCCGAGTACCGGTCGCTGCCGCCGGGCCAGTACCGGCGCGGGAAGTCGACGTGGGCGAGCACCTGGAAGACGTCGCTGTTCTCGACCATGTCGACGACCTCGGCCAGGTAGCGGCGCATCGTGGTGTCGGGGTCGGGGTAGAGCAGCCGGCCGACGCCGTACAGCCGGCCGTCCTCGCTCAGCGAGTGCAGCGATCCGAGCACGCGGTCGACCGGAGCGTCGCGCAGGTGGTCGGCGACGCTGGCGGCGAACAGGTGCGGCTCACCGGTCTCCACGCCGGACCAGATCCGCAGCTCGGGGAAGCGCTCGCGGCACTCCTCCAGCTCGGCGAAGTACCCCTCGACGTCGATCGGCAGGTGCCGGGAGGCGTGCCGGTCGACCAGGCCCTCGGCGGTGGCGCGGTCCTCGGGGGACCAGGTGGTGAAGTCCAGGTGCTCGGTGAAGGCGATGGCCGGCAGGCCCCGGGCGACCGCCCGCTCGCAGGCGCGCACCATCGTCGCCGAGTCGGGGGTGTCCCAGGACCAGTGGGTGTGCACGTGGTTGTCCGGCGGTCGCATCGCCTGTGGATCCTCCTCCATCGTCCCCAGGATCCGCGCGGCAGCCGGTCCTGTCGCCCCGGGTACCTACTGTCGGGAGCCATGAGCTCCGTCGCGCCCCCGACGTCCGACCTCGCCGCCGAGGCCCTCGAGGTCCTGCGCGAGCTGACCGGCCGGCCCGACGCCGAGTTCCGCGAGGGACAGGACGCCGCCGTCGCCGCGCTGGTGGAGCGCTCGGAGCGCGCCCTGGTCGTGCAGCGCACCGGGTGGGGCAAGTCGGCGGTGTACTTCGTCTCGACCGCGCTGCTCCGCCGCCGCGGCGCCGGCCCCACGCTGCTGGTCAGCCCCCTGCTGGCGCTGATGCGCGACCAGGTGACGGCGGCCGCGCGGGCCGGCATCCGGGCGGTGGAGATCTCCAGCGCCAACGCCACCGAGTGGGACGACGTCGCCGCGCGGCTGGCCGCCGACGACGTCGACGTGCTGCTGGTCTCGCCCGAGCGCCTGACCAACCCGCGGTTCCGCGAGGAGCAGCTGCCCGACCTGGTCGAGCGCTGCGGCCTGCTGGTCGTCGACGAGGCGCACTGCGTCTCCGACTGGGGGCACGACTTCCGCCCCGACTACCGCCGCATCCGCGACCTGCTGGGCACGCTGCCCGCGGGCACGCCGGTGCTGGCCACCACGGCGACCGCCAACGAGCGGGTCGTGGCCGACGTCGCCGAGCAGCTGGGCGCCGGCGGGGTCTCGGTGACCACCGTGCGGGGTGCGCTGGCGCGGGACTCGCTGCGCCTGGGCGTGCTCCGGCTGCCCACCGACCGCGCCCGCCTGGCGTGGCTGGCCGCCCACCTCGGCGACCTGCCGGGCAGCGGCATCGTCTACACGCTCACCGTCGCCGCCGCGGAGGAGACCGCCACCCTGCTCCGGGACGCCGGCCACGAGGTGCGCGCCTACACCGGGCGGCTGGACGACGCCGACCGCCGCGAGGCCGAGGAGGCGCTGCGGGAGAACCGGGTGAAGGCCCTGGTCGCGACGTCGGCGCTCGGCATGGGCTTCGACAAGCCCGACCTGGGGTTCGTCGTCCACCTGGGCGCGCCGTCCTCCCCGGTCAGCTACTACCAGCAGGTCGGCCGGGCCGGCCGCGCCGTCGAGCACGCCGACGTGCTACTCCTCCCCGGCCCGGAGGACCTCGCGATCTGGCAGTGGTTCGCCACCTCCTCCATGCCGCGGGAGGACCACGCCGCGGCCGTGCTGTCCGCGATGGCCGACGGCGCGGCCTGGTCGGTGGCCCGGCTGGAGACCGTGGCCGACGTCCGCCGGTCCCGGCTGGAGCTGCTGCTCAAGGTGTTGGCCGTCGACGGGGCGGTCGAGCGGGTGCAGGGCGGCTGGCGGGCCACCGGCCGGCCGTGGGTGTACGACGCCGACCGCTACGCCCGCGTGACCCGCACCCGCGAGGCCGAGCAGCGCGCGATGATCGCCTACGCCCGGCCCGTCGACGAGGCGCAGTGCCGGATGGCCTTCCTCCAGGAGGCGCTGGACGACCCGACCGCCGCGCCGTGCGGCCGGTGCGACGTCTGCGCCGGCCCCTGGTACGCGGCCGACGTGCCCGAGGCCGCGACCCGGGCCGCCTCCGAGGCGCTCGACCGGCCCGGCGTGGAGCTCGCGCCCCGCGCGATGTGGCCCACCGGCGCTGACCGGCTCGGCGTGGAGGTGAAGGGCAAGATCCCGCCCGGCGAGCAGATGGACCCCGGCCGGGCCGTCGCCCGGCTCACCGACCTGGGCTGGGGGCAGCGGTTGCGTTCCCTCCTGGGGGACGACGGCGTGGGTGGCGTCGTCGACCTCGAGGCGCCCGGCCTCGAGGAGGACCCGGACGCCGCCTTCGACGTCCCGGTCCGGCGTGCGGTCTCCGACACCCCGCCGGACGACGAGCTCATCCGCGCCTGCGCTCGCGTGCTCGGTGCCTGGGACTGGGCCGAGCGGCCGGCCGCGGTCGTCGCGGTGCCGTCGCGGCGGCGCCCCCGGTTGGTGACCGGCCTGGCGCAGGGGCTGGCCGGTCTCGGGCGGCTGCCCTACCTCGGTGAGCTCTCCCTCGCGCACGGCGGCCCGACCGGACAGCCCGGCGGGAACAGCGCCTTCCGACTGGCGGGGGTGTGGCAGCGGATCGTGGTGGGTCCCCAGCTGCGCGAGCAGCTCGCGGCGATGGGTCCCGTCCCGGTCCTGCTCGTCGACGACCTGGCCGACTCGCGCTGGACCCTCACCGTCGCCGGCCGGGAGCTGCGGCTGGCGGGTGCCTCCCGCGTCCTGCCCTTCGCGCTGGCGCTCACCGCCTGAGGGAGGCCCCGGTCCTCGTCACCGCGCGCACGCTCGCGGTGAGCCTCCGGACGGGGCCGCGGGCGCTCCACTCGTACAGACGTTCGATCGCGCGTAGCCTGCGCCCATGTCGCTCGCGCACCAGCCGTCGATGTGGGACCTGGCGGAGGAACCGACCCTCGGGCCGCTCACCGTCACCCGGCACCAGCTCGGCCGCGGAGCGTGGGTCGACCACCTGCCGGGGTGGGTCGCCGGGTCCGACGCCGTCCTCGAGGTCCTGCTCGGCGACATCGGCTGGCGCGCCGACCGTCGGCAGATGTACGAGCGCGAGGTCGCCGTCCCCCGGCTGCTCCGGTGGTACGGCGGAGGCGAGGTGCTGCCGCACCCGCTGCTGACCGAGGCGCGCGACGCGCTGAACGCCCACTACTCCCCGGAGCTCGGCGAGCCGTTCGTCACGGCCGGCATGTGTCTCTACCGCGACGGGCGGGACAGCGTCGCCTGGCACGGGGACCGCGTCGGGCGCGGCCGCAGCGCGGACACGATGGTGGCGATCGTCTCCTTCGGCTCGCCGCGGCCGCTGCTCCTGAGGCCGGTCGGCGGCGGCGAGAGCCGGCGCTTCCCCCTGGGGCACGGCGACCTCGTCGTCATGGGCGGCTCCTGCCAGCGGACGTGGGAGCACTGCATCCCCAAGACGGCCAAGCCCGTCGGGCCCCGGGTCAGCGTGCAGTTCCGCCCCCGCGGCGTGCTCTGACCGCCGCCGGCCGAGTCCCGGGCGCCTTGTGACGCAGGGCTCGACGCTCCTGTGACGCAGCGCTCGGACGCCTCGGGAAGAGCGGACCCGTGGCTGCCGTTCCACCCAGCGCCCACGGACGACGGCTCCCGAGCCGCCCGCCCGGAGGCCGAAAGCCCTGGTGGACAGGGCGATCGAGGGAGGACGTACCCCCCTCCGGGACCCCCCCTGCAGAGGGCCCTGGAGGTCGTGTAATGTTCTCTCTGCACCGAGCGAGAACGGACCGGGCCGCCAGCCTGGTCAACCGCCAGTCGAACCCCCGCGGTTTGAATTGATGCGGAGCGCGGTGTAAAGTGGAGACACCGCCTCGAACGAAGGCCGAAAAGGCTGGAGTTGGAGCGCGTCCGCTCCTTGAGAACTCAACAGCGTGCCGAAAGTCAGTGCCAAGTAACAACCCCTTTGTGGGTTTCTTTGGGTTGATGGATATCGAGAGTGCCAACTCTCGGTTCTCGCCCGGATGCAAATTCATCTACGGAGAGTTTGATCCTGGCTCAGGACGAACGCTGGCGGCGTGCTTAACACATGCAAGTCGAACGGTGAACCTTCTTCGGGAGGGGATCAGTGGCGAACG
>NZ_JBJGYS010000006.1:0-196458 GCF_054050115.1 Geodermatophilus sp. SYSU D00708 | reverse complement strand
CCGGGTAAGGCCCCCGCCCAGACCAGCGGGTTGATAGGCCGGAGGTGGAAGCGCCGCAAGGCGTGCAGCTGACCGGTACTAACAGGCCGAGGGCTTGACCACACACCTATCACGACCCCCTTGACACACTCACGGGTCGCAGCACCACAAAGAAACGAAAGACTTGTCGCGTCCACTGTGCGGTTCTGAACGCCCCACCACCCCCCGCGGGGAGCGGCAGGTGGAGAAGTTCACAGCGTTACGGCGGCCATGGCGAGAGGGAAACGCCCGGATCCATTCCGAACCCGGAAGCTAAGCCTCTCAGCGCCGATGGTACTGCCCTGGAGACGGGGTGGGAGAGTAGGACGCCGCCGGACAACCATTCCCGAAGGGGCCCCAGCAACCGCTGGGGCCCCTTCGGCATTTGTGCGTCCTGCCGTGGTGGCGGCCGGGTCCGCGGACGCAGCGGGGCCGGCGCACGGCTCAGCGTCGGGCGCGCGGTTCCTTGGTCGTCGCCCCGACGTTGTCGGCGAACCACGCGTTGAGGGCGACGAGGTCGCGCCACGCCGTCCGGACCTCGTCGAGGGCCCGGCGGTCGTGCAGCCAGTCCGCGGGTTCCCAGCGGCGCGCGGCGTGCAGGGACTTGTGCCGCAGCAGGTCGGTGCGGTCGCCGTCCGGCGAGAAGCCGGAGGGCACGCGCGTGAGCCGCTCGCCCTCGATGTCCCAGCCGGCGCCGGCCAGGCGGTCGACCTCGGCGCGCAGGCGCGTCCCCTGGAGGTCGTCGGCCACGGCGCGGCGGTACCGGGCGACCTGGTCGGACTCCAGCCGCCAGCAGCCGCCGGCGACCATCAGGCCGTCGGCGGAGACCTGGACGTACCAGGCGCCGGCGCCGCGCCCCTCGGGGTTGACCACGGCGCCCTGGTGCGTCTTGTACGGCGTCTTGTCGTGGCTGAACCGGACGTCCCGGTAGGGGCGGAACACCTTTGCCGTGCCGAACTCCGGGGCCAGTTCGTCCACCAGGGCCTGCACCGGGGCGCGCACGCAGCCGTCGTAGACCGCGCGGTGGCGGGTCCAGTAGGTCTTGCTGTTGTCGGCCTCCAGGCCCTCGTAGAAGACCAGCCCCTCGTCGGGGAACCCCTCGAACGTCATCGGTCCCTGTCCGTCTCGTCCAGCAGCGCGTGCCAGCGCCGTTCCCGCAGGGGTGCGCCGCCGGTGTCGAGGGTGCGCACCCACCCGTCCGGCGCCCAGCCGGCCGACTCGAAGAAGTCCGCCGACACCCGGTCCTGTTCCGCGAGCCAGGTCTGCAGGCGCAGCGCGCCCGAGGTCCGGGCGAGGTCGGCCACCGCGGCCAGCAGGCGGCTGCCGTGTCCGCGCCGTCCCCACCGTGGCTCCACGAGGAGCGTGGCGACCTCGGTCGTCGGGCCGCTGCCGGCGCCCTCCACGTCGACCGCCTCCGGCGGTCCGTAGGCCGCGAAACCGACGACGACCTCGCGCTCGACCGCCACCAACACGCCGTGGGCGGGTGTCGGTGGCCTCAGCACGGCCGAGCGCCACGCGGCCGCCGCGGCCTCCTCGTCCCAGGTGTCGAGGACGTCGGCCGGGAGCGCGGACCGGTAGGCCGTCCGCCAGGTGACCGCCTGCACCCGGGCGATGTCCGCGGCGTCCGCCGCCCGGGCGGGGCGCACCGACACCTCGGCGTTGCCGGTCAGGCGAGGGAACGGCGAGGTCGGGTCCACGCCGGGCAGCGTAGGTCCGCGCGGCGGTTGTCGGACCCACCAGGCAGGATCGCCCGCTGTGGGCCACCCCGTCGTCGACCGGCTGCCGGCACCGCTCGCCCGCCGCATCGCCCTTGCCGCCCAGGGGTTCGCCGATCCCCGGCCGGCCGGGGTCGTCGACGGCCGGCACCTGCGCCGGATGACCGAGCGGCTGGCCGTCGTGCAGATCGACTCGGTCAACGTGCTCTCCCGGGCGCACTACCTGCCCGGGTTCAGCCGGTTCGGGCCGTACCCGCGCGCCGCCATCGACGAGCTGGCCGGCCGGCGCCGGGCGTTGTTCGAGTACTGGGCGCACGAGGCGTCCTTCCTGCCCGTGCGGCTGCACCCGTACCTGCGGTGGCGCATGGCGGCCGCCGAGGAGCACGCGTGGGGGTCCATGGTGCGCATCCAGCGGGAGCGCCCCGGCTTCGTCGCCGAGGTGCTCGACCGGGTGCGGGAGGGCGGCCCGCTCAAGGCCAGCGACCTCGCCGAACCGCGGCCCGACCGTCCGGGCAGCATGTGGAACTGGCACGCGGGCAAGGTCGCTCTCGAGTGGCTCTTCTACACCGGCGTCCTCACCACGCGCGGCCGCACCACGGCCTTCGAACGGGTCTACGACCTGGCCGAGCGGGTGCTTCCCGCCACCGTGCTGGGGACGCCCACCCCCGAGCCGGCCGCGGCGGTGCGGGAGCTGGTGCGCACCGCCGCGCGTGCCCTCGGGGTGGCCACCGAGCGGGACCTGCGCGACTACTTCCGGCTCAGGCCGGGCCCCACCCGGGCCGCGATCGCCGAGCTCACCGACGCCGGTGAGCTGCTGCCGGTCGAGGTGGCCGGGTGGGGTGCGCCGGCCTGGCTGCACCCCGAGGCGCGCCGTCCCCGCTGGATCCGGGCCCGGGCGCTGCTCAGCCCCTTCGACTCGCTGGTGTGGGAGCGGCCGCGGGTCGAGCGCATCTTCGGCTTCCGCTACCGCCTGGAGATCTACACGCCGGCCGCCAAGCGGGTGCACGGCTACTACGTCCTGCCGTTCCTGCTCGGCGACCGGCTCGTCGCCCGGGTGGACCTCAAGGCCGACCGCCAGGCGGGCCTGCTGCGGGTGCAGTCGGCCTTCGCCGAGGACGGGGTCGACCGCGCCGAGGTCGCCGCAGCGCTCGCCGCCGAGCTCACGCTCATGGCCGGCTGGCTGGAGCTCGACGCCGTCGTCGTCGCCGACCGCGGGGACCTCGCCGCGGACCTCGCCGTCGCCCTGCGCTGAGCTCAGGCCGCGGGAGCGGTGCGCCGGACGCGCACGTCGCCGGAGACGGTGCGCACGGCCACGGTGAGCTCGGCCGGCCCGTCACCCGCGCCGTCGTCGTCGAGGTCGGAGGCCAGGCGCCCGGAGACGCTGGACAGGTCCAGCCACACCCGCCGCCCGGGGAGGACGCCGACCGTCGCGTCGCCGGACACGGTGGTGAGGCGCACGTCCCCGCCGGCGGTGCCGGCGACGGACACGTCCCCGGACGCCGACCGCACCGAGGTGTCCCCGCCGGCCGAGCCGAGGTCGACGTCCCCCGACGCGGTGCGGACCTCGACGGCACCGCCCGCGGACCCGACCCGCACACCCCCGGACGCCGTCCCGAGGGTGGCCGCCCCGTGGACCGTGCCCACCCGGACGTCGCCGCTCGCGTTGCGGACCTGCAGCTCGGTGCACTCCTCGACGGCGCACTCCCCGCTGGCCGAGGCGACCACCACCGGCCCCAGCGGACCGCGCAGGTCGCAGTCCGCCGAGCCTGCCCGCACGCGGACCGTGGCGCCGGCCGGTGTGCCCACCCGCACGGCGAAGGCCGGCGCGCCGAACAGTCGCCGTTCGGGGACGGCGACCCGCAGCCGCAGCGGCGGCCCCTCGGCGACGTCGATCCCGACCCGGTCGAGCAGGTGCTCGGCGGCCTCGTCGAGGGCCTCGACCTCGACCGACAGCTCGGCCGCCCCCTCGGCCGCGGTCACGGTGACCGAGCCGGCCGGGTTGCGGACGTCGACGACCGGCGGGGGACCGCCGGCGGGGCGGGTCAGACTGCGCACGGTCACGGGGACCTCCAGGGGTCAGCTCCGGGCGAACCCGGAGAGCCGGCGTGGCCCGCGCCCGGACGGCGCGGACCCGGGGGTGTGCAGGGCCGCCGCAACCGCCCGCACCAGCCAGGTGTTGAGCGACGTGTGGCGGGCGGCGGCGGCCTGCTCGGCGCGGACCTTGAGCGGCTCGGGGAGGCGCAGGCTGATCCGCGCCACCCCGCCCTCGGCCTCCTCGTCGACGGCGGGCGGCTCGTCGTCGACGGCCGGGGTCGGCGCGTCGGGGACGACGACCACCTCGGGGTCCCCACCGCGGACGCGCACGTCGACCAGGCCGCCGTCCCAGGCCGCGGTGACCTCCGCCGCCAGCGCCGACAGGGCGTCGAGCAGCACCATCCGGACCGCGGGCTCCATCCCGGCGGCCAGCAGCCGTGCGGTCTCCCGGGCCTCGGGCGTGCCCACCGCGGCCACCGCCTCGAGCGACTCGCGCAGCGCCCGGACGTGGGGGGTGAGGTCCAGCATCGCCATGGCGTCATGGTGACGCCACGTGTGGCACCACCGCAAGGGGTCGTGGTGTCACACCCGCGCCTCGCCGACGAGCCCGGACCACGGCCGTACCCTCGGGCCCGTGGCAAGCGCGACCGACGGCCCGATCGACACCCAGTACGAGGACCTGCTCCGCCGGGTGCTCGAGCGGGGCACCCCCAAGCAGGACCGCACCGGTACCGGCACCGTGAGCCTGTTCGGCGAGCGGCTGCGGTACGACCTGTCCGAGCGCTTCCCGCTGGTCACCACCAAGCGCGTCCACTTCAAGTCGGTCGCCTACGAGCTGCTGTGGTTCCTGCGCGGCGACTCCAACGTCGGCTGGCTGCGGGACAAGGGCGTCACCATCTGGGACGAGTGGGCCTCCCCCGAGGGGGAGCTCGGGCCGGTCTACGGCGTCCAGTGGCGGTCGTGGCCGACGCCGGACGGCGGGCACGTCGACCAGATCGCCGGCGTGCTGGACACCCTGCGCGCCGACCCGGACTCCCGCCGGATGATCGTCTCGGCCTGGAACGTCGCCGCGATCCCGGAGATGGCCCTGGCCCCGTGTCACGCGCTGTTCCAGTTCCACGTCGCCGACGGCCGGCTGTCCTGCCAGCTCTACCAGCGCAGCGCCGACCTCTTCCTCGGCGTCCCGTTCAACATCGCCAGCTACGCGCTGCTGACCCGCATGGTCGCCGCCCAGGTCGGGCTCGCCCCGGGGGACTTCATCTGGGTCGGCGGGGACTGCCACGTGTACAGCAACCACGTCGAGCAGGTGACCGAGCAGCTCTCCCGCGAGGTGCTGCCCTTCCCGACACTCGAGCTCGCCCCCGCGCCCTCGCTGTTCGACTACACCTTCGAGCACTTCACCGTGCACGACTACCGGCACCACCCGGCCATCAAGGCCCCGGTGGCCGTGTGACCGAGCGTGCGAGGTCACCAGAGGGGCAGGGCACCGAGCGTGCGAGGTCACCAGAGAGGCAGGGCACCGAGCGCGCGAGGTCACCAGAGGGGCAGCGCCGTGTCAGCCTCATCTGGGCGCAGGCCCACGGCGGGGTCATCGGCTCCGACGGCGCGCTGCCGTGGCACCTGCCCGAGGACCTGAAGCTCTTCCGCGCGCTCACCACCGGCTCGACGGTGGTCATGGGCCGGCGCACCTGGGAGTCGCTGCCCGACCGGTTCCGCCCGCTGCCGGGGCGCACCAACGTCGTCCTCACCACCGACCCGTCCTGGTCGGCCGACGGCGCGCACCGCGCCGGCTCGGTCGAGGAGGTCCTCGGCGACAGCACGGACCTGTGGGTCATCGGCGGGGGCCGGGTCTACGCGGCCTTCCTGCCGCACGCCGACCGGCTGGTGGTCACCGACGTCGACACGCGGGTGGACGGCGACACGTGGGCGCCGGTCCCGGGGCCGGAGTGGTGCCGGGTCGCCCGCGACCCCGCGGAGGGCTGGTCGACGTCCACGACCGGCCTGCGGTACGCGGTGTCGGAGTTCCGGCGCGGCACCGGCCCCGGCGCGGTGGCGCGGAACGCAGCCGTGCTCGATCGGTAGATTCACCCCATGACCAGCGACCCCGCTCGGCCCTTCGGGCGCGTCCTGACGGCGATGGTCACCCCGCTGGCCGAGGACGGCTCGATCGACCTCGCCGGCGCCCAGGAACTGGCTGCCCACCTGGTCGACCGCGGGGCCCACGACGGGCTCGTGGTCTGCGGGACGACGGGGGAGTCGCCGACGCTCAGCGACGCCGAGCAGCGCGCCGTCCTCGAGGCGGTCCTGGACGCGGTGGGCGACCGGGCGACCGTCGTCGCCGGCGTGGGGACCAACGACACCGCCCACTCCATCGAGAAGGCCCGCGACGCCGAGCGGCTCGGCGCGCACGGCCTCATGGTCGTGACGCCGTACTACAACAAGCCCCCGCAGGCCGGCCTGCTGCGGCACTTCACCGCCGTCGCCGACTCCACCGACCTGCCGGTGATGCTCTACGACATCCCGCCGCGCACCGTCGTCCCCATCGAGGTGGAGACGCTGGTCCGGGCGGCGGAGCACCCGCGGATCGTCGCGGTCAAGGACGCCAAGGGCGACCTCGGCTCGGTGGCCTGGACCCTCGCCCGCACCGACCTGGCCTACTACAGCGGCGAGGACATGCTGAACCTGCCGCTGCTGGCGATCGGCGCGGTCGGCGTGGTGAGCGTCGTCGGCCACCTGGTCGGCCCCCGGCTGGCCGAGCTGATCGCGGCGGTCGAGTCCGGTGACCTGGTCAAGGCCCGCGCGGTCAACGAGAGCCTCCTGCCGGTCTACACCGGGGTCTTCCGCACCCAGGGCGCCATCCTGGTCAAGGCGGCCCTCAACGCGCTCGGCCTGCCCGCCGGGCCGGTGCGCCCGCCGCTCGTCGACGCCACCCCCGAGCAGGTCGAGCGCCTCCGCGCCGACCTGACGGCGGGTGGGGTGGCCCTGTGAGCGCGGCGTCCAGCGCCCCGATCAGCCAACCGCACCTCGACCTCCAGGCCCCGCCCCCGCTGCCCTCCGGCGGCCTGCGGGTGATGGCGCTGGGCGGGCTCGGCGAGATCGGCCGCAACATGGCCGTGCTGGAGTACGACGGGGCCCTGCTGGTCGTCGACTGCGGGGTCCTGTTCCCGGAGGCCGAGCAGCCCGGCGTCGACCTGATCCTCCCCGACTTCGGGGTCATCGAGCACCGGCTGGGCGACATCGCCGCCGTCGTCCTCACCCACGGGCACGAGGACCACATCGGCGCGATCCCGTACCTGCTCCGGCTGCGCGGCGACATCCCGCTGGTCGGCTCGCGGTTCACCCTCGCCCTGGTGGCGGCCAAGCTGCGCGAGCACCGCATCGTCCCGACGCTGGTGGAGGTGGCCGCGGGCGACGACCACGTCGCCGGGCCCTTCCACTGCGAGTTCATCGCGGTCAACCACTCGATCCCCGACGCGCTGGCGGTCGCCGTGCACACGCCGGCCGGGACGCTGGTGCACACCGGGGACTTCAAGATGGACCAGTTGCCGCTCGACGGCGTCCTCACCGACCTGGGCGCGTTCGCCCGGCTCGGCGTCGAGGGCATCGACCTGCTGCTGGCCGACTCGACCAACGCCGAGATCCCCGGCTTCGTCACCTCCGAGCGGTCGATCGGCCCGGTGCTGGACGACGTCTTCGCGCGGGCGACCCAGCGGCTGATCGTCTCCAGCTTCGCCAGTCACGTGCACCGGATCCAGCAGGTCCTCGACTGCGCCGAGACCCACCGCCGGAAGGTCACGTTCGTCGGCCGGTCGATGGTCCGCAACATGGGCGTGGCCCGGGACCTCGGCCTGCTGCGGGTCGCGCCGGGGCTGATGGTCTCCCTCGACGAGGCCGCCGCCATGCCGCCGGACCAGGTGGTCCTGGTCTGCACCGGCTCGCAGGGGGAGCCGCTGTCCGCGCTCGGCCGCATGGCGCGCGGCGACCACCACCAGGTCACCATCGAGGCCGGCGACACCGTCGTCCTCGCCTCGTCCCTGGTGCCCGGCAACGAGACCGCCGTCTACAAGGTCATCAACGGCCTGGCCCGCCTCGGCGCCACGGTCGTGCACAAGGAGACCGCGCGGGTGCACGTCTCCGGGCACGCGCCCGCCGGGGAGCTGCGCACGCTGCTCAACGTCGCCAAGCCGCGCCACCTCATGCCGGTGCACGGTGAGTGGCGGCACCTGCGGGCGCACGCCGCGCTCGCGGAGGAGACCGGGATGAGCGCCGACCGGGTGCTCCTGGCCGAGAACGGCGTCGTCGTCGACCTGGTCGACGGCAAGGCCGCGATCGTGGGCAGCGTCCCGGTCGGGGACGTCTACGTCGACGGGCTCAACGTCGGCGACGTGGGGGAGGAGTCGCTGCAGGAGCGGCGCATCCTCGGCGACGAGGGGTTCGTGGCGCTCACCGTCGTCATCGAGCCCTCGACCGGCACGATCGTGCGGCCGGTGCACCTCTCGGCTCGCGGCTTCGCCGACGACCCCACCGTCTTCGACCCGGCCCTGCAGCTGGTCGAGGAGGCGCTGCGGCGCACCCTGGCCGACGGGGAGACCGATCCGCACCGGCTCTCCCAGGTGATCCGCCGGACCATCGGCAAGTGGGTGTCGGACACCCACCGCCGCCGGCCGATGATCATCCCCACCGTCCTCGAGGTCTGAGAGAGGACCCCGCTGCCCCCCACGCCTCGCACGCTCGGCGCGGGACCCTGCAGCGGGGCCGCCTCAGCCTCCGGAAACCGGGATGGGCGTGATGCCCTCGTCGGCGGGGAGGTCGAAGCCCCACACCTGGGCGTAGAACGACAGCTCGCCGTCCAGCGCGGCGCGGATGTTCTCGGCCCTCCGGAACCCGTGCTGCTCGCCGGGGAACAGCAGGTAGGCGTGCGGCACGCCCTTCTCGCGCAGCGCCGTCACGATCGCCTCGGCCTGCTCCGGCGGCACCACGCGGTCCTCCTCGCCCTGGAAGACCGCCAGCGGCGTGTCGAAGGCGGCCACGTGGCTGATCGGTGACCGCTGCGCGTAGACCTCGGCGCCCTCCGGCCACGGGGCCACCAGCCCGTCGAGGTAGCGGGACTCGAACTTGTGGGTGTCCGCGGCGAGCGCGGCGAGGTCGGCGACGCCGAAGTGGCTGGCCCCCGCGGTGAACACCCCCGGCCGCAGGCACAGCGCCGCCAGCGTGGTGTACCCGCCCGCCGAGCCGCCGCGGATGGCCATCCGAGCGGGGTCGACCCGGCCGCTGTCGGCCAGGAACGTGGCACAGGCGACGACGTCGTCGAGGTCGACCACGCCCCAGTTGCCCCGCAGCGCCTCGCGGTAGCGGCGCCCGTAGCCGGCCGACCCGCGGTAGTCGACGTCGGCGACGCAGAACCCGCGCGAGGTCCAGTACTGCACGCCCAGGTCGAGCACCGGCGTCGCCGCTGCCGTCGGCCCGCCGTGGACGACGACCAGCAGCGGCGGCAGCGACCCCTCCGGCGCGGACGCCTCGGGGTTGGTCGGCGGGTAGACCAGCGCGTGCGCGGCCTCGATGCCGGTGCCGTCGTCCGGCGTCGGGAAGGTCAGGTGCTCGGGCCGGGCGAACCACGCCGGGTCCAGGCCGAGGTCGCGGGCCGGTCGCAGCACCTCGGCCGCACCGCCGTCCACCGGAACCCGCAGCACCACCGGCTCGCTGGCCGGGCCCCCGGCCACGCACACCACCGCGCCGTCGGCCGCGGTCACGTACCGGAACGCCGCGTACGGGACGTCGAGCTCGCGCACCGTGCCGTCGGTCTCCCGGACGGCGAGCCGGTCGGCACCCTCCCGCGCGACGGCCAGGACGACGCGGCCGTCGGGCAGCAGCGCGAAGCGGCGGGCCCCGAACACCCACTGCGGCCCGGCGATGTCCGCGCCGAGGTCGAGCACGAGGTCGACGTCCCCACCCGGCCGCCAGCGGTACAGCGCCCACACGTCGGTGCGGTCCAGGCAGAACCACAGGCTGCCGTCGGCGGCCCACGTCGGCTGGACGACGGACTCCGCGGTCCCGCCGGCCCGACGCCCGCCCGCGACGACGGTCTCGGTGCCGTCGTCGGTGCGGACGACGAGCCGGGCGGCGTCCCAGGGCATGTCCGGGTGCTCCCACTGCAGCCAGGCGAGGGACCGGGCGTCGGGGGAGGGGCGCGGGTCGGAGACGAAGTCCGGCCCGCTCACGAGGACCTCCTCGGTCCCCTCCGGCCCGATCCGGACGATCTCGTTGACCACGTCGGCCGCCGCACCGCCGGCCGTGTGCGTCTCCCGGACGGCGAGCAGCGCGCCGCCCCGCGTCGGCGTCAGGTCGGCGTAGCGGACCCCCGCCGGCAGGTCGGGCTCCGGCGTGACCGCGACCGGCTCGCCCGCTCCGGCGTCGAGCCGGTACAGCCGCTGGTCGGCGAACCCGGTGAACCACACGGTGCCCCCGGCGACGGTCCACGCGCCGCCGCCGTACTCGTGCACCCGCGTCCGGGCGTTCCACGGCGGCGGCAGGGCGTCCTCGACGGCGCCGTCCGCGGACCGGCGGACCACGGCCGAGCGGCCCCCCTCGCCCGGCCGTGACTCCGACCACCACACGTCGGTGCCGTCGACGGCCACCTCGCCGAGGCGGGCGGCCGCGCGGACCACGAGTTCGGAGGTGATCGGCGTGGGCCAGCTGCCGTGGGGGAGCGGGGGAGGGGTCGGCATGCCCTGACCGTAGGTGGCGGACACGAAGCGTCGCCTGCCGTCGGCGCGCACCTGCGGCGATTACGGTCTGACGCATGCCTGCTCGCACGACGACGACCCGCTCGTCGGGTAAGTCGCCGGCGCGCGGACGCTCCGGTTCGGGCTCGACGGCGTCCCGGAAGCGCCCGCCCGCGAAGCGGCCCGCCTCCGGTGGCCGCAAGCCCGCCGCCCGGAAGCCCGCGCCGAAGAACTCCGGCCCCGGTCTGTGGGGCGTCATCAGCGGTGGCTGGTCCCTGCTGGCCCGCGGGGCCGGCGGGCTGGCCCGCTCCGTGGCCCGGCCGGAGGAGGCCGAGCCGCTCGCACCCGAGCACCGCCGCGACGGTGTCGGGCTGGCCGTGCTCGGCCTCGCGGTCGTCCTCGGCGCCGCGGCCTGGACCAACGGCATCGGCCCGGTCGGCGCCGCGCTGGCCGACGGCGTGCGGTGGGTCGTCGGCTCGCTGGTCGTCGTCCTGCCGGTGCTGCTGCTCCTGGCCGCCCTCCGGCTGCTGCGTCGCGGCCCCCGCCCCGAGGCCCGTGGCCGGCTGGCGATCGGCTGGCTGTGCGCGGTCGCGTCGGTGCTGGGCATCGCGCAGGTCGTCGGCGAGGGCGCCGTCCCCGCCGAGGGCCGGCCGGGCTCCGGGGGGCTGACCGGCTGGGCCGTCGGCACCCCGCTGGTCGCCGGCGTCGGCAGCGTCGTCACCGTCGTGCTGCTGGTCCTCCTGGCGTTCTTCGGCCTGCTGGTGCTCACCGCGACGCCGGTGCACCAGATCCCCGAGCGGCTGCGCGAGCTCGGCGACCGGCTGCTCGGCCAGGCGGCCGACGAGGACTACGACGAGGACTGGGACGACGAGGAGGACGTCGAGCCCGCGCCGGCTCCGCGCTCCCGCCGCCGGTCGCTGGCCGACGACCTCATGGACACCGGCCCGGTGGAGACCCTGCCGGCGATCGACCACGCGGCGCTCGACGAGGCGCCCGAGGCCGTGCGGCACGAGCCGCCGCCCCCGCCGGTCCCGACGCGCCGTCCGCCGGTCGTGGACCGGACCGCGCCGCCGGAGGAGCTCGAGCCCATCACCGAGCCCGAGCAGCTGCGCATCGAGCCGGTCGAGGGGCAGTACACGCTGCCCTCGGTCAACGTGCTGCGCGCCGGCGACCCGCCGAAGAAGGGCTCCAAGGCCAACGAGGCGGCCATCGAGGCCATCACGGGGGTGCTCGAGCAGTTCAACATCGACGCCGTCGTCACCAGCTTCACCCGCGGGCCGACGGTCACCCGGTACGAGATCGAGCTCGGCCCGGCGGTCAAGGTCGAGAAGATCACCGCGCTGACCAAGAACATGGCCTACGCGGTGGCCAACGACAACATCCGCATCCTGGCACCGATCCCCGGCAAGTCCGCGGTCGGCGTCGAGGTGCCCAACGTCGACCGCGAGATGGTCAGCCTCGGCGACGTGCTGCGCTCGCAGGTGGCCAAGCAGGACCCGCACCCGATGCTGGTCGGCCTGGGCAAGGACATCGAGGGCGGCTTCGTCTGCGCGAACCTGGCGAAGATGCCGCACCTGCTGGTCGCCGGTGCCACCGGTGCCGGTAAGTCCAGCTGCGTCAACTCGCTGCTGACCTCGCTGCTGCTGCGGGCCACCCCCGACCAGCTGCGGATGATCCTGATCGACCCGAAGATGGTCGAGCTCACGCCCTACGACGGCATCCCGCACCTGATCACGCCGATCATCACCGACCCCAAGAAGGCCGCCACCGCGCTGGCCTGGCTGGTCGAGGAGATGGAGCAGCGCTACCAGGACATGCGGGCCACCGGCGTCCGGCACGTCGACGACTTCAACCGCAAGGTCGAGAAGGGCGAGATCACCGCCCCGCCCGGCAGCGAGCGGGTGTACCGGCCCTACCCCTACATCCTCGCCATCGTCGACGAGCTCGCCGACCTCATGATGGTCGCCCCGCGCGACGTCGAGGAGTCGATCGTCCGGATCACCCAGAAGGCGCGTGCGGCCGGCATCCACCTGGTGCTGGCCACCCAGCGGCCGTCGGTCGACGTCGTCACCGGCCTGATCAAGGCCAACGTGCCGTCGCGCCTGGCCTTCTCCACGTCCAGCCTCACCGACAGCCGGGTCATCCTCGACCAGCCCGGCGCGGAGAAGCTGATCGGCATGGGCGACGCCCTTTTCATGCCGATCGGCCAGGGCAAGCCCATGCGCGTCCAGGGGGCCTACGTCTCCGACGCCGAGATCGAGGCGGTCGTCGAGTTCACCAAGCGGCAGGCCGAGCCCGAGTACCGGGAAGAGGTCTTCAGTGCCGCGGGTGGCGAGAAGAAGGAGATCGACGAGGACATCGGCGGCGACCTGGAGCTGCTCGTCCAGGCGGTGGAGCTCGTGGTCACCAGCCAGTTCGGGTCGACGTCGATGCTGCAGCGCAAGCTGCGGGTCGGCTTCGCCAAGGCCGGCCGGCTCATGGACCTCATGGAGAGCCGCGGCATCGTCGGGCCGTCGGAGGGCTCCAAGGCCCGCGACGTGCTCATCAAGCCCGACGAGCTCGAGTCGGTGATGTTCCTCCTGCGCGGCGGCGGCGACGCCTGAGCCGGTTCCCGCCGGGAGGCCGCGAGTCCCGAGTCACTCGCGGTCTCCCGGCACGGGCCGGCGAGCCGACTACGATGGGGCGGTGACAGCTCCGCTCGACGCCGCCCGCAAGGTGGCGGTGGTGACCCTCGGCTGCGCCCGCAACGAGGTCGACTCGGAGGAGCTGGCCGGCCGCCTGGCCGCCGGCGGCTACGAGCTCGTCGAGGACGCCGACGAGGCCGACGCCGTCCTGGTCAACACCTGCGGCTTCATCGAGTCGGCCAAGAAGGACTCGGTCGACGCGATCCTCGCCGCGACCGACTCCGGCGCCTCGGTCGTCGCCGTCGGCTGCATGGCCGAGCGGTACGGCTCGGAGCTGGCCGGCGCCCTCCCCGAGGCGACCGTCCTGGGCTTCGACGACTACGCCGCGATCGGCGACCGGCTCGACGACGTCCTCTCCGGGCGATCGCTCGTGCCGCACGACCCGCGTGACCGGCGCACCCTGCTGCCGATCAGCCCGGTGGCGCGCACCGCCGCGGTGACCTCGGACGACGCGCCGGTCATCCCCGGCCACGGCTGGGTGCAGCGCCGGCGGCTGGCCGGCGGCCCCTCCGCCGCGCTCAAACTCGCCTCGGGCTGCGATCGGCGGTGCGCGTTCTGCGCCATCCCCGCCTTCCGCGGCGCGTTCGTCTCCCGGCCGCCGGCCGAGGTGCTCGGCGAGGCGCAGTGGCTGGCCGCCCAGGGCGTGACCGAGCTGGTGCTGGTCAGCGAGAACTCGACCTCCTACGGCAAGGACCTCGGCGACCTGCGCTCCCTGGAGCGGCTGCTGCCGCAGCTGGCCGCGGTCGAGGGCATCGCCCGGGTGCGGGTGGCCTACCTGCAGCCGGCCGAGTTGCGGCCCGGTCTGCTGGAGGTCATCGCGGCGACCGAGGGCGTCGCCCCGTACTTCGACCTGTCGTTCCAGCACTCCTCGCCGACGCTGCTGCGCCGCATGCGCCGGTTCGGTGGCACCGACGACTTCCTGGCGCTCGTCGAGCGGGCCCGGGCGCTGGCGCCCACCGCCGGCTTCCGCACCAACGTCATCCTCGGGTTCCCGGGGGAGACCGAGGACGACGTCGCCGAGCTCGAGCGATTCCTGGTGGAGGGGCGCCTCGACGCGGTCGGCGTGTTCGGCTACTCCGACGAGGAGGGCACCGAGGCGGCCGGGATGCCCGGCAAGCTCGACCAGGCCGAGATCGACGCCCGCGTGCGCCGGATCACCGACCTGGTCGAGGAGCTGACCGCCCAGCGCGCCGAGGACCGCCTCGGCGAGCAGGTCGAGGTGCTGCTCACCGAGGACCTCTCCGCCGAGGAGGGGCCCGGGACCTGGCTGGGGCACGCCGCCCACCAGGACCCCGAGGCCGACGGGACGACGACGGTGACCGGCGTGCCCGACGGCGCGGTCGCGGGCCGGCTCGTGGTCGCCGAGGTCGTCGGCACGGAGGGCGTGGACCTGGTCGCCGCCGCGCTCGTCCCCGCGGTCACTCCATGAGCGAGTCCGCCGACCCCGCCGCCACGCCGCCCCAGTCGGTGCGGCTGGTCAACCTGCCGAACGCGCTCACGGTGCTCCGGCTGGCGGTGGTGCCGGTGTTCGCCGTCCTGCTGCTCACCGACGGCGGCACGGACGAGGCGCAGCGCTACTGGGCCACGCTGTTCTTCGGGCTGGCGATCATCACCGACCGCTACGACGGGATGATCGCCCGGCGCCGGGGCCAGGTCACCGAGTTCGGCAAGCTCGCCGACCCGATCGCCGACAAGGCGCTCACCGGCACCGCGTTGATCGGGCTGTCGGTGCTGTCCCTGCTGGCGTGGTGGGTGACGCTGGCGATCCTGGTCCGCGAGATCGGCGTGACCCTGCTGCGCTTCTGGGTGATCCGCCACGGCGTGATCGCGGCCAGCCGGGGCGGCAAGGCCAAGACCGTCGTGCAGGCGCTCGCGATCGGGCTCTACATCCTGCCGCTCGAGGGCGTGCTGGCCAGCGCCCGGTGGTGGGTCATGGCCGTGGCCCTCGTGCTCACCGTCGTCACCGGGCTCGACTACGTCTACCGGGCCCTGGTGCTGCGCCGCACGAGCGCGCGGGCGATGCGCGCGGCCGCGGCCCGTCGCGCGGCCGGCGGCTCGCGCACCGACGCCCCCGCCTGAAGAAGCCTCCGGGACGGGGCGGGACCCGGGACGGGGCCGCCCGGCGCACCGCGGAACGGGAAGGGGCCGGCGGCCTCGGGCGTTACGCCCAGAGCGGACGCGTCCGGGATGGCGCGGTGCCGGTCAGTGGCTCCGCGTACCGTGAGCGCACGGCGCCCTTCCGGGGCGCCGCCGCTTCCGCACAGGCAGGACAGGAGACGGCCATGACGCTGCTGCGCACCCAGCTCGGGAACACGCTGCGCGGCCACCGGTTGCGTCAGCGCCGGACGCTGCGGGACGTCTCCGGTGCCGCCCGGGTGAGCCTGGGCTACCTCTCCGAGGTCGAGCGGGGGCAGAAGGAGGCCTCCTCCGAGCTCCTCGCGTCGATCTGCGACGCCCTCGACCTCGAGCTCGCCGACGTGCTCGCCGAGGTCAGCCTGGAGCTGCGGCACGCCGGTGGGGTCCGCCCGCTCACCCCCGCGCCCGGTGCGGCCGCCCCCGCGGCGGAGCAGTCGGCCCAGGAGCCGGCGGCCGAGCAGCCGGTCGCCGAGCCGGCCCTGGCGCTGGTCGGCGCGCCGGCCCGCCCGGCTGCGCGCACCGCGGTCTCGCTGGCGGCCTGACCCCCGCGACACGGCCGGGGACGGCCCGGCGTCCTTGACTCTCCCCCTGCGGGGTGCCAGACAGGGGGACATGGCGACGGCCGGCCCGATCCCGTCCACCGCTCCGGTGTCCGGCTGGGTGCCCCCTGCACCGGCCCACGCCCCCGGCAGCCACACCCGCGGCGGCAACGCCATGGGCCGCACCCGGGCCGGGCTGCTCGACGGCGCGGCCCGTGCCTTCGCCGAGCGGGGGCTGCGCCGCAGCACCATGCAGTCGATCGCCGCGGCGGCCGGCGTCGCCAAGGCGACCCTCTACAACCACTTCCGCACCAAGGACGAGGTCGCCCGCGCGCTGCTGGCCGGCGAGCTGGACCGGCTGGCCGCGGTCGCCGCGGGCGGGCCGCCGGCCGCCGCGCTGGCCGCGGTAGCCGACGAGGTGGCCGCGCACCCCGTGCTGCAGCGACTCGCCCGCGACGAGCCCGAGGCGCTCACGGGGCTGCTGGCCGCCCCGGCCGACCGCTGGGCAGAGGTCCTCGACCGGCTCGCCGCGGCGCTGCGGACCGACCGGGACGCCGCCGGCGTCGTCGCGCACTGGCTGGTCGGGCTGGTCCTGCAGCCGGGAGAGGCGCCTGCGCGACGGGCGGCCGCCGAGCGGCTCGCCGTCCTGGTGGCCGCCGCGGCGGCCTGACCGGGGCGGTCGCGCGCCGACCGGCGTGGTGGGATGGTGACCGTCCGGCACGCCCAGCCGAGGCGGTCGGCTGCTGCCCGTAGACCTTCGGAGGCCGCCGTGCGGTACCTCTTCCGGCCACCGGCCACCGACGGGGCCGCCCTGCTCGCGCTGCCCTGGCACCAGCCGCTGGAGCAGTGGGACCCCGAGCTGTTGATCGACGTGCCGCAGCGCGGCATCTCCCGGCACGTCGTCCGGTTCACCGCCCAGCACGGCTGCGTCTACGCCCTCAAGGAGATCGCCGAGCCGCTGGCCCGGCACGAGTACGCCCTGCTCGGCCAGTTCGAGGAGGAGGGCCTGCCGTCGGTGTCCGTGCTGGGCATCTGCGTCGACCGCCCGGACGGGCAGGACGCCATCCTGGTCACCCGGTACCTCGAGTACTCGATGTCCTACCGGTACCTGTTCTCCCGCCCGACCTCCGAGCACTCCGCCGACCAGCTGCTGGACACGCTGGTCGTGTTGCTCGTCCGCCTGCACCTGGCCGGGGTGTTCTGGGGCGACTGCTCGCTGTCGAACACCCTCTTCCGGCTCGACGCCGGGACCCTCGCCGCGTACCTGGTCGACGCCGAGACCAGCGAGCGCCACCCCACCCTCAGCCCCGGCCGGCGCCAGTACGACGTCGACCTGGCCCGGGAGCGGGTCGGCGCCGAGCTGCTCGACCTGCAGTTCGGCGAGCTGCTCCCGGCCGACATCGACCCGATCGAGGTGGCCGACAGCCTGCCCCTGCGGTACGAGGCGCTCTGGGAGGAGGTCACCCGCGAGGAGGTGTTCGCCCTCGACGAGCAGCGCTACCGGGTGGCCGCGCGCCTCCAGCGGCTCAACGTCCTGGGCTTCGACGTCGGCGAGGTCGAGCTGGTGACGACCCCCGACGGCGGGGCGAAACTGCGGGTGGAGACCCGGGTCGCCGAGCCGGGGGAGAACCGGCGGGAGCTGTTCCGGTTGACCGGGCTGGAGGTCCAGGAGCGGCAGGCCCGGCGGCTGCTCAACGACCTGCGGGCCTTCCGGGCCAACCTCGAGCAGAAGACCGGCGCCCCGGTGTCGGAGACCGTCGCGGGGTACCGGTGGCTCGCCGAGTCCTACCAGCCGGTCGTGGACGCCATCCCGCGGGACCTGCGGGGCCGGCTGGCCCCGGCGGAGGTCTTCCACGAGATCCTCGAGCACCGCTGGTTCCTGTCCGAGCGGGCCGGCGCGGACGTCGGGACGACGAAGGCGGCGCGGTCGTACTTCGAGACCGTCCTGCCGCGCACCCCCAAGGAGCTGACCACGCCGTCGGCCTTCGTGAGCCCTCCGCGCTGATCCCGGGGGGTGCGTCGCTGCAGGTTACGAGGCGGTTTCGTTCGAGTTGACACCCATGGTGACCTGGGCCACGTTACGAAGACTGCGGTGACCGACGGTCGCTGCCTCGCCGATTCGGAGGCGACAGACGGTGTCGAACGACGAAAGGGAAGGGCCGCCGACGGGCGGCTCCCGACGTCGGCGGGCGCGCACCCGCCGGGCACTCGGGGGCTCGGCGGCCGCGCTGGTCCTGGCGTCCACGCTCGCGGCCTGCGGCGGTGGGGACGCCGGTGGCCCCCCGGTGCTCAACTGGTACATCAACCCCGACTCCGGTGGGCAGGCGGAGATCGCGCAGCGCTGCAGCGACGCCTCGAACGGGGCCTACACCATCGAGGTCTCCCAGCTGCCCCGTGAGTCGTCCGCCCAGCGGGAGCAGCTCGTCCGACGCCTCGCCGCCAACGACAGCTCCATCGACCTGATGAGCCTCGACCCGCCCTACGTCCCCGAGTTCGCGCAGGCGGGCTTCCTCGCCCCGATGCCCCAGGACGTCGCCCAGCGGGTCAGCGAGGGCGTCGTGCAGAGCTCGCTGGACTCGGCGACGTGGAACGACGAGCTGGTGGCCGTCCCGTTCTGGGCCAACACCCAGCTGCTCTGGTACCGCAAGTCGGTGGCGGAGGCGGCCGGGCTGGACATGACCCAGCCGGTCACCTGGGAGCAACTGGTCACGGCGGCGCAGGACCAGGGCAAGATCCTCAGCGCCCAGGGCCGGCGCGCCGAGTCGCTGACGGTGTGGCTCAACGCGCTCATCGAGTCCGCGGGGGGCTCCATCATCGAGGAGAACTCGACCGACCCGCAGGACATCCAGCTCGGCCTGACCACTCCGGCCGCCGACCGCGCGGCCGAGGTGATGAACACCGTGGCCAACTCCGGCGTCGTCGGCCCTGCGTTCTCGACCTCCAGCGAGGACACCAGCGCGACCGAGTTCGAGAGTGCCGACGGCGGCTTCATGGTGAACTGGCCGTTCGTCTACTCCCGCGCGCTCGCCGCCGTCGAGGGCGGCACCCTCGACCAGTCGGTACCCGACGACTACGGGTGGGCGCTCTACCCGCGCGTCGACGCCGACCAGCCCAGCGCACCGCCGTTCGGCGGCATCGACCTCGCCGTCTCCAACTTCAGCGCGCACCCCGACCTGGTCTACGACGCGACCGAGTGCATCACGAGCGACGAGAACCAGGCGTACTACATGACCACCAACGGCAACCCGGCGTCCTCGGCCGCGGTGTACGACGACCCGGAGGTGCTGGAGGTCTTCCCGATGGCCCCCACCATCCTGGAGTCCCTGGAGGCCGCGGCGAACCGCCCGCAGACGCCCTACTACAACGAGGTGACCGGGGGCCTGCAGCGCGAGTACCACCCGCCGTCGTCGGTGACCCCCGAGACCGGTGAGCAAGCCCAGGAACTGATCAGCGCCATCCTCTCAGGGGAGCAGCTGCTATGAGTCAGACGACGCTCCCGCCGCGGGAGAAGACACAGCCGGTCTCCGCACCACCTGGGGGGATCAGCGACCGGTCCCGTGCCGAGCGCAAGCTCGGCTGGCTGCTGGCCGGCCCGGCGTTCCTGGTGATGCTCCTGGTCACCGCCTACCCGATCCTGCAGGCGGTCTGGTACTCGCTGTTCAACTACCGGCTGACCGACCCGGCCAACCGGTCGTTCAACGGCCTGTCCAACTACGCGGTGATCCTCACCGACCCCGTCTGGTGGACGGCGCTGGGCGTGACGCTGTTCATCACCGTGGTGACCGTCGCCGTGGAGCTGGTCCTCGGCTTCGCACTCGCCCTGGTGATGGCCAAGGCACTGAGCTCCATCCGGCCCTGGGTGCGGGCGGCGATCCTCATCCCGTACGCCGTCATCACCGTCGTCTCGGCCTTCGCCTGGGCATTCGCCTTCCGGATCGACACCGGCTTCGTGAACAGCTGGTTCTCCTGGCTGCCGGGCGTCTCGGACAGCACCGACTGGTTCGGCGGTCAGTGGTCCTCGCTGGCGGTCATCTGCCTGGCCGAGATCTGGAAGACCACGCCGTTCATCTCGCTGCTGCTCCTCGCCGGCCTGGCCCAGGTGCCGGAGGTGCTCCAGGAGGCGGCCAAGGTCGACGGTGCGACGTGGTGGCAGCGGATGTGGCGGGTGACGATCCCGAACATGAAGGCCGCGATCATGGTGGCGCTGCTCTTCCGCGCGCTCGACGCGTTCCGGATCTTCGACTCGATCTACATCATGACGGCGGGCGCGAACAGCACCGAGTCGGTGTCGTTCCTCGCCTACCGGCAGACGATCGCGCGCGTGGAGATCGGCCTCGGCTCCGCGGTGTCGGTGCTGCTGTTCCTCTGCGTGGTGCTGATCGCCTTCGTCTTCATCAAGGGATTCCGGGTCGACCTGGCCCAGGCGAGAGGGGAAGGCTGATGTCCACGCGGGAGAAGACGTGGTGGATCGTCGGGGGCATCCTCATCGTCCTGTACTGCCTGTTCCCGATCGCGTGGATCGTGTCGCTGTCGTTCAAGGCGCCGTCGGACATCGCCAACGCCTCCTTCTTCCCGACCGACGCGACCTGGGCGAACTACACGACGATCCTCACGGGGTCGGCGAGTGACCTGTTCCTGCCGGCGCTGCGCAACTCCTTCGGCATCTGCCTGATCGCGACGGCGATCTCGTGCGTGCTGTCGATGTTCGCCGCCTACGCGATCGCCCGCTTGGACTTCCCGGGGAAGCGGCTGATCCTCTCCACGGCCCTGGGTGTGGCGATCTTCCCGGTGATCTCGATCGTCACGCCGCTGTTCAACCTGTGGCGGCAGATCGGGCTCTACGACACCTGGCCCGGGCTGATCATCCCCTACCTGTCCCTGACGCTGCCGATCTCCATCTGGACGATGTCGGCGTTCTTCCGCGAGATCCCGTGGGAGATGGAGCAGGCCGCGCAGGTCGACGGCGCGACGACCTGGCAGGCCTTCCGCAAGGTCATCGTCCCGCTGGCCGCGCCCGGCGTCTTCACCACCGCGATCATCGCCTTCTTCATCGCGTGGAACGACTTCGCCTACGGCATCTCGCTGACGTCGACGAGCGCGGCGCGTCCGGTCCCCGCAGCGCTGGGCCTGTTCTCCGGCGCCTCGCAGTTCGAGGACCCCACCGGGGCCATCGCCGCCGCCGCGGTGATCGTCACCATCCCGGTCGTCGTCCTGGTGCTGCTCTTCCAGCGGCGCATCGTCGCCGGCCTGACCAACGGCGCCGTCAAGGGCTGACGGCCGCCGCACCGACCGACCCATCGAGGGGACAACACCACCATGGCTTCCATCGAGATGCGTCACATCGTCAAGCAGTACGGCGACGGGTACCCGGCCGTGAACGACGTCAGCCTGGACATCGCCGACGGCGAGTTCATGATCCTGGTCGGGCCGTCCGGGTGCGGGAAGTCGACGCTGCTGCGGATGATCGTCGGGCTGGAGGACATCACCAGCGGCGACATGATCATCGGCGGCAAGCGGGTCAACGACATGGCCCCGCGCGACCGCAACCTGTCGATGGTGTTCCAGAACTACGCGCTCTACCCGCACATGACGGTGTACGAGAACATCGCCTTCCCGCTGCGGCTGGCCAAGATGGCCGACGACGAGGTGCGCCGTCGGGTCACCGAGGCCGCCGAGGTGCTGGAGCTGCGCGACCACCTCGAGCGCAAGCCGGCGAACCTCTCCGGTGGTCAGCGGCAGCGCGTGGCCATGGGCCGGGCGATCGTGCGGCAGGCCGAGGCGTTCCTCTTCGACGAACCGCTGTCGAACCTCGACGCCAAGCTGCGCGGGCAGATGCGGACCGAGATCGCCCGCCTGCAGCGCCGGCTGGGCATCACGACGGTCTACGTCACCCACGACCAGACCGAGGCCATGACCCTCGGCGACCGGGTCTGCGTGCTGCGCAAGGGGCGCATCCAGCAGGTCGCCTCGCCCCGGGAGCTCTACGAGCAGCCGGTGAACCTCTTCGTCGCGGGCTTCATCGGCTCCCCGCCGATGAACTTCCTGCCGGCCACGCTCGAGGGCAACCGGCTGCAGACGCCGTTCGGGCCGATCGCGCTCGACGAGCGCCGCATCGCGGCGGTACAGGGCCGCGACCTGCTGCTGGTCGGCATCCGCCCGGAGTACTTCGAGGACGCGTCGCTGGTCGACGAGGCCAAGCGGCCGATGGGCTCGACCTTCCGGGCCCGGGTCGACGTCACTGAGTGGCTCGGCGACTCGCAGTACGCCTACATCCCCTACGAGGCCCCGGAGACGATCACCAACCAGCTGCGCGAGCTGTCCCGGGAGCTGGACTCCGAGGAGCTGCGCACCCAGGCGATCGTCTCCATCGACTCGACCAGCCGGATCCGCGAGGGCCGCGAGGCCGAGTTCTGGCTCGACACCCGCAAGGTGCACGTGTTCGACCCGCAGTCCGGGGAGAACCTCACCCGCGACGCCGAGGCCGGCGCCCGGCTCACCCAGATGGCCGAGGAGGACCGCGTCGAGCAGGTGCAGGACGCCCAGACGCAGGGGACCACCGTGGGTGGCGGTGGCGCGCACGCCGCGGGCGCTGCCTGAGCGAGGTCCCCTCGTGGTGGACGACCGCCGTCCGTGGTGGCGGACGGCGGTCGTCTACGAGGTCTACCTGCGCAGCTTCGCCGACTCCGACGACGATGGGGTCGGCGACATCGGCGGGCTGCGCAGTCGGCTGCCCTACCTCGCCGACCTCGGCGTGGACGCCGTCTGGATCACCCCCTGGTACCCGTCCCCGATGGCCGACGGCGGGTACGACGTCGCCGACTACCGCGACATCGACCCCCGCTTCGGCACGCTGGCCGACGCCGACGCGCTGCTCGCCGAGGCGCACGCCCTCGGCCTGCGGGTGGTCATCGACCTGGTCGCCAACCACACCTCGGTCGAGCACCCGTGGTTCGCGGCGGCGGTGGCCGGCGGGCCGGGCGCACCGGAGCGGGCCCGCTACTTCTTCCGCGACGGCCGCGCCGGCGGAGACGAGCCGCCCAACGACTGGATCAGCGCCTTCGGCGGCTCCGCGTGGACCCGGGTCCCCGAGCCCGACGGGCGGCCCGGGCAGTGGTACCTGCACCTGTTCGCCCCCGAGCAGCCCGACCTCGACTGGGACGACCCGGGAGTGCAGGCCGAGTTCGACGACGTCCTGCGGTTCTGGCTCGACCGCGGGGTCGACGGCATCCGGGTCGACGCCGCGCCGGCCATGGCGAAGGTGCCCGACCTGCCCGACGCCGGGCACGGACCGGGGGCGCTGTTCGAGTCGAGCTCCTGGGTGGGCAACCCGCACTGGGACGTCGACGAGGTGCACGAGATCCTCCGCCGCTGGCGCCGGATCGGGGACACCTACCCCGGCGACCGGCTGTTCGTCTCCGAGGCGGTGGTCAACGGCCCCGAGCGGCTGAGCCGCTACGTACGGCCCGACGAGCTGCACACCACCTTCAACTTCGACTACCTCAAGGCACCGTGGGACGCGCGCCGCATCCGGGCGGTCGTCGACGCGACGCTGGCCGCGCTGCGGCCGGTCGGCGCCCCCGCGACGTGGGTGCTGTCCAGCCACGACGAGACCCGGCACGTCACCCGGTTCGGCCGCCCGGACACCGGCGCGGCGACCATGGGGTTCGACGCCGCCGCGCCGGCCGACCTCGCGCTCGGCCTCCGGCGGGCGCGGGCGGCGGCGCTGCTCACCCTCGCCCTGCCCGGGGGCGCCTACCTGTACCAGGGCGAGGAGCTGGGCCTCCCCGAGGTCGAGGACCTGCCGGAGGAGGTGCTGCAGGACCCCACCTGGGAGCGGTCCGGGCACACCGCGCGCGGTCGCGACGGCTGCCGGGTGCCGCTGCCCTGGGCGGGGGACCGGCCGCCGTTCGGGTTCACGGCGGACGGGGTCGCGCCGTGGCTCCCGCAGCCGGCCGCCTGGCGGGACCTCACCGTGGCCGCCCAGCAGGACGACCCGTCGTCCACCCTCTCGCTGTACCGCGCCGCCCTGCGGCTGCGCCGCAGGCTGCCCGGCCTCGCCGGCGAGGAGCCGCCGGCGTGGCGGGAGGCCGGGGAGGACGTCCTCGCCTTCGACCGCGGCACGGCCTTCCGGTGCGTCGTGAACCTCTCGCCGCGACCGCTGCCCCTCGCCGGTGAGGGGCGCGTCGTGCTCACCAGCGAGGCGGTGTCCGACGTCCTGCCGCCGGACACCGCGGCCTGGCTGACGACCGGCTAGCGGGACAGGGAGCGGGTCAGCACCAGGCGGTCGTGTCCCGGGCCGGCGCGGTCGGCCGCCAGGTGGCCGCTCGCGCCGAGCTCCGCGTGCAGGGCGACGGTGGCGGCGTCGTCCGGCCGCGCCACCACCTGGACGGCGCGGCCGCCGGTGCGCGCGGCGACGTCGTCGAACCAGGCGAGCAGCCGGCGGGCGAGATCGGTGTGCCGCCGGTCGGCGCGCACGCCGAGCAGGTGGACGTAGGCCAGCCGGTCGGCGGTGACCACGCCGAGCAGGTAGCCGACGTCCTCGCCGTCGGCGCTGCGGGCCAGCACGCCGAAGCCGCCGAACTGGTCGAACCAGACCGGGTCGTGCAGGGCACGGGTGTCGACGTCCCAGAAGCGGTCGTGCGCGGCCAGCAGCCGGGCACGGACGACGGTCGCGGACAGCTCGGCCAGGCCGACCAGGGTGGCGTCGTCGGGTGGGCTCACGGGCGGGCCGCCGCGAGCTCCTCGCGGGTGGGCGGGTCGGCGCCCACCCGGGTGCAGTTGAGGGCGGCGACCAGGGCGGCGTCGTCGACGATCGGCAGCAGCTGCTCGTCGGGCAGCTCCTCCAGCGCGACGCGCGTGGTGACCCCGGCCTCGAGGAGGCCGGCGAAGAGGCCCGCAGCCAGCGAGTCCCCGGCGCCCACGGTGTCGACGACGGCGACCGCCGGCGGCTCCCGGTGCACCAGCGCGCGGCCGGGCCTGGCCACCCGCAGGGGCGCGCCGCCGTCGGTGAGGAGCACCAGCGCGGCGCCGCGGTCGGCCCAGCGCAGCGCCGCGGCGTCGAGGTCGTCGAGGGCGTCGGGCTCCAGCCAGGCGAGGTCCTCGGCGCTGACCTTCACGATGTCCGCCCGGGCGAGCAGCCGGTCCAGCCGCGCGCGCACCTCGTCGGCGGTGTTGCCGAGGGCCGCACCGACCTGCCCCTCGGCCAGCATCGGCCGGATGTTCGGGTCGACGCTGACCAGGGCCTGGCCGCTGCCGGCGACGCGCTCGACCAGGCGGGCGATGGCCTCGCAGCCGGGCGGGGTCCAGCTGGAGATGGAGCCCACGTGCAGGATCGCCGTCCGTTCGGGGAGGACCGCGGCCAGCTCGTCGTCGGTCCACTGCCAGTCGGCCGCGCCCAGCACGTGGAAGCCGTAGTCGGGGGCGCCGTCCGGGCCCAGCCCGACGACGGCTAGGCTCACCGGCTCGCCGGCCACCACCAGGCCGCCGGGGTCGACCCCGGCCAGCTCGACGTGCCGGCGCAGCGAGGCGGCCAGCGGGCCGGAACCCAGGCGGGCCAGCAGCCGCACCGGCGTGCCCAGCCGGCCCGCGGCCACGGCGACGTTCAGCGCGTTGCCGCCGGGGCGGGCGACGTACTGCGGCGCCGTCCCCTGGGGACCGGCGCCGGCCTCCGGGACAGGGAGCATGTCGACCACGAGTTCGCCGAGGACGCTGAGGACCGGGGTGTCGGTGGACACCCCGAGACCCTAACGGGGGAAGCCCTCAGGGGCGTCCCTGGTGGCTCACGGAGGGCCACACCTGGGACGATGGACGGTGACGACCACCGCTGCGGCACCGCCGGGCCGGGGACGACCGGCGGAGGATCCGCGCTGAGCAGGAGGACCGATGCCCAACCCGTTCGTGAAGCTGTGGAGATACCTCACGGCCTCTGCCAACGCGAAGATCGACGAGAAGGCCGACCCGAAGATCCAGATCGCGCAGGCCATCGAGGCCGAGCAGCAGCGCCACCAGGCGCTGGCCAACCAGGCCGCGGCCGTGCTGGGCAACCAGCGGCAGCTGGAGATGCGGCTCAACCGCCAGCTCGGGGAGGTCGAGAAGCTGCAGGCCTCCGCCCGCCAGGCGCTGGTGCTGGCCGACCAGAGCCGTGCCGCCGGGGACGCGCCCAAGGCCGGCGAGTACGAGAACGCGGCGCAGGCCTTCGCGACCCAGCTGGTCGCCGCGGAGCAGGCCATGGAGGACCTCAAGCGCAGCCACGACGAGGCGCTGCAGGCCGCCGAGCAGGCCCGCGGCGCGGTCGAGCAGAGCCGGATGCGGCTGCAGACGACCCTCGCCGAGCGCACCAAGCTGATGAGCCAGCTCGAGCAGGCCAAGATGCAGGAGCACGTGGCCGCCTCGCTCAAGCAGGTCAACGAGCTCTCGGCGCCGGGCAACACGCCGAGCCTGTCCGAGGTCCGCGACAAGATCGAGGCGCGCTACGCCAACGCGCTGGGGCAGGCGGAGCTCGCCCAGACGTCGGTCGAGGGCCGGATGCTCGAGGTGCAGAAGGCCACGCTGGACGTGGCGGGCGCCTCCCGGCTGGACCAGATCCGCGCGTCGATGAACCCGGTGACCAGCGGCTCCACCGGCCCCGCCGCGGTCACCGGCGGCCCCGCCGGCCCGGCGCTGGAGCAGGGCACGCCGCCGGTGCAGACGCCGACCGCGCAGCCCGTGGAGGAGCCGGCCGAGGCGCCCGAGCGCAACGCCTGACCTCCGCTCCGACGGGCCGGCCGCAGTCGCGGCCGGCCCGTCGTGCTGTGTGGTGACCCGTGGTCACGACGCCCGGCCGTTCCGCCCGGCTCCCCTGCATGGGGGACTGTCCTCGATCGAGTGAATGCATGAAGCGTCAAGCACATCCTGTAGTCCGCTCTCGAGGAGGAGCGATGCACACACTCAAGAGGATCGTGCTGGCCCTGGCGCTCGTGCTGGTCGTCGTCCCGTTCCTGAGCAGTACCGCCCAGGCGAAGGGGTCGAAGACGGAGGTCATCGAACTCCGGGACCAGTGCGAGCATCCGGGCCACGAACGTCGGCGGCATCGTGCACACCTTCACCGAGGTGCCGCAGTTCGGTGCCGGGTGTGTCGCCGAGTGGAACCAGGCGGTGCCCGGGCAGCCGAGCGTCTGCGACTTCTCCAAGTTCGGCCCGACGCTCGTCCTGCAGGGAAGCACCGGCGCGGCGGTCACGCCGAGCGTCGGCCGGCACTTCTTCCAGTGCCTCATCCACCCCTGGATGCGCACGGTTGTGACGGTCGAGGCGGACTGATCACTGGCGGCCGGGCCGCCGGTCCTCTCGCGGAGAACCGGTGGCCCGGTCCCTCGTCCCGGAGGTCCACATGCGCCGACTCGTCCCCCTCCTCCCCGCCCTCGTGCTGCTGAGTGCCTGCAGCGGTTCCGCGGATGACCTCCCGGTCGGCTCCCCGGACCGGACGGGGGCCGCCGTGCCGGCCGACGGTGCGGACCCGGCCGCAGCACTGCCGTCCGCCTTCGCGGTGCCTGGTGCGGCGCCGACCGCCGCCCCGACGGCGGGGGACCTGGTGACCCGCTGCTCGGACGACCTCGGCGACGCCGCCGCCCTCGACCTCGCCGGCGTGGTGCTCGCCCGGCAGGGCGACGTGCTCGTGACGGCGTTCGCCCTGGGCGCACCGCCGGCTCCGGAGGGCGGCTCGTTCCTGACCGTCGAGCTGCGCAGCGCCGACGGCCTGACCGCGCACCAGCTGGGGGTGGAACTGCTCGCCTCGCAGCCGGTGGCCGCCTACGTCGTCGCGTCCCCGAGCGCCGATCCGCGAGTGCTCACCGGGACTGTGCACGTGGAGGGGGCCGAGGTCCACGCCGCGTTCCCCGCGGCTGTCCTGGACGACCTGGGGACGGGATGGCGCTGGTACGCCTTCGCGGGCACGGACACCTCGGCGGGCGAGGACTCGTGCCCTGCGGAGGGCGCCTCCGGCGACGACGTCCCACTCGTCGTCGTCCCGTGACGCGCGGCGGCGTCAGTGCCGCGTCGTGACGGGCGAGGGGCGCCCCGGTTCGCCGGTCCGGGCGGCCGGGTCGGCGGGGGAGCGGGCCGCCTGACAGCGCGGGCACCAGTACGTGACCCGTTCCGCAGGTCCGGCCCCTGGTCGCCGAGCAGGACCGGTGTGCCGCAGCGCCGGCAGGGGCGGGCCTTGCGGCCGCCAGTGGGGACACCCCGCCGTTCCGGCGACGGGACCCACCCGCGGTCTGGGCCCGTGGCCTCCGAGGTCGCCGATGTGCGGCCGGCTCAGGCGGACCGGAGGAGGGGACGACGGTCGGCGGGTCACTCACAGACCGAGCGGGCCATGTCCTCCTCCAGTGCCAGCTCCGAGGCCGAGTCGGCCGGTCCCGTCGATGGCTCGTAGCCGCGGATGGCGTCGACCTTCGCTGCAGACGCGGAGGCGGGGTCGAAGCGGTAGCCGAGCCACTCCCGGGCCAGCCGCCGGGCCAGTTCGATGCCGATGACGCGCTGACCCATGCACAGCACCTGAGCATCGTTGCTCAGCACTGCTCGCTCCACGGAGAAGCTGTCGTGGGCCGTCACGGCACGAACCCCAGGCACCTTGTTCGCGCTGATGGCCACGCCCAGCCCGGTGCCGCAGATCAGCAGCGCGCGGTCGACCTTGCCCTCCGCGACGAGCTTCGCCGCGGCCACCGCCACGTGCGGGTAGGCGGTGGTGTCGTCGGCGCCGACACCGACGTCGGTGACCTCGGCCACTCGGTCGTCGGCCTGCAGGTCGGCCTTGAGCCGTTCCTTGTACTGCAGCCCCGCGTCGTCGCAGCCCACCACGACCCTCAACCCATCGGGCACACCGACTCCTCTCCCACGACGGTCAGGCGTCCTCCAGCACGTGGCCGATCGCGGTCAGGCAGGCCGCCAGGGAGATCGCGCCGGCGTCCGGCGTACCGATGCTCCGCTCCGCCAGTGGTCTCGCCCGCCCGACCCTCGGCCGCAACTCGGCGGTCGCCCGGGCGGCGTCCTGCGCCCGCCGCGCCGCCTCGGCCCAGGCCGGGCCCAGGTCCTGCCCGCTGTCCACGGTGGCCGAGAGCGACTCGCTGAACGGCAGGAGGGCGTCGAGCATGGTCTTGTCCCCGGGCTGGGCCCCGCCGAGCCGCACCAGCGCATCGAAACCGTCGCGGACCCCGGCCGCGACGGTCCCCGCGGCCGGGGCGCCGGTGTCGCCGAGCCGCCGGCCCACGGCCGCGAGCGCCGCCCCCCAGAGGACGCCGGAGGTGCCGCCGGCCTTGGCGGCCCAGGCGTCCCCGGCCTCGACCAGAGTCGTCCCCGGACCTGCACCGGCGTCCACCGCCGTACGGGCCGCGTCGCGTGCGGCGGTGGTGCCGCGGACCATGCCCCGACCGTGGTCGCCGTCCCCGGCGACGGCGTCGATGCGGCCGAGTTCCTCCTCCATGTCGGCCACGGTCTGCGCCATCGCATCGATGGCGGCCAGCACGACAGCAGCGCACCGGCGGGCCGCCTCGTCGACCTCGGCGGCCTCGACGGCCGACTCCGAGGCCGCGGCCGCCGCCTCGGACGCCGACCGCAGCTCCGCGCCGGAGTCGGCGGCCAGGGTGCCCTTGCGGTAGGCCGGGGTGTCGGCCGGTGCACGCCAGAAGCGCTCGAGCTCCTCGTCCAGCCACATCAGGGTCAGCGAGCACCCGGCCATGTCCAGGCTGGTGACGAGCTCGCCGACCTCGGGCTCGACGACCTCCAGCCCGGCCTCCCGCAGCCGGCGGGCCACCGAGGCCCAGACGATGAACAGCTCCTCGTACTTGGTCCGCCCGAGGCCGTTGAGGATGGCCGCCACCTGGGTCCCGGCGCCCTCCGGGGTCTCGGCCAGGAGGCCCTCGACCAGGATCCCGGCGAGCTCCGAGGCGGTGGGCATGGGCTGCTCGGCCACGCCCGGCTCGCCGTGGATGCCCAGCCCCAGGCCCATCATCCCGTCGGGCACGGTGAACAGGGGCTCCCGCGCGCCGGGCATGGTGCAGCCGTCGAAGGCGACCCCGAGGGTCCGGGTGCGCGCGTTGCTGTGCCGGGCCACCCGCTCCACGCCGTCGAGGTCGTACCCCTCCTCCGCGGCCGCCGAGGCGGCCTTGAAGACGGTGAAGTCACCGGCGATGCCGCGCCGCTTGGAGATCTCCGAGCCAGGTGCGCTGGCCACGTCGTCGGTCACCGCGAAGTAGCGGGCGTCCCGTCCCTCGGCCCGCAGCCGCTCCACGGCCAGGCCGAAGTTCATGACGTCCCCGGCGTAGTTGCCGGTGGTCAGCAGGACGCCGCCGCCTCCGTCGGCCGCGCGCCCGACGGAGGTCGCCTCGGCCGCGGACGGCGAGGTGAACACGTTCCCCACCACCGCCCCGTCGGCGAAGCCGGGGCCCACCACGCCGCAGAAGGCCGGATAGTGCCCGGAGCCGCCCCCGACCACCACGCCCACCTTGCCCGGACGAGGCCGGGTCGCGCGAACGACGCCACCCGGGACGCCGACCACCCGGCCGGCGTACGCGTCGAGGAAGCCGGCCAGCATGTCCTCGGTGAACTGCGCCGGGTCGTCGAACAGGCGGGTCACGGGTGTCCTCCCGTCGGGGTGTGGAGCAGCGCGGCCGCGGTCAGCGGATCCGGTCGCCCGTGTCCGCGTCGAACAGGTAGACGCGCCGGGGCGGGGCGGACACCCGCACCGGCGTGCCGTGGTGCCAGTCCTCGTCGGCGGGGGTGAGGGCGACGACCGGGCCGTCCACGCCCGGCACGTCGATGGTGGCCTGGCCGTACTCGAGCAGGTGCTCGAAGACCCGCACCTCGCCCTCGATGGCCGGCTCGCCCTCCGGGACGTCGACCCGGCAGTCCTGCGGGCGCAGGCCCACCACGACCGGCTGGTCGTGCTCCGGTGTCCGCGCGACCGTCGGCAGCGCGCCGGTCCGGCCGATCCGCACGTGGACCTCCCCGTCCTGGCGGGCGACCGTGCCCTCGACGAGGTTGATCTTCGGCTCACCGACGAAGTCGGCGACGAACTGGTTCGCCGGGTCGTCGAAGACCTCGTCGGGTGTGCCGAACTGCTGGATGACGCCCTTGTCCATCACCGCCATGCGGTCGGCCAGGCTGAGCGCCTCGAGCTGGTCGTGGGTGACGACCACCGTGGTGTAGCCGAACTCGCGCTGCAGCACCTTCAGCTCGCGGCGGACCCGCTGCCGCTGGGCCGCGTCGAGGTGGGACAGGGGCTCGTCGAGCAGCAGGACAGGCGGGTTGCGGATGAGGGCGCGGGCGAGGGCGACCCGCTGCTTCTGGCCGCTGGACAGCTTCGCCGGCCGCATCGGCAGCAGCTCGGTCATCTCCAGCCGCTCGGCGAGCTCGTCGACGCGGCGGCCGGCGTCCTTCACCCCGCGGGCCTTCAACCCGTAGGCGAGGTTCTCCCGCACGTTCAGCGGCGGGTAGAGCGCATAGCTCTCGAACCCGACGCCGACGTTGCGCTGGCCCGGCGGCAGGTCCTGCACGGCCCGGTCACCGATGCGGATGTTCCCCGAGGTCACCGTCTCCAGCCCGGCGATCATCCGCAGCGTCGTGGTCTTGCCGCAGCCGGAGGGGCCGAGCAGCGCGATCAGCTCGCCTGGCTCGATGTAGAGGTCCATCCCCTTGACGGCTTCGAAGGACTCCCGCCCCCGGGAGACGTAGGTCTTGCGCAGCTGCTCGAGGACCAGCGGCTGCGGGCCCTCCTCGGTTCCGGTGCCCCGTCCGGGCCGGCGGCTGGTCATCGCTGCTCCTGGTGTCCGACCGGCTCCGCGCCGCGGCGCACGCGGCTCGTGGGCTCCATGGCGCCGCCGAGGCGGCGGGTCTCCTCTCCCGCCGGCCCGTCGGCGAACAGGTGGACGTGCTCCAGCGGGACCTGCAGCGTGACGTCCTGCCCCTCGTCGACGTGCTGGACGGCGGAGTCGACCGCGATCAGGTCGACGTCGCCGACCCGGACGTCGAGCTCCAGTTGGCGGCCGAGGCGCTCGGCGAGCCGGATCCGGCCGCTCATCCGCAGCCAGCCCGGACCGCCCCGACCGGAGCGGACGACCTCGACGTCACGCGGCCGGATGCCCAGCCGGACCCGCTGGCCGGCCGCGAGGTCCAGCGGCGGGACGGCGAGGTCGATAGCACCGCCGGCCGCGCGGATCCGGCCGTCCTCCACCACCGCGTCGATCACGTTGATCTCCGGCTGGCCCAGGGCCTTGGCCACGAAGCTGTCGACCGGCTGCCGCCACACCTCCGCCGGCGTGCCGACCTGGACGAGGTGGCCGTGCCGCAGCACCGCGATCCGGTCCCCCAGGGACAGCGCCTCCTGGTAGTCGTGGGTGACGTAGAGCGAGGTCGTGTGCGACATCGACCCGAGCTGCTTGAGCTCCGCCCGCATCGCGGCGCGCAACTTCGCGTCGAGGTGCGACAGCGGCTCGTCGAGCAGATAGGCCTCGGCGGGTCGGACCAGGACCCGGCCCAGCGCCACCCGCTGCCGCTGGCCGTTGGACAGCTCCCGCGGGAGGCGCTCGAGCAGGTGGTTGATCCCCAGCGTGGTGGTGACCAGGTCGATCCGCCGCCGCTGCTCCTCCTCGGCGTACCGGCCCGTGCGCCCCGACCGCAGCGGGGAGGCGAGGTTCTGGAACACCGTCTTCTGCGGGTACAGCGCGTAGCTCTCGAAGGCCATCGCCACCCCGCGGTGGTACGGCTCGACGCCCGTCATGGGCCTGCCGGCGATCACCACGTCGCCGCGGTCGATGTCGACCAGCCCGGCGACCGACTTCAGCGTCGTCGTCTTGCCCGCGCCGGACGGGCCCAGGATCACGAAGAACTCACCGTCGCCGACGTCGAGGGAGAGGTCCTCGATGCCGACCGTGGACCCGTAGTGCTTGGTCACGCCCTGCAGCTGCACCGCACCCATCAGGCCTTCACCGCCCCGAACGACAGGCCGCGCACCAGGTACCGCTGGATGGTGAGGGCCAGGATGAGCGGCGGGAGGGCGCCGATGATCGCCGCCGCGGCGGTGAGGTTGTAGAAGGCCTGCCCACCGCCGCCGAGGAACCGCGAGATCGCGACCGTGACGGTGGCGTTGTCGGAGCCGGCGAGGATCAACGGGAAGATGTAGTTGTTCCAGGCGAAGATGAACGCCAGCAGCGCGGCCGCCGCGATGCCGGGTCGCACCAGCGGCAGGGCGACCATCACGAACGCCCGCCGGCGGGTGTACCCGTCGAGCAGCGCGGCGTGCTCCAGGTCCTCGGGCAGGTCCTCGAAGTAGGACCGCAGGATCCACACGACCAGCGGCATCGTGACCAGCTGGAGCACCCAGATCATGCCGACGCGGGTGTCGAACAGGCCGATCTGGTTGTAGATCACGAACAGCGGCACGATCACCATCAGCTCCGGGGCGAACCGGAACGACAGGATCGTGAACATCAGGTCGTTCGAGCCGCGGAAGCGGTAGCGGCCCGCGGCGTAGGCGGCGGGGATCCCGATCAGCAGCGACACGAGGACGGCGCCGCCGCAGTTCACGATGCTGGACAGGATCGCGCTCGGGTAGTTGACGCTGGTCAGCTGCGTCCCCTCGTCGCTGAGCACGATGCCGTAGTTCTCCAGTGTCGGGGAGAACCCGAAGTACGTGCTCGTCTGCTCCGCCGGGGTCTTCAGCGACAGCAACAGCATCCACAGGATCGGGAACAGCGAGAAGACGAACCACAGCACCAGCACCACGTCCGCGGCGATGGCCCCGGGCGTGAACCGCTTCTGGCCGGGCATCAGCTCCGTGGCCATGTCACTCCTCCGCTCCGGCCGCCCGGCGCTGCGCCTTGCCGAGCACACTGACCAGCCAGCGCGCGGTGATGAAGACGAGCGCCCAGAGCAGGAACATGTAGGTCGCCCCGCGCGAGTAGTTCAGGTTGATGATCGAGTCCTGGTAGGCCCCGATCTGCAGCGTCCGGGTCTCGTTGCCCGGCCCGCCCGCGGTGAGGACGAACACCTGGTCGAAGACCTTCAGCGAGTCCATGAACCGGAAGATCACCGCGACCAGGATGTAGGGCCACATCATCGGCAGCATCAGCCGGCGGAACATGTAGAACCAGCTCGCGCCGTCCACCGAGGAGGCCTCGAACGGTTCCCGCGGCAGCGACCGCAGCCCGGCCAGCACGAGGATCGCCACGAACGGCGTGAAGATCCAGATGTCGACGAGGATGCAGGACCACAACGCGTTGTCCCGGCTGAGCCAGTCGAAGTCGCCGAGGCCGAAGACGTAGTTGAGGACGCCGAACTGCGGGTTGTACATCAGCCCCCAGATCACGCCGGCGATGACCGGCGCGATCATCAGCGGGAGGATCAGCACCCGCTCGAAGACCCGGCCCGTGAAGCTCGCCCGGTACAGCAGCAGCGCGATCCCCACGCCGAGCACGGTCTCGAGCACGGTGGCGGCCACCGCGTAGATGAGCGTCGTCTGGACGCTGTCCCAGAAGACGCTGCTGCTGAGGACCTCCTGGAAGTTCTCGAGACCGACGAAGGTCGGGTTCGGGTTGACCGCCGAGTAGTCGATGAACGCGTAGTAAGCGCCGAGGACGAACGGGTAGAGGATGCCGATCGTGATGGCCAGCGCCGGCACGGCCAGCACGTAGGGCCGCAACCGTCGACGCCAGCTCGGGACGACGGGGGGCGGTCCGCCCGCGCCGGGTGACGGGGCCTGCTGCTCGCCGGACGGCCGGCCCGGGATGGTGGTGGTCACGAGCTGCCCTTTCGCAACGGGTCCGCTGCTGGTCGCCGGCTCCTCCGTGGTCAGCCGTTCACGATCTCGGTGCTGCGCTCCGCGAGGTCGTCGAGCCGCTGTTTGGCGTCCGCGCCGTCGTAGATGTCCTGGAGCGCCACCGACCACTCCTCGGTGGTCTCGAAGAAGTGGGTCTGCGGAGTGAACTGGATGGCCGTGCTGTCGATGACGGTCTCGAAGGTCTCGAGGTAGCCGGGGAAGTTGCCCAGGGTCTGCTTGAACGCGCCGTCGAACACCGAGGCGCGGGTCGGGTCGGCGAAGGTCCCCTGCTGGACCGCCTTGGACATCGCGTCGCTGCCCGTGGCCCACTGGATGAACAGCCAGGCCGGCAGCTTCTTCTGAGACGCAGCGTTCATGGCCCACGACCACGTCCACAGGTTCGTGGCGTAGCTGCCGTCCGGGCCGGCCGGCCCGGGGTGCCAGGCGATGTTGCCGGCCTGGGCGCTCGCCCCCGGGACGTTGAGCGGGTAGGTGGCGCTGTCAGCGTCGTAGGCCATCATCGCCGCCCCGTTGCCGAGGTCGCGGGTGACGTCCGGGTACTCGTAGGTGGTCCAGCCCGCGGGACCGGCGTCCCGGGCGAGGGTCACCCACGCCTGAGTGAAGTCGACAGCCTCCGGCGAGTTCATGACGGCCTGGAGCTGGTCGCCGTCCTCGCTGTAGTCCCGGGCACCCTCGCGGGTGTACTGGGTCATGTACCCCGGGTGGATCGACGCCCAGGAGCGGGAGCCGCGGAAGGCGATCCCGTAGCGTCCGGCGGCGCGGTCGGTCAGGTCGACGGCGATCTGCTGGAGTTCCTCGAAGGTCTCCGCCGGCCGGATGCCGCGGCGGTCGAACTCCGCCTTGTTGTACGCGATGACGTTGGTCTCGAACCCCCACGGGATCGCCCACTGACCACCACTGCCCAGCGGGCTGCCGAGCTGGAAGTCCCACCGGGTGGCGTTGCGCAGGCCCTCGTAGATGTCCTCGAAGTCGTAGTCCGGGTTCGTGGCCGAGTCGTTGTCGATCCAGGGCTGCAGGTCCTCCATCCAGCCGGGCGGGCCGTACTGCCAGATGAAGTAGGCGCCGGTCATGAAGGCGTCGAAGTTGCCGGCGCCACCGGCGAGCTCGGTGTTGAGGCGGGTGAAGTAGTCGGCCTCGGGCACCAGCTCGACGTTGACCTGGATGCCGGTCAGCTGGGTGAACTCGGCCAGCAGGGGCTGGAAGCTCTGCTGGTAGGGGTGCGGGGTCTGCAGGATCGAGATGGTCTGGCCGTCGGCCTTCTTCCAGTCGAACCCGCCGGTCACCTCGGCGGCACCGTTCTCCGCGTTCCCCCCTCCGGTGGTGGTGCCCCCGGTCCCGCACGACGACAGGAGGGGCACGCCGGCGAGGCCGGCTGCACCGAGCCCCAGCGCTTGCAGCATGGAGCGTCGGGAGAGCCGGCGGTCACCGAGGTCGCGGCCGTACATGGGGAGGCTGCCGTGCATGGGGATCTCCTGGTGTCTGAGGAGCCGGGCCGGACGGTGCATCGGGGAGAGCCGGGCTGGCGGGTACGCGACCGTGCCGTGTCAGGCGGGGATGAGGGAGACCTTCACGGACTTGGTGCCAGAGGCCACCAGGTCCAGGCCCTCCTTGAAGTCCTGAACAGGGAGCTGGTGCGTCACGATCTGGTCCATCGGGAGCACGCCGGACTCGAGCATGCGGGCAGCCGCCGGCCAGCAGTGCGGGCCGAGATGAGCGCCGCGGACGTCGAGTTCCTTGTCGTCGCTGATGATGCTCCAGTCGACGGTGACGTCGTCCTTGAAGACGCTGTACTCCACGAAGGTCCCGAGCTTGCGCAGCAGGTTGAGTCCCTGTGGCACGGCCGACGGGTGGCCGGTGCCCTCCAGGTAGACGTCCGCGCCGTAGCCGTCGGTCATGTCCTTGATGATCGCGACGGCGTCCTCCTCGGCGATGTTGATCGCGCGGTCGGCGCCGACCTGCTTGGCGAGGTCGAGCTTCGCCGGGGCGACGTCGAGGGCCACCACCGTTGCCGGGTACTTCGCCTTGGCGCCGGCGATCATGCCCAGCCCGATCGGACCGCACCCGGCGACGACCACGACGTCCTCGAAGTGGATGTCGGCCCGTTCCACGGCGTGCAGTGCGCACGACAGCGGTTCGATGAACGCCGCGTGCGCCGCCGGGAGGTCCTTGGAGATCTTGTGGACCAACGCCTCGCGCGGGTACACCATGTACGACGCCATGCCGCCGGGGGTCCGCCGCTTGAAGCCGTAGAGGTCGTGCGGCGCGCACATGTGGTACTGCCCGCGCAGGCAGTAGCGGCACTTCCAGCAGGGGACGATCTGCTCCGAGGTCACCCGGTCACCGACGTCGATGCCCCACCGCCGGGCGGCCTCCTCGTCGAGGTCGACGACCTCGCCGACGAACTCGTGCCCGGGGATGACCTCGGTCTCGGCCCAGGCGGGACGGTTCTCGTCCCCCCAGAACTTGGCCGCACCGGCATAGCACTTCAGGTCGCTCGCGCAGATCCCGACCGCTTCGACCCGGACGAGCACCTCGCCGGGGCCACGCTTGGGGACCGCGGCCTCTTCCAGGCGGTAGTCCCGTGGGCCGTGGCAGATGACGGCGGGCATGGAGTCGGGCACGGAGCCTCCTCGCGGCCAGCGTGTGACCTAGGTCACACGCCCGGGTGTGGAGAGGAGGCTAGGGGTGTCACCCGTCCGGAGCAATGGTCCCCCGAACGGGGACGGCGTGGAGCGCGATCGGCCCTGCGGGTGGGGGCCGCATGTCCGCGCCCCCGGTGGCCTCTCCGCCCGGTGGCCTCGGCGCCGGGCGCGGAGGACCATGGCCCCGTGGCGGTGCACGATGACGCCCCGGGGGCCGGCCTGTCCGCCTACCGGCTCCTGCTGGTGGCCGTCCGGACTGCGTGGGTGAGTTGTGCGCTCGGCGTCGGCGCGATGACGGCGGGTCTCGTCCTGCGGTCACCGGCGCTGGTCGGGGTCTTCCGAGTCGCCCTCGGGGCCTCGTTCGTGGCCGTTGGCGTCGCCCTGCTGATCTTCCTGGGCCTGCTGGCCTCGCGGGCCCGGCTCAACGGGGTCGTTCCGGGGTCCCCTCCGGCGTCCGTCCGCCGACGTGCCGAGGCCCTGGTCGCCGTCCTCCTGGTGGATCTCCTCGATCCGGACGAGGCGGAGCGCCGACCGCCCCCCGGTACGGTCACCGGGTGACCACAGGCGTGGTCGGGGGTCGGCGGGAGGCCGTGCCCTCCAGCCCGCCGCGGTCGCGCCGCCGGTGTGGACCCGGCCGGGGGTCCACCGGTTGTGGGTCACGGGGAGCCCACGAGCGGACCGGGGCGGCCCGGCTCCCCGGTGCGCGCCGCCGGGTCGATGGGAGAACGGGCGGCCTGGCAGCGCGGGCACCAGTACGTGACCCGTTCCTGCAGGTCCGGCCCCTGGTCGCCGAGCAGGACCGGCGTGCCGCAGCGCCGGCAGGGGCGGTCCTTGCGGCCGTAGACCCAGTGCTGCTCGCCGCGGCGCAGGCTGCCGGTGGTGCTCTGCTCCGGGTGCTCGAGGTTGGCCCGCATCAGCGTGCGCGCCCGCTCCACCAGCCCGGCGAGGTCGGCGACGTCGGCCACGCGGGCCCACGGGTGGACGCCGCTGAGGAACAGCGACTCGACCTTGTAGAGGTTGCCGATCCCGGCGAGGTTGCGCTGGTCGAGCAGCGCGACGCCGACCTGCTCATCGGGGGCGGACCGCAGCCGGCACAACGCCTCGTCGAGGTCCCAGTCCGGCGCGAGGACGTCGGGGCCGAGGTGGCCCACGAGCTCGTCCTCGTGCGCAGTGCGGACCAGGTCGACGTCGTGCAGCCGGTAGCCCACGCACTCCCACTGGTCGGTGGCCAGCACGGCCCGGACGGCGAACGCCGGCCCGCCCCGCCACTTCGCACCGGGCCGGTAGATGTGCCAGCTGCCGTCCATGCGGAAGTGCGTGCGCAGGGTCCAGCCGTCGGCGAACCGGATCAGCAGGTGCTTGCCGCGGGGCACGACCTCCGACACCGCCCGGCCGGCGAGGTCGGTGGCCGCCAGCCGGGGCACCCGCAGCTCGCCGCGGCGCAGCGTCGCGCCCGCGAGCGCGGCGTGCATCCGCTTGGCCGCCAGCCAGACGGTGTCTCCCTCGGGCACGCCGCCAGTGTCCCCTGCGCGGTACCGGGCCGCTGTGAGACCGCTGACAGCAGGGATGACGGCCGGACCGCCGAGCGCTGAGCCAGTCCGTGGCCGTGACGACCCAGCTCCGCTCCCGCTTGACCCGCCAGGAGGTCGCCGGGCGCGTCCCCGAGCCGGTGACGGTGACGGTGGCGCGGGTGGTGCGCCCGCACCGGCGGCAGGCCTTCGAGCGGTGGGCGGCCGACACCCTCGCGCTGGCCGCCACCTATCCCGGCAATCTCGGTGGCACCCTGCTGAAGCCGGGACTGGGCAGCTCGGAGTACCACCTCGTCTACCGGTTCAAGGACGACGCGTCGCTGGCCGCGTGGGAGGGGTCGCCGGAGCGGCACGCGGCCCTCGACCGGATGCAGGAGATGGTCGACGAGGAGCGCTACGCCCGCGTCGCCGGTCTCGACAGCTTCTTCACCCGCCCGGCGACGCCGGGGCCCCGCTGGCGGTCGACGGTGCTCACCATCGCCGCGGTCTTCCTCATCACCTCGACGCTGCAGGTGCTCGTCATGCCGCACGTCGCGAGCTGGCCGTGGCCGTTCCGGCTGCTGCTGTCGGCGTGCATCGTGGTGGTGCTGCTCGGCTTCGTCGTCATGCCGGCGCTCACCCGCCTGTTCGCACGCTGGCTGCGCCCGCAGCGCGACTGACGTTCCCGGCGCCGCGACGTCCCGGCACCGCGACGTCCCGCCTCGCGAGTCAGGCGCGCGAGTCAGGCGCGCAGGCGCAGGCCCCGCGGGGTCGCGGCGAACCCGGCCGCCTGCAGCGCCGCCGACAGCGGCGTCGACTCGTGCACCGAGGCCCCGTCGGCCTTCTGCACCACCATCCGGCCGAGCGCGCCGGCGGCGACCGCGCCGGACAGCGCCGTCGCCGCCTCCTTGAGCGCCGTCTCGTCCTCGGTCCAGGACAGCAGCGTCTTGCCGCCGCGCTCGACGTAGAGCACCAGGTCGCCGTCGACGAGCACGACCAGGGCTCCGGCCTTGCGACCGGCCCGGTGGCCGGTGGCCGACCGCCGTCCGCTGCCGGTGCCCTCGCCGACGTCGACGGCGCCGCCCATGCCGTCAGCCCTGGCGCCGTCAGCCCTGCCGCCATCGTCCCCGCCGGCTGACCGCTCCGGCCACGGCAGCGCCGCGCCGTAGACGTTGGCCGGGTCGGTCGCCGCCAGTACCACCGCCCCCGCCGGGACCCGGTCGGGGGAGGCGAAGCTGCGCAGCCGGTCGACCGAGCCGGGGGTGCCGAACTGTGCGGCACCGAGGGTCTCGACGAAGTAGCCGCGCCGGGCCCGCCCGTTCTCCTCGAACGCCCGCAGCACCGGGTAGACCGCGGAGAACCCGCCCGGGACCTGCTCGGCCATCACCGCGCCCCGGGTGAGCACGCCGTGCCGCTCCAGCAGCGCCTCGGCCCGCGCCGTCGTCCGCTTGGTGGGGTTGGTCTCCCGGTCGGGCAGCCGGGACCAGCGTCCGGCGACCGTCGGCGGCCCGGTCCGCGTCGGCATCGCGGGCCGGCCGAGCCGGGGGCGGCCGTAGCGGGTCCGGTCCAGCCGGGCGCGCGGTGGCGCCGGCTGCCGCTTGTGCGTGCCACCGCCGGCCAGCCGCGTGCGCAGCGGGGCGAGGGTGTCGTTGGTGAGCGCCCCGGCCCACACGAGGTCCCACACGACGTCGGCGAGCGCGGCGTCGTCGGTGGACCCGACGAGGTCGGACAGGCCGCGGAAGAACAGGGCCTGCCCGCCGGCGAGCCCCTCCAGCACGGCCGCGCCCACGCTGAGGTCCTCAGGCAGCTCCAGCTGGTCGGGCAGCAGCAGCGGTGCCAGGTCGGCCGGGACCAGGCTGATCCAGCCGTCGCCGCCGGGCAGTCCGCCCGCGCCGGCCCAGAGCACCTCACCGGCGCTGGTCAACTCGTCGAGCATCGCGGGGGAGTAGTCGCGCACCCGGGCCGGCAGCACCAGCGACTCGAGCGCGCTGGCGGGCACCAGCGCGCCGGCCAGCTGCTCGAGGACGGCCAGCACGCCGTCGGGCCCCCGCATCCGGCTGCCCACCGACTGCCAGGAGGGGGTGAATCGGGCGAGGGTGTCGATGGGGACCGGCTCCACCTCCCGCCGGAGCCGGGCCAGGCTGCGCCGGCGGATCGAGCGCAGCACGTCCGCGTCGCACCACTCGTGCCCGGTGCCGCCCGGGCGGAACTCGCCGGCGACCAGCCGCCCGGTGCCGACCAGCCGCTGGAGGGTGGCGGTGACCACGGCGACGCCCAGGCCCAGCCGCTCGGCCACCTCGCCGGGCTGGAAGGGGCCGTGGGTGCGGGCGTACCGGCCGACCAGGTCGCCCAGCGGGTCGGGGACCGGCTCGGTGAAGACCTCGGGCACCCCCACGGGCAGCGCGGTGCCGAGCGCGTCCCGCAGCCGGCCGGCGTCCTCGATGGCCACGTGCCGCTCCTCGCCGGCGATGCGCACCACCAGCGCGCGCCGCGCGGCCACCAGCTCGTCCAGCCACTCGCGGGGCACGCCGCGGGCGGCGGCCTCGGCGGGGGTGAGGTCCCCGAGCAGGCGCAGCAGGTCGGACGCGCCGTCCAGGTCGCGGGGGTGGCGGTCGGCGGGCAGCCGCTGCAGCTCCTGCTCGACCTCGGCCAGTGCCTCCGCGTCGAGCAGTTCCCGCAGCTCGGACCGGCCGAGCAGCTCGGCCAGCAGGCCGGTGTCGAGGGCCAGGGCCTGGGCGCGCCGCTCGGCGAGCGGGGCGTCGCCCTCGTAGAGGAACTGCCCGACGTAGCCGAACAGCAGCGACTGCGCGAAGGGGCTGGCCGTCTGGGTCTGCACGTCGACGACCCGGACCCGGCGGGAGCGGACGTCGCGCATCAGCTCGACCAGGCCCGGCACGTCGTAGACGTCCTGCAGCACCTCGCGGGCGGCCTCGAGGGTGATGGGGAAGCTGGAGAACTCGCTGGCCACCGACAGCAGCTGCGCGGCCCGCTGCCGCTGCTGCCACAGCGGCGTGCGACGCCGAGGGTCTCGGCGGGGGAGCAGCAGGGCGCGGGCGGCGCACTCGCGGAAGCGACTGGCGAACAGGGCGGAGTTGCCGACCTCGGCGGTCACCTCCCGCTCGACGTCGTCCGGGTCGAGGACGGCCAGGTCGGCCTCGGGCGGTTCCCCCGTGGTGTCGGGGAGGCGCAGCACGATGCCGTCGTCGGAGTGCATGGAGGCGACGTCCACGCCGTAGCGCTCACGCAGCCGGGCGGCCAGCACCAGCGCCCACGGGGCGTTGACCTGGGCGCCGAAGGGGGAGTGGACGACCAGTCGCCAGTCGCCGAGCTCGTCGCGGAAGCGCTCGACCAGCAGCGTGCGGTCGTCGGGCAGGTGCCCGGTGGCCTGCTTCTGCTCTGCGAGGTACGTCAGCAGGTTGGCCGCGCCCCACTCGTCGAGCCCGGCCGCCCGCGCGCGGTCGAGACCGGCCTGCGGCGTCGCCGACCCGACCTCGCGGAGGAACGCGCCCAGCGCGCGGCCGAGCTCCAGCGGCCGCCCCGGGGCGTCCCCGTGCCAGAAGGGCATCTTCCCGGGCTGGCCGGGGGCCGGGCTGACCAGGACCCGGTCGTGGGTGATCTCCTCGATCCGCCACGAGGAGGAACCGAGCAGGAAGACGTCGCCCACCCGCGACTCGTAGACCATCTCCTCGTCGAGCTCGCCGACCCGCCGGCCGCCCGAGCCCTCGCCGCCCACGAGGAAGACGCCGAACAGCCCCCGGTCGGGGATGGTGCCGCCGCTGGTGACCGCCAGGCGCTGGGCTCCGCTGCGCGCGGTGAGCGTGTCGGTGACCCGGTCCCAGGTCAGCCGGGGTCGCAGCTCGGCGAACGCGTCCGACGGGTAGCGGCCGGCGAGCATGTCCAGGACCGCGTGCAGGGCGGAGTCCGGCAGGGACCCGAACGGTGCCGAGCGGCGGAGCAGCGCGGCCACCTCGTCGACCGTCCGCGGCCGCTCCGAGACGATCGCGACGACCTGCTGGGCCAGGACGTCGAGGGGGTTGCGCAGGTAGCGGATCGACTCGATCGCGCCCGCCCGCATCCGCTCGGCGACCAGCGCGCACTGCACCAGGTCGCCCCGGTACTTCGGGAAGAGCACCCCCCGGCTGACCGCGCCGACCTGGTGCCCGGCCCGCCCGACCCGCTGCAGCCCCGAGGCCACGGTCGGCGGCGCCTCCACCTGGACGACGAGGTCGACCGCGCCCATGTCGATGCCGAGCTCGAGGCTGGAGGTGGCCACCACCGCCGGCAGGCGCCCGGACTTCAGGGCTTCCTCCACCACCGCCCGCTGCTCGCGGGAGACCGAGCCGTGGTGGGCCGCGGCGACCGGCCGCACCCCCTCGGGCACGCCTCCGCCGGAGCCGGCCTGCGCCATGAGCGCGGCCGCGTTGGTGCCGGGCGGGACCGTCTCCCCGGTGGCCCGTTCGTAGGCCAGCTCGTTGAGCCGGCTGGTGAGCCGCTCGGCCAGCCGCCGCGAGTTGGCGAAGACGATGGTGCTGCGGTGGGCCTCGACCAGGTCGAGCACCCGCTCCTCGACGGCCGGCCAGATCGACGTCCGCGGCTGGTTGCCGGCCGCCGAGCCGTCCAGCTCGCCGGTGGGCTGCCCGAGGGTGCTCATGTCCTCGACCGGGACCACGACCGACAGGTCCCACTCCTTGGCCGAGCCGGGTGCGACGACCTCCACCGGGCGGCCGCCGGCCAGGAAGGTGGCCACCTCCTCGATCGGCCGCACCGTGGCCGACAGCCCGATCCGCTGGGCGGGGCGCTCGAGCAGGTCGTCGAGCCGGTCGAGGGACACCGCCAGGTGCGCTCCGCGCTTGGTGTCGGCGACGGCGTGCACCTCGTCGACGATCACCGTCTCGACGCCGCGCAGCGCCTCGCGGACCGAGCTGGTCAGCAGCAGGAACAGCGACTCGGGCGTGGTGATGAGGATGTCGGTCGGCCGGCGGGCGAAGGCCCGCCGCTCGTCGGCGGGGGTGTCTCCGGAGCGGATGCCGACCTGGATCTCGGGCCGGGGCAGCCCCAGCCGGGCGGCGGCCTGCCCGATGCCGGCCAGCGGCGCCCGCAGGTTGCGCTCGACGTCGACGGCGAGCGCCTTGAGCGGGGAGACGTAGAGGACCCGGCACCGGGCCTGTGGGTCCTCCGGCGCCGGGGTGCTCGCCAACCGGTCGAGTGACCAGAGGAACGCGGCGAGCGTCTTGCCCGAGCCGGTCGGCGCCACCACGAGGGCGTGCCCGCCGCTGCTGATCGCCTGCCACGCGCCCTCCTGGGCCGGCGTGGGCGCGGCGAAGGCCCCGGTGAACCACGCGCGGGTGGCCTCGGAGAACCGGTCGAGGGCGGACACGGGCACCAGTGTCGCCCGCGGGTACGACAGTTCGCCGGGCCGCGGGAGCGCCGCGGCGGCGCCGTTTCCGCCGGGTAGTGAGGTGCTCCTGGAGCGGGGGTGGGGTCGGGCACACTGGCCGCCATGCGCCGCTCTCTGTACGAGGCCGAGCACGAGGACTTCCGCGAGATGGTCCGCGCCTGGGCCGAGAAGACGATCGTCCCGTTCCACGACCAGTGGGAGAAGGACGGCATCGTCCCCCGGGACGTCTGGACCTCGGCCGGCGCCCAGGGGCTGCTGGGCACCGACATGGACGAGCGGTACGGGGGTGGCGGCGTCCGCGACTTCCGCTACCAGGCGGTCGTCGACGAGGAGCTCATGCGCATCGGCGCCACGGGCGTCGGCTTCACGCTGCACAACGACGTCGCCGGCCCGTACCTGCGCGACCTGGGCACCGAGGAGCAGAAGCAGCGATGGCTGCCCGGCTTCTGCTCCGGCGAGCTCATCACCGCGATCGCGATGACCGAGCCCGCGGCCGGCAGCGACCTGCAGGGCATCCGCACCACGGCCCGCCGGGACGGCGACGCCTGGGTCCTCAACGGCTCCAAGACGTTCATCACCAACGGCATCAACGCCGACCTGGTCATCGTCGTCGCCCGCACCGACCCCGACGCACCCGGCTCGAAGGGGATCAGCCTGCTGGTGGTCGAGCGGGACATGCCCGGCTTCAGCCGCGGCCGCAACCTGGAGAAGGTCGGCCTCAAGGCGCAGGACACCGCCGAACTGTTCTTCGACGACGTCCGCGTGCCCGCCGAGAACCTGCTGGGCACCGAGAACCGCGGCTTCTACCACCTCATGGAGAACTTGCCGCAGGAGCGGCTGTCGATCGCGGTCGGCGCGGTCGCCTCCGCCGAGACGGTGCTCGCCCACACCGTCGAGTACGTCACCGGCCGCACGGCGTTCGGGAAGCCGGTGAGCAGCTTCCAGAACACCCGCTTCATCCTGGCCGAGCTGCAGACCGAGCTCACCATCGCCCGCACCTTCATCGACGAGTGCATCCGGCAACTCAACAGCGGCGACCTCAGCCCGGTCGACGCGGCCATGGCGAAGTACTGGACCACCGAGCTGCAGAACAAGGTCGCCGACCGCTGCCTGCAGCTGCACGGCGGCTACGGCTACATGGACGAGTACTCCGTCTCCAAGGCCTGGCGCGACGCCCGCATCCAGTCCATCTACGGCGGGACCAACGAGATCATGCGGGAGATCATCGGCCGCTCCATGGGGCTGTAGGGCGGGGACGACGTGACCGCCGAGACCCGGCCCCACCCGGACCCCACCGCCGTCCAGCGCCGGACCCTCGGCGTGCTCGGGTCGGGCGTGGCCCTGGCCGGCCTGGGGGTCACGGTCGGCATCACCGTGGGCGGGCTGCTGGCCCGGGACGTCGCAGGCACCGACAGCGCCGCCGGGCTGGGGCAGACCGCCGGGGTGCTGGGGGCCGCGGTCATCGCCGTCCCGCTGGCGCGGATCAGCGACCGGTCCGGCCGCCGGACCGGGCTGGCCGTCGGCTACGCGATCGCCGTCCTCGGCTCCGTCGTCACCGTCTGCGCCGCGATGCTGTCCTCCCTGCCGCTGCTGCTGATCGGCCTGTTCGGCTTCGGGGCCGCCACCGCGTGCGGGCTGCAGGCGCGCTACGCCGCGGCCGACCTCGCCGAGCCGCAGCACCGGGGACGGGCGCTGTCGCTGGTGGTGTGGGCGACGACCGTCGGGTCGGTGCTCGGCCCGAACCTGGCCGGCCCGGGGGAGTCGCTGGGGCACGTGCTCGGCCTGCCGCCGCTCACCGGCGCGTTCGCCATCTCGATGGCGGTCTTCGCCGTCGTGGCGGTCGGTCTCGTCCTCCTCCTGCGGCCCGACCCACTCCTGATGGCCCGGCGGCTGAAGGGTGTCGTCGCCGGCGGTGGTCCCCGGCCGCGGCGGGCGACCCTGGCGGCGCTGCGCGGGGTCTGGGCGGACCCGCGCGGACGCCTCGGCCTGACGGCGGTCGTCGTGGCCCACTCCGTGATGGTCGGCGTCATGGTGATGACCCCGGTGCACATGGGCCACGCCGGCGGGCCGGAGGGGACGACGCTGCGCGTGATCGGCCTGGTCATCAGCGTGCACGTCGCCGGCATGTACCTGTTCTCGCCGCTGGTGGGGCAGTTGGCCGACCGGGCGGGGCACCGCGCCACGGTCGCCGTGGCCGCGGGCCTGCTGCTCGCCGCCGCCGCGCTCGCCGGGACCGCCGCTCCGGGGGACGCCGGGCAACTGGGTGTCGGCCTGCTGCTGCTCGGCCTGGGGTGGTCGTGCGGACTGATCGCCGGGTCGACCCTGGTCACCGAGTCGGTCGCGGAGGAGCAGCGGCCGACGGCGCAGGGCGGCACGGACCTGCTCATGGGACTGGGCGCGGCACTGGCCGGCGTGGTCGGCGGCCCGCTGCTGGCCCTCGGCGGCTACGGGCTCGTGACGGCGGTGTCGGCCGCGTTGGTCGCGCCGCTGGTGGTGGTCTGGGCCCGGACCGGTCCGGTGCGCCGGCCGGCTCAGCGCCCCCGGTAGTTCCGGTAGAGCAGCACCAGCGAGGCCACCAGGCACAGCACGATGCCGATCTCGAGGACGAGGTCCCACGTCGACGACCCGGTGCTGGGGATCACGGTGCCAGCGTAGGAGCCCGCCGGTCCCGGCGGTCCTCGGCGAGCCCGCGCTAGCGTCGAGGACGTGCGCCTGCAGGAGTTCTGGTCCCGCCTCTCTCAGCAGTTCGGCTCCATGCGGGCCCAGAGCGTGGCCCGCGACCACGTCTTCTCGTCCCTCGGCGGTCGCACCGCGATCGAGGCGATCGAGGCGGGGCTCCCGGTGCGCAAGGTGTGGCTGGCCATCTGTGAGGAGTACGACGTCCCGCCGAAGGAGCGGTGAGTTCCCGGCGCGGCGTGTCACGCTGGCAGTCGAACACACGTTCGGGCTAGATTGGGACGCGCAGTCCACAGGCCGGGTGCCCGTCCACAGGTCCACCGGTTCCCCCGGAAGTGTCAGACCCCCGCTCTAGCGTCGACACCGACCCGCTCCACGCGACTTCCCGAAGGTGAGCACCATGGCAACGCTCGACCGCGACAAGGCCCTCGACATGGCCCTCGCCCAGATCGACAAGCAGTTCGGCAAGGGCTCGGTCATGCGGCTGGGCGACAACGCCGCGCAGGCGATCAAGGTCATCCCGACCGGCTCCATCGCCCTCGACATCGCACTCGGCATCGGCGGCCTGCCGCGCGGCCGCGTCATCGAGGTGTACGGCCCCGAGGCCTCCGGTAAGACGACGGTCGCCCTGCACGCGGTGGCCAACGCCCAGGCCGCCGGCGGCATCGCGGCGTTCATCGACGCCGAGCACGCGCTCGACCCGGAGTACGCCCGCGCGATCGGCGTCGACACCGACGCCCTGCTGGTGAGCCAGCCCGACACCGGTGAGCAGGCGCTGGAGATCGCCGACATGCTCATCCGCTCCGGGGCGCTCGACATCATCGTCATCGACTCGGTCGCGGCGCTCGTGCCTCGGGCCGAGATCGAGGGCGAGATGGGTGACAGTCACGTCGGTCTGCAGGCCCGCCTCATGAGTCAGGCGCTGCGCAAGATCACCGGCGCGCTGAACAACTCCGGGACCACCGCGATCTTCATCAATCAGCTGCGCGAGAAGGTCGGTGTCGTCTACGGCTCGCCGGAGGTCACTACCGGTGGCCGGGCGCTGAAGTTCTACTCGTCGGTCCGGCTCGACGTGCGGCGCATCGAGACCCTCAAGCAGGGCACCGAGGCCGTCGGCAGCCGCGTCCGCGTCAAGGTCGTCAAGAACAAGGTGGCCGCGCCGTTCAAGCAGGCCGAGCTCGACCTGCTGTGGGGTCAGGGCTTCAGCCGCGAGGGTGGCCTCATCGACGCCGGTGTCGAGCAGGGCTTCATCCGCAAGTCCGGTGCCTGGTACACGTACGAGGGCGACCAGCTCGGCCAGGGCAAGGAGAACGTCCGCGGCTTCCTGCGCGACAACCCCGACCTCGCCGACGAGATCGAGAAGAAGGTCAAGGAGAAGCTCGGCATCGGCCCGAAGCTCGACGAGCCGGCCGTGGCCGACGCGGTCGACTTCTGAGCCGCGGATGAGCTGGCCCGAGGCCGGGGAGCGCGCTGCTCCCAGCCGCCGGCGCGGGCGGCGCTCCGGACTGTCCTCTGCCCAGGACAGCGGAGACGCCGCCCCGCCCGGGGCCGGTGACGCGGTCGAGGACGATCCCGGCGACCCCGAGCAGGTCGCCCGGTCGATCTGCCTGCGCGCCCTCACCGGGGCACCGAAGACCCGCCGGCAACTGGCCGACCTGCTGGCCAAGCGCGGCGTCCCCGACGACGCCGCCGAGCGGGTGCTCGACCGGTTCGGCGAGGTCGGGCTCATCGACGACGCCGCGTTCGCCCGCGCCTGGGTGACCTCCCGGCAGTCCGGCCGGGGCCTCGCCCGGCGCGCGCTCAAGGCAGAGCTGCGCGCCAAGGGTGTCGACGGAGAGGTCGCCGAGGAGGCGATCGCGCTCGTCGACGACCAGGACGAGTGGGCGACCGCACGGCACCTCGTGCAGCGGCGCCTCCCCGGCCTCCGGCGGGTCGACCGCGTCACCGCCGAGCGCCGGCTGGTGGGCATGCTGGCCCGCAAGGGCTACGGCTCCGGCTTGGCGGGCTGGGTGGTCCGCGAAGCCCTCGACCAGGACCGCGCCGACGAGGAGTCCGACGAGCCCGACCCGCACGGCGAGGTCGGCCTCGACGCCTGGCTGCCCTGAGCGCAGGCAGCGCCGTCCGAGCCCTGCAGTCCCGGCCGTTAGTGGCACCCCCAGAACACGCCCACCCACAGCACCGCGCGACGGAGGCCCAGGACCACCGAGGTCCTGGGCCTCCGCCGTCCCGCAGTCCCGCCGTCCGACGGGCGGCCCGTCCCGGCCGGCTCGTCGGACCGCCGGGAACCGGGCGCCTGATCAGGTCGGGTCGGGATCCCGGGGGCCCTGCCGCGGGCCGGCCGTGCCGCCGATCTCCGAGGCGTAGGGCTCGTGCCGGCGCCCCACGTGCGCCTCCTCCTGCAACCGGTCGATCAGGTGCGGGTAGTGCGCCTCGAACGCCGGCCGCTCGGAGCGGATCTTCGGGATGGCCAGGAAGTTGTGCCGCGGCGGCGGGCACGACGTCGCCCACTCCAGCGAGTTGCCGTGGCCCCAGGGGTCGTCGCGCAGCGCCAGCGGCCCGGACCGCCAGGACTTGTAGACGTTGTAGAGGAACGGCAGCAAGGAGGCGCCCAGCACGAACGAGAAGATCGTCGAGATCGTGTTGAGCGTGGTGAACCCGTCGCTGGGCAGGTAGTTGACGTACCGGCGCGGCATGCCCTCGTCGCCGAGCCAGTGCTGCACCAGGAAGGTCCCCCAGAACCCGACGAGGGTCATCCAGAAGTGCAGCTTCCCGAGCCGCTCGTCCATCATCCGGCCGCACATCTTCGGGAACCAGAAGTAGACCCCGCCGTAGGCGGCGAACACGACGGTCCCGAACACGACGTAGTGGAAGTGGGCCACGACGAAGTAGCTGTCGTTGAGGTGCCAGTCCAGCGGCGGAGAGGCGAGCAGGACGCCGGTGAGGCCCCCCAGCAGGAAGGTGACCATGAACCCCAGCGCGAAGAGCATGGGCGTCTCGAAGGTCAGCGCCCCGCGCCACATGGTGCCGATCCAGTTGAAGAACTTGATCCCGGTCGGCACCGCGATCAGGTAGGTCAGGAACGAGAAGAAGGGCAGTAGCACCGCGCCGGTGGCGAACATGTGGTGCGCCCACACCGTGACCGACAGGAACGCGATCGCGACGAGGGCGAAGATCATCCCCTTGTAGCCGAACAGCGGCTTCCGCGAGAACACCGGGACGATCTCGCTGATGATCGCGAAGAACGGCAGCGCGATGATGTAGACCTCGGGGTGCCCGAAGAACCAGAACAGGTGCTGCCACAGCATGGCGCCGCCGGCCGCCTCCGAGTAGACGGCCGCGTCGAGCTGCCGCTCGGCGAGCAGGGCCATCAGGGCGGCGGTCAGGATGGGGAACGCGATCAGGATCAGGAAGCTGGTGACCACGGCTCCCCAGGTGAAGATCGGCATCCGGAACATCGTCATCCCGGGCGCGCGCAGGCAGATGATCGTGGTCAGGAAGTTGACCGCGCCCAGGATCGTGCCCAGGCCACTGACCGCCAGGCCGGCGATCCACAGGCTCGGTCCCAGCCCGGGTGAGCCGATGTTGGTCGACAGCGGCACGTAGGCGTACCAGCCGAAGTCCGCCGGTCCTCCGGGGACGACGAAGCCGGCGCCGGCGATGAGCGACCCGTAGAGGAACAGCCAGTAGGAGAAGGCGTTCAGGCGGGGGAACGCGACGTCGGGCGCGCCGATCTGCAGCGGCATGATCAGGTTGCCGAAGGCGAAGAACAGCGGCGTCGCGAAGAACAGCAGCATCACGGTGCCGTGCATGGTGAACAGCTCGTTGTACTGCTCGGGCGAGAGGAACTGCAGCCCCGGCCGGGCCAGCTCGCCGCGCATCAGCATGGCCATCAGCCCGCCGGCGAGGAACCAGGCGAACGAGGTGAACAGGTACAGCAGCCCGATGACCTTGTGGTCCGTCGTCCGGACCAGGCTCAGCAGGCGGGAGCCCTTGGGCGCCGGGGGGTGCGCGCTCGGACGGCTGACGATCGGGTGCGGGGCCAGAACGGTCATGTGGGCGCTCCCAGGGACCGGCCGGCGTTCCGCCATCGGGCGGAACGCGCGCGACCATGGTGGCCCGCGCGAGCCCCCGAAGGAACCCGGATCGTCCTCCCCGCGGCGCCCGCGGAGGCGCCGGCGTCAGCCCGTGGGTCGCGCGGTCGCCGACCAGGCCGAGACGTCGACCGCGACCCCGTCGGGGGCCTCGTCGTCGGGCACCAGCCAGTCGCCGTCGGTGCCCCGGCCGTGCACGAGCCAGGCCTGGATCTGCAGGTCGAAGGCACGCTCGGGGGAGGACGACGTCCGGCTGACCGGGCCGAGGAACGTCAGGTCGGCCTCCTCGCCGCGGCCGAAGCGGAGGACCACCCGGCAGCGCGACCGGCGGTGGCGGGCCGGCGGCACCACCTCGCGGACGACGGCCGTCTCGGCAGCGGCGGCCGCGGCGAAGTCCGGCGCCGCCGAACGCATCCGGGTCACGAACTCCTGAGCGGCGTCGGTGATGCCGTCGGGCACGCGCACGACGGCCGGGAGCGGCGGCACGGCGGGGCGGAGAGCGGTGTCCACACCGCAGATATCGGCAGGTCAGGCACAGGGTGTGACCTGCCGGGATCTCACCGGTCCCAGCCGGTCACCGGTGCCCCGGCTCCACCGGAACCCCGCCTCCGCCGCCGTCCATCTGGATGTCGGCGCCCAGCTCGGGCTCCGCCGCGGCCGCCGCCTTGGCGCTGCGCCGGGTCCGCTTCTCCACGTAGCGGGCCAGCCAGGACAGCAGCACGTTGACGATGATGTAGATCAGGCCGGCGGCCACGTAGAGCTGGAAGGTGTACTGGTTGCCGAACTGGAAGTTGAAGAACTCCACCAGGCTGCGTGCGGTCCGCAGCAGCTCGACGTAGCCGACGATGAAGCCCAGTGAGGAGTCCTTCAGCAGGACCACCAGCTGCGCGACCAGCACCGGCAGCATCCGGCGCACGGCCTGGGGGAGCAGTACCAGGGTCATCACCTGGGTCTTGCGCATGCCCAGGGCGAAGGCCGCCTCGCGCTGACCGCGGTCGACCGACAGGATCCCGGCCCGGAAGATCTCGGCCAGCACCGCCATGTTGTAGAGCGTCAGGCCGAGGACCAGCGCGCGGAACGCGGTCATCGGGACGCCGACGGTCGGCAGGAACAGCAGGCAGAACAGGATCAGGATCAGCAGCGGGATCGCGCGGAAGAACTCGATGACCGCGGTGACCGGCCCGCGGACCCAGGCGTGGTCGGAGAGCCGGCCGACGGCCAGCAGCGCACCGAGGACCGTGGCCAGCACCATGCCGACGGCGGCCGCCGCGAGGGTGTTGACCAGCCCCTCCCACAGGGCCTGCGGCACACCGGACGCCGGGTCGAACAGGATCGCCCACCGTTCGGGCGCCAACTGCCCGTTGGAGCCCAGCCGCCACAGCGCGAGGGCCACGAGGGCCAGGACGAGGACGACGCCGAGCGCGGTGCCGATCCGCTGCCGCTGGCGCGCCCGCGGCCCGGGCAGGTCGAACAGGACGGTGCTGCTCATCGGACGATCGCCACCCGCTTCTCGACCACCCGGATCAGCCAGGCGGAGGGCAGGGTGATGACGAGGTAGCCGATCACCACGGCGGCGAAGACGGCGAGCAGTTGGTCGGCGTTGACGTTCGACAGCCGCTGCAGGGCGGCGGTCAGGTCGGTCACCGCGAAGCCGGCGGCGATGGAGGTGTTCTTGGCCAGCGCGATCCACACGTTGCCCAGCGGCGGGACGACGGTGCGGAACGCCTGGGGGAGCACCACCGAGCGCAGGGTCTGCCCGAAGTCCAGCCCGAGGGCGCGCGCCGCCTCGGCCTGGCCCGGGGGGACCGCGTTGATGCCCGAGCGCAGCGCCTCGCAGACGAAGGCGGCGGTGTAGAGCGACAGCGCCGCGACCGCGGTGGCGAACCGGCTCGGGAACTGCAGGTCGATGTAGACCAGCCCGAAGGCGAAGAAGAAGAACACCACCGTCAGCGGGGTGTTGCGGAAGACCTCGACGTAGAAGGTGGCCAGCCCCCGCAGCGGCGGCACCGGGCTCACCCGCATGCCGGCGAGCACCGTGCCCAGCACCAGGGCTAGCACGCCGCTGACGACGGCCAGGGACAGCGTCGTCAGGAACGCGCTCTGCAGCAGGTCCCAGTTGTCTGTGATGAACTGCACCGCACCCTCACCGGGTCAGTAGCGGACGGCGCCGCCGGGCGGGTGTCCGCCCGGCGGCGCCGCGGGGTCTCAGTAGCGGTCGACCGCCGGCGGCTCGGGAGCCGGCTCGCCGGTGATCTGCCCGACGGTGCGGTCCCAGGCCTCGGCCCACCGGCCGTCCTCGTAGGACTCCTCGAGGACGTCGTTGATGAAGTTCCGGAACTCGGTGTCGCCGAGGGCCAGGCCGATGCCGTAGGGCTCCTCGGTGAACGGGTTGCCCACCAGCTCGAAGCCCTCGGGGTTGCCGGCGACCAGCCCGGTCAGGATGACGTTGTCCGTCGTCACCGCCTGGACGTTGCCGTTGGCCAGGTCGTCGGCGCACTTGGAGTACACGTCGTAGGTGACCAGGTTGGCCTGCGGGTAGTTGTCCCGGATGTTCTGCGCCGGGGTGGAGCCCTCCACCGAGCAGACCGTCTTGCCGGCGAGGTCGTCGGGGCCGGCGATCCCGTCGGGGTTGCCCTTCGCGACCATGATGTCCTGGCCGGCGACGTAGTACGGCCCGGCGAAGTCGACGACCTGCTTGCGGGTGTCGTTGATCGTGTAGGTCGCCACGACGATGTCGACCTGGCCGTTCTGGATGAACGGCTCGCGGTTGGCCGAGACGGTCTCGGTGAACGTGACGTCCTCGGGCGCGATGCCCAGCTCGCCGGCGACGATCTTGGCGATCTCGACGTCGAAGCCCTCGGGGGTCTGGGTCTGCGGGTTGAGCAGCCCGAAGCCCGGCTGGTCGAACTTGGTGCCGACGGTGATCGACCCGGCCTCGGAGAGCTCGGCCATCGTCGTCCCGGCGGGGAAGGTGGCGTCCGCGGCCACCTCGGGGGTGTTCGCCGCGGACTCCTCGGCCTGCTGGCCGGCCTCGCTGGAGCAGCCGGCGAGCGCGAGGCCCAGCGCCCCGACGGCGGCGGCGTAGCGGGTGATGCGCATGTGCGTTCCTTTCCTACCGGGCTCTCAGTGGTTGAGGATCTTCGAGAGGAAGTCCTTGGCCCGGTCCGACTGCGGGTTGGTGAAGAACGACTCCGGGTCGGTCGCCTCGACGATGCGGCCGCCGTCCATGAAGACGACCCGGTTGGCCGCGCGGCGGGCGAAGCCCATCTCGTGGGTGACGACGATCATGGTCATGCCGTCACGGGCGAGCGAGGTCATGACGTCGAGGACCTCGTTGATCATCTCGGGGTCCAGCGCCGAGGTCGGCTCGTCGAAGAGGATGACCTTGGGGTCCATGGCCAGGGCTCGGGCGATCGCCACCCGCTGCTGCTGACCGCCGGAGAGCTGTGCCGGGTACTTGTCGGCCTGCGCCCCGACACCGACCCGGTCGAGCAGTTCGCGGGCGCGCTTGTCGGCCTCCCCGCGGGACTGCCTGCGCACCTTGACCGGGCCCAGGGTGACGTTCTCGAGGATCGTCTTGTGGGCGAAGAGGTTGAAGCTCTGGAACACCATGCCGACGTCACTGCGCAGCCGGGCCAGGGCCTTGCCCTCCTCGGGCAGCCGCTGGCCGTCGATGGTGATCTCGCCCTGCTGGATGGACTCCAGCCGGTTGATCGTGCGGCAGAGCGTGGACTTGCCGGACCCGGAGGGGCCGATGACGACGACCACCTCGCCGCGGTCCACGGACAGGTCGATGTCCTGCAGCACGTGGAGTTCGCCGAACCACTTGTTGACGCCGGACAGGCGGACGAGAGGTCCTCCCGAACTGCGCGCATCGGTGTTCGCGGGGCTGGTCACCCTGGCGACCCTAGGGCCGGTACGCCGCGCGGACCGAACCGAGCGATCACGAAGGAGTAACAACCCCGCGGTGGCTGTGGCGCGTGTCATCGGCGGGTATTGGCCGGGCCCGCCGCACGAGGTCCGCCGCCGGACCGGGCGAGGAGGACGCATGATCGACGACCTGGACACCGACACCGGCAGGGCACAGGCGGAGTTCGACGAGGACCAGCCCGGCCCGGGCGTCTGACCGCCCCGGCGCGACGGCCGCCGACCCGTCGGCGCGCCGTACCCTCGGTCCGTCATGGGAACCGAGCTGAGCCACGCCGACCCGCCCGCGGCCGCGCGCACCTACCGGGTGCGCACCTACGGGTGCCAGATGAACGTGCACGACTCCGAGCGCCTGTCCGGGCTCCTGGAGGCGGCCGGGTACGCGCCGGCCACCGAGGGCGAGGACGCCGACGTCGTCGTCCTCAACACCTGCGCGGTGCGGGAGAACGCCGACAACCGGCTCTACGGCAACCTCGGGCACCTGCGGCCGGTCAAGGACGCGCGCCCCGGCATGCAGATCGCCGTCGGCGGGTGCCTGGCGCAGAAGGACCGCGGCGAGATCGTCCGCCGCGCGCCGTGGGTGGACGTGGTCTTCGGCACGCACAACGTCGGCTCGCTGCCGGCCCTGCTGGAGCGGGCCCGGCACAACGCCGAGGCCCAGGTCGAGATCGCCGAGGCCCTGGAGGTCTTCCCCTCGACGTTGCCGGCCAAGCGGGACTCCGCCTACTCCGGGTGGGTCTCCATCAGCGTGGGCTGCAACAACACCTGCACGTTCTGCATCGTCCCGTCGCTGCGCGGCAAGGAGAAGGACCGCCGTCCGGGCGAGATCCTGGCCGAGGTGCAGGCGCTGGTCGACCAGGGCGTGCTCGAGGTGACCCTGCTCGGCCAGAACGTGAACGCCTACGGCGTCGAGTTCCGCGACCGGGGCGCCTTCGCCGACCTGCTGCGCGCCACCGGCCGGATCGAGGGGCTGGAGCGGGTCCGCTTCACCAGCCCGCACCCGCGCGAGTTCACCGACGACGTCATCGACGCGATGGCCGAGACGCCGGCGGTCTGCCACCAGTTGCACATGCCGCTGCAGTCGGGGTCCGACGAGGTGCTGCGGCGGATGCGCCGCGGCTACCGGCAGGAGCGCTACCTCGGGATCATCGACCGGGTGCGGGCGGCCATGCCCGACGCGGCGATCACCACCGACATCATCGTGGGGTTCCCCGGGGAGACCGAGGAGGACTTCGAGCAGACCCTCGACGTCGTCCGTCGGGCCCGGTTCTCCAGCGCCTTCACCTTCCAGTACTCCAAGCGGCCCGGGACCCCCGCCGCCGAGATGGAGGGGCAGCTGCCGAAGGCCGTCGTCCAGGAGCGCTACGAGCGGCTGGTCGCGCTGCAGGAGGAGATCAGCTGGGCGGAGAACCGCGCCCAGGTCGGCCGCACCGTCGAGCTGCTGGTCGCCGCGGGGGAGGGCAGCAAGGACGCGCGGACCGGGCGGCTCTCCGGCCGGGCCCGCGACGGGCGACTGGTGCACTTCACGGCGGCCGACGGCGTCCGGCCCGGGGACGTCGTCGAGACCGTCATCACCCAGGCCGCGCCGCACCACCTCGTCGCCGACGGCCCGCTGCTGTCCCACCGGCGGACCCGGGCCGGGGACGCCGCCGAGGCCGGCACCCGCCCGACGACCCCCGGCGTGCTGCTGGGCATGCCGCGGATCGGCGCCCCGGCCTGAACCAGGCCTAGGAGGCTCTGCACACGTCCTGGGCCTCCTGGACGTGTGCAGAGCCTCCTGTGTGCCTCGGTCCTCAGCGGCGGGAGGCGGCCTTCTCGGCCTCGGCCAGCCACTCACGCCGGGTGGCCAGGTTGGCCCGCGCCTCCTCGAGCCGCTTGGCGTCCCCGGCGGCCTCGGCCTTGGCCAGCTGCTCCTCGGCCTTGGCGACGGCCTGACGCATCGAGGTGACCATCGGGTTCTCCGGGGTGACCCGCGCCCGGGAGGAGTCCACCGCGCCGCGGACCCGCTGCTCGACGGCCTGCATGCGGTCCTCGAGCTGGCGCATCACGCCCCGCGGCACGTGGCCGATCGCGTCGTAGCGCTCCTGCAGCTTGCGCAGCGCGTTCTGCGCGCCGCGGAGGTCGGTGGACGGGTCGAGCTTCTCGGCCTCGGCCAGGATCTCCTCCTTGGCCTGCTGGTTGGCCACCTGCTCGGCGTTGCGGGCCTTGTCCTGCTCCGCGCGGGCGGCGAAGAAGACGTCCTGGGCGGCGCGGAACTGCTTCCACAGGTCGTCGTCGCCGTCCCGGCCGGTGCGCGGCACGGCCTTCCAGCGGTCCATGAGCGAGCGCATGGCGGCGCTGGTCGGGCCCCACTCGGTGGAGGTGGACAGCCGCTCGGCCTCCCGGATGAGCTCCTGCTTGGCCGCGCGGGCCTCGCTGCGCTGGGCGTCGAGGGCGGCGAAGTGGGCGCCGCGGCGGCGGCTGAACGCGTCGCGGGCGGCGGCGAACCGGGTCCACAGCGCCTCGTCGGTCTTGCGGTCGATGCCGCGGATGGTCTTCCACTCCTCGACGATGGCCTTGAGCCGGTCGCCGGCGGCCTTCCACGAGGTGGACTCGGCGGCGATCTGCTCGGCCTCGGCGGCCAGCGCCTCCTTGCGGGCGACCTGGGCGGCGCGGGCGGCCGCCTTCTCCGCCCGCGACTCGGCGGCCGCGGAGTCGGCGGTCTCCACCATCGCGCGGGCCCGGGCGGCCAGCCCGTCGAGGTCGCCGACGGCGGTGGCGGTGGGGATCGAGTCGGCCAGCGCCTGCGCCTTGGACTTCAGCTCGCTGGGGTTGCCGGTGTGCGCCTTCAGCCGCGCCTCGAGCAGCGACACCTCGGTGGCGAGGTCGTCGTAGCGGCGGGCGTAGTGGGCCAGGCCCGCGGCCGGGTCGCCGGCCTGCCAGGAGCCCACGGCGCGCTCCCCGTCGGCGGTGCGGACGTAGACGGTGCCGTCCTCGTCCACCCGGCCCCACTGCGCGGGGTCCGACGCCGGCTGGGCGGGGGCGAGCGCCGGGGGAGCGGCCTCCGGGACGAGCGCCGGAGGAGCGGCCTCCGGGACGACGGCCTCCGGGACGGCGGCCTCGGGGACGGCGGCCTCGGCAGCGGCGTCGGGGCTCGCGGCGTCCGGTGCGACCGCCTCCGGCACCACGGTCCCCGGCGGGACGGTGCCGGGGTCGCCGACCGGGGCGGCTGCCTCGGGGGCGCTGCCGGTGGGCGTCCCCGGGGCCGGCCCGGACGGTGCGGCGACCTCCGGTGACCCCGCGGCCGGGTCGGCCAGCGCGGCGTCGCCGGGGGCGGGCGTGGCCGCCGTCCCCGCCTCGGGGGTGACCGCCTCGGAGCCGGCCGTGTCCGGGGTGGGGACCTGCTGCGAGGTGCTTTCGGCGTTCTCCGTGCTCGACACGCACCGCAGTGTCCCACGTCGCATCCGCGACACTGCTCGGGTGAGCTCCAGCCCGGCCGGATCCGCCGCCCAGGGGACCCCGGGTCTCCTCACGGTCGCCTTCTGTCCCTGCCCGCCGCTGCTCATGCCGCAGGTGGAGGGGCGGGCCGTGCCGGAGACCAGCGACCTGCGTGCGGCCTGCGCCGACGCGCTCGACGCGCTGCTCGCCCACCGGCCGGAGGCGGTGGTCGTCGTGGGCGGCGGCGCCGACGGCCGGTTCGGCGCGGGGGACGGCGGGGACCTCCGCCGCTTCGGCGTCGACCTCGACGTGCCGTTCGCGGGACAGCGACGCCCGGGCGGCCGGTCCACGCCACTCGCGCACACGGTGGGCGCCTGGCTGCTGGACGAGGCCGGGTTCGACGGCGTGCGGCTCGGCGTGGCGCCCGCGGACCTCGCCGCGGCCGTCACCGGGCTGCCGGGGAGGGTCGGCGTCCTGGCCATGGGCGACGGCTCGGCGCGCCGCACGGTCAAGGCCCCCGGCTACCTGGACCCGGCCGCCGGGCCGTTCGACGAGGCCGTCGCGCGGGCGTTGGCGACCGGGGACGCGGCGGCGCTCGCGGGGCTCGACCCCGCCGAGGGGGAGCGGCTCCTGGCCTCCGGTGTGCCCACCTGGCGCGCCGTCGGGGCCCTGCTCACCGGCCGGGAGGTGCAGGCACGGCTGCACGCGGACCTCGCCCCCTACGGCGTCGGCTACCTCGTCGCCGACTGGCTGGTCCCGTGACGGCGCAGCCGCCCGTCGTCGCCCTGGTCGGTCCGACCGCCACCGGCAAGACCGCACTGGGCGTGGCCCTGGCCCACCGGCTGGGCGGTGAGGTGGTCAACGCCGACTCCATGCAGCTCTACCGCGGCATGGACATCGGCACCGCCAAACCCGACGTCGCCGAGCGGGACGGTGTCCCGCACCACCTGCTCGACGTGTGGCACGTGCGGCAGGCGGCGTCGGTCGCCGAGTACCGCCGGCTCGCGCGGGCCGAGATCGACCGGCTGCGGGCCGCGGGCACCGTGCCCCTGCTGGTCGGCGGGTCGGGCCTCTACGTCCGGGCCGTCCTCGACGAGCTGGACTTCCCCGGCACCGACCCGGCAGTCCGGGCACGCCTGGAGGCCGAGCTCGCCGAGGCGGGCCCGGCGGTCCTGCACGCCCGGCTGGCCGCCGTCGACCCCGCCGCGGCCGCAGTGGTGCTGCCCAGCAACGGACGCCGGATCGTGCGCGCACTGGAGGTCGTGGAGATCACCGGCGGCCCCTTCCGCGCGCAGCTGCCGGACCCCCGGCCGCACTACCCGGCCGTCGTCGTCGGCCTGGACCGCGACCCCGCCGAGCTCGACCGGCGGATCGCCGTCCGGGTGGACCGGATGTGGGCGGCCGGCTTCGTCGCCGAGGTCGAGGCGCTGGCCGCCGACGGCCTGCGGGAGGGCCCCACCGCGTCGCGGGCCCTCGGCTACGCGCAGGTCCTCGCCCAGCTCGACGGCGAGCTGACCGCCGAGGAGGCCCGCGAGCGCACGGTGTCGACCACGCGCCGCTTCGTCCGCAGGCAGCGGTCGTGGTTCCGGCGCGACGCCGCGACCACCTGGCTCGACGCCGCCCGCCCCGATCTGGTCGACGCCGCGGAGGCGCTGATCACCGCTCGTACGATCGGCCGGTGACTGCGAACCGGGTGCTCGTCGGACACGGCACGGAGAACGACTTCGTCGTCCTGCCCGACCCCGACGGCAGCCTCTGGCCGGAGGACCGGCTGGACGCCGTGATGGTGCGCCGGCTGTGCGAGCGGCGGGCCGGTCTCGGCGGGGACGGCGTGCTGCGCGTCGTCCGCAGCGTGCACGTGCCCGACGCGCCCGCGGTGCTCGGCGAGGCGCTCGGGCAGTGCGAGTGGTTCATGGACCACCGCAACGCCGACGGCTCGCACGCCGAGATGTGCGGCAACGGCATCCGGCTGTTCCTGCACGTCCTGGTGACCGAGGGGCTGCTCGACCGCGCCGCCTGCGAGGGCGGCGTCCTGGTGGGCACCCGTGGCGGGCCGCGCCGGGTCGGTGCGGCCCCCGACGGGGGGTACTGGGTCGACATGGGGCCCGCCCGGCCCTTCGGCCACGGGGCGGCGCAGCTGGACGGGACGTCGTTCCCCGGCCGCGCGCTGTCGATGGGCAACCCGCACCTGGCCTGCCTGACCGACGTCGACGTCGACACCCTCGACCTCGGCACCGCACCCGGCGTCGACCCGGCGCTGTTCCCGGACGGGGTCAACGTCGAGTTCGTCAACGTGCTCGAGCCCGCCGCGCACGTCCGGCTGCGGGTGTCGGAGCGGGGCGTGGGGGAGACCCGGTCGTGCGGCACCGGCGCCTGCGCGGCGGCGTGGGCCGCGCTGGAGGCCGGCGGGGCCGACGCGGGGACGGTGGTCGTCGACGTCCCCGGCGGCCGGCTCACCGTCCGCATCGACGCGACGACGACGGTGCTCACCGGCCCCGCGGTCGTGGTGGCCGCGGGCGAGCTGACCCCCGAGTGGCTCGGGGACTGACCCGCCCGCGGAGTCCCTCAGCTCTTCGGCGTCTCCTCGCCCTCCGGAGCCTCCGGCATCATCGACTCGCCGGCGGTGCCGGGGCTGCCCGACGGCCGGCCGCGGCCGCTGTCCTGGTCGGGACCGGCGCCCAGGGGGTTGCGCGGCGGGTCGAGGCCCTTGGGGTCGCGGCCCGGGTCGTCGAGTTCCTCGTCGGCGCCCGGGCTGCTGCTCTCGGTCATGCTCGGCCTCCTCGTGGTCGTCGGGGTCCGGCCCTACCCGGCGCCGCCCCGGTCACGCGTCGGGATGGTCCCGGGCGGCCGCGGTGTTGTACCGGGCGATGACAACTCAGATGCCCCGGCAGGTGGGGCGTGCCACGCTGGACACGATGACGACAGCACAGAACCGCGCCGGCCACGGCGGCGCCGAGGAGCGGGCCCTGCGCGCCGCCCCCGAGCCGGCCGAGGAGGCGACCCGTCCCGCCGAGCGGTGGGGCGAGCCGGAGGAGACGACGGGCTCCTACGACCTCGAGGCGCGCGGCGCGCTGCGCCGCGTGGCGGGCCTGTCCACCGAGCTCGCCGACGTCACCGAGGTCGAGTACCGCCAGCTGCGCCTGGAGCGCGTCGTGCTGGTCGGTGTCTGGACCGAGGGGACCCAGGCCGACGCCGACCGGTCCCTCGCCGAGCTCGCCGCGCTGGCCGAGACCGCCGGCTCGCAGGTCCTGGAGGCGGTCAGCCAGCGGCGCGACAAGCCCGACGCGGGCACCTACGTCGGCTCGGGCAAGGCCGCCGAGATCCGCGACATCGTCGCCGCGGCCGGCGCCGACACGGTGATCTGCGACGGCGAGCTGACGCCCGGCCAGCTCAACGCGCTGGAGAAGATCCTCAAGGTCAAGGTGGTCGACCGGACCGCGCTGATCCTCGACATCTTCGCCCAGCACGCGTCGAGCCGGGAGGGCAAGGCGCAGGTCGAGCTGGCCCAGATGCAGTACATGCTCCCCCGGCTGCGCGGGTGGGGTGAGTCGCTGTCCCGGCAGGCCGGTGGCCGGGTCGCCGGCGGTGGCGGCATCGGTACCCGCGGTCCGGGTGAGACGAAGATCGAGACCGACCGACGGCGCATCCGCGCCCGGGTCAGCAAGCTGCGGCGGGAGATCGCCGGCATGGCCACCGCCCGGGCCACCCAGCGCAGCAGCCGGGGGCGCAACGCCGTCCCGAGCGTGGCGATCGCCGGCTACACCAACGCCGGCAAGTCCAGCCTGCTCAACCGGCTGACCGGCGCCGGGGTGCTGGTGGAGAACGCCCTGTTCGCCACCCTGGACCCGACGGTCCGGCGGGCGCAGTCCCCGGACGGCCGGGAGTACACCCTCACCGACACCGTCGGCTTCGTGCGGCACCTGCCGCACCAGTTGGTCGACGCCTTCCGGTCCACGCTCGAGGAGGTGGCCGCCGCCGACCTGCTGCTGCACGTCGTCGACGGCTCCGACCCCGACCCGCTGGGCCAGATCGACGCCGTCCACGTCGTCCTCCAGGAGATCGACGCCTCGGCGGTGCCCGAGCTGATCGTCGTCAACAAGGTCGACGCGATGAGCGAGGAGGACATCCTCATGCTCCGCCGGGCGCTGCCCGGCGCGGTGTGGGTGTCCGCCCGCACCGGGCAGGGCGTCGAGCAGCTCCGTGACATCGTCGCCGCACGGCTGCCCCGCCCGGACGTCGACGTCGACGTGCTGGTGCCCTACGACCGCGGCGACCTGGTCGCGCGCGTGCACCGCGACGGCGAGGTGCTCCGGGAGGAGCACGAGGCCGGCGGGACCCGGCTGACCGCCCGGGTGGACGGCGCGCTCGCCGCCGCCCTGGAGGAGTTCGCCGCTCCGGTCGGCTGACCGGGGTGGCGCGCCCGTTCCGGTCAGCCGAGGTCACGATCGGGTCACGTCCCGGTACCGTGAGGACGTGACCAGCGGCGCGGTGCGGCGACGGCCGGGCGAGCGCCCAGCGGCCGGCGACGTCGCGACCGCGCCGCACGAGCGGGTCGTCTCCGCCGGCCGGCCGCCGTGGTGGCTGCTCGGCGCGGCCCTGCTCGTCACCGTGGCGGTCACCGCCGACCTGCTCAGCCGCGGCGTCCTCGAGCGGATGGACCTGCGGGTCTCCGAGGTGGTCAGTTCCTGGGACCTCAAGGACTCCGCGGCGTACTGGCCGGTCTGGGCGGTCACCCAGCTCGGCGGGCGCGGCTTCATCCTGATCGTCCTGGCGGTCCTGGTGAGCTACCTGCTCTGGTCGCGCCGGACGGTCGTGCCGCTGCTACGGGTCCTGGTCGCGCTGGCGCTGCTCACCGTGGTCGTCTACGGCTTCAAGTACGGGACGGGGCGCACCGCGCCGGCCTACCCGGGGTCGTTCTTCCACCGCGACGGCCAGTCCTATCCGTCGGGCCACGTGGCCAACGCGGTGCTGATGTGGGGCGTCGCCCGCTGGCAGGCGGTGGAGTTCCGTCTCTCGGCCGGCGTGCAGCGGACGTTCCGGCTGCTGAGCGTGGCCGGACCGGTCGCCACCGGCGTGGCCATGGTGTCCCTGGACTTCCACTGGGTCACCGACGCCGTGGTCGGAGCGTCGGTCGGCATCCTGCTGTTGGGCGTGGTTCACGCACTGGACGCAGTCGCGATGTCACGCTGGGTGGGTGCCCGAGCTGGCCACCCGTCCGCGTAGCGGCTCCGCGGTACGGCGTCTGGCAGCGGGGTCGGCCCTCGCACTGACGCTCGTGCAGGGTGCCGGCGTGCCCGCGTACGCCGAGGAGGCCGCGGGCCCGCGCACGCAGTGCCAGGTCACCGACCCGCGCCTGCCGGAGCTCTCCGGCCTGGCGGTGGTGGGGAACCGCATGCTGGCCATCGACGACGGCGGGGACCGGGTCGACGTGTACGTCCTGGACGCCACCTGCCTGGTGATCGACGTGCGCAGCGCGGCGGTGGACCCCTACGACCCCGAGGACCTCGCGGTGGCGGCCGATGGGACGGTGTGGCTGGCCGACACCGGGGACAACAACGGCACGCGGGAGACGGTGGCGCTCATCGCCCTTCGCCCGGACGACACCACCGAGGTCTACCGGCTGGCCTTCCCCGAGGGACGACGCGACGTGGAGGCGCTCCTGCTCGCCCCCGACGGCACGCCCTACCTGGTGTCCAAGGAGGTGCTCGGCGCGAGCAAGGTGTACCGCCCCGTGAGCGCCCTCGTGGACGCCGGCACGGTCGGCCTCACCGAGGTGGCCGGCGTCGAGTTCACGCTCACCGGCACTCCCGGTGGCCCCGTCGGGCGCGCCGGCCAGCTGATGGTCACCGGGGGAGCGGTCTCGCCCGACGGCCGCTTCGTCGCGCTGCGCACCTACACCGACGCCTACGTGTGGCCGTTGTCGGGATCCGACGTGGCCGGTGCGCTGGCCGCCGACCCGGTCCGGTTGCCCCTGCCCGAGTCGCCGCAGGGTGAGGCGATCAGCTTCACCGCCGACACGACCGGTCTGGTCGTGTCCAGCGAGGGGCTGCCGGCCGACGTCACGGTCGTCCCGTTGAGCGCGGTCCCCAGCCCGGCCGCGGCCTCCGGGTCGGCGGACGGCTCCGTGCCGGACCTGCTCAGCACCGACGACGGCGGCGCGACGGTCATCGCGGCCGGCGTGCTCGCTGCGGTCGTCGCCGCCGCGCTGGTGTGGATCGTCGGGAGGTTGCGCCGCCGCTCCTGAGTGTGCGGCGGGGCGTGTGCTGAGCGTGCGGCGGCGCTGAGCTGAGCGCGCGGGGCGCGCGTCAGACCCGGCGAAGCACCGTCACGACGCGGCCCAGGATGGTCGCCTCGTCACCGGGGATCGGCTCGTACGCGGGGTTGTGCGGCAGCAGCCACACGTGACCGTCGCGGCGCTTGTAGGTCTTGACCGTCGCCTCGCCGTCGATCATGGCCGCGACGATCTCGCCGTTCTCGGCGGTCGGCTGCTGGCGCACCACGACCCAGTCGCCGTCGCAGATGGCGGCCTCGACCATCGAGTCACCGGCCACCTTCAGCATGAACAGCGTGCCCTCGCCGACCAGTTCGCGGGGCAGGGGGAAGACGTCCTCGACGGCCTGCTCGGCGAGCACCGGGCCACCGGCGGCGATCCGGCCCACCAGGGGCACGTAGGTCGGGGCGGGACCCTCCTCGACGCCGGCGGGGGCGGCCGGGGCGACGAGCTCCGCGGGGGCGTCGCCGGGCAGGCGGACGTCGAGGGCCCGGGGCCGGTTCGGGTCGCGGCGCAGCCAGCCCTTCTTCTGCAGGACCGTCAGCTGGTGGGCCACCGAGGAGGCCGAGGACAGGCCGACGGCCTCACCGATCTCGCGCACCGAGGGCGGGTACCCGCGGCGGTCGATCGAGTCGCGGATGACCTCGAGGACGCGGCGCTGCCGCTGGGTCAGGCCGTCGCCGGCCTCACCCCGGTCGGGGAAGGTGCGCACGGCTGCCGTCTCGGTGGTCGCCGGCGTGCCGGCCGTCCTCCGGCGGCTCCCCGACGTCCCGCTCTTCTCCGCCACCGTCGCCTCCTCGTCGGCTGCTCACCGCAGCACGTCTCGTCCGTCGGGACCGACCGTAGCGTGCTCAGGGCCCTCGATCAAACACATGTTCGAAGTGCTCGGCGGGGCGGGATGGTGTTTGTCGGACCCGTCCGGTAGACATCGCACAGACGTTCGAATCGAACAGACGTTCGACGGTGCGGGGTCGGTCGGGAGGAGTGGTCGTGGCAGGCGTGCAGCAGGCGGTGCTGGACTTCGACGACGCGGTGCAGGTGCCCTGGCGGCCCCGGCTCCGGGCGGTGCCGGGCGGTGCCGGGAGCGAGCCGGGGCGCTCGCCGCGGCCCGCCGTGTCGCGGACGGTCCCGTCCCGGGTCGATGTCGGCCGGCCGGCGGTGCAGGCGCCGTCCCGGCCGGCGGTTCTTGAGGCTGCTCGTCCGGGTGTCGGGGCGGCCCGGCCGGTGCCCGTGCGGCCCCGGGTGGCGCGCCCGGTGCCGGCGCGTCCGGCGGGAGCGGCGGTGCCTGGTGCGCCGTCGGGTCGCCCGGTGCGCGGGGGGTGTGGCCGGGTCGGCGGTGCCGCCGGATCGCGGCTGCGGCTCACCCAGCGGGCCCGCCGGCTGTCGGTGGTCCTCGCTCTGGGTGCCGGCGTGGCGCTGGGGTCGTGGCTCGGTCCCCTGGTGGCCGGCGGTGACGGCGACCTGCGGTTGGCCGGAGAGCGCAGCGTCGTCGTGCAGGCCGGGGACAGCGTGTGGTCGATCGCCGCCGACTTCGCCGGGCCGGACGAGGACGTGCGCGCCGTGGTCGACGCCATCGAGCAGATCAACGACCTCGACGGCGCCCGGGTCGTCCCGGGCCAGGTCCTCCAGTTGCCCTGACGTCCAGGTCCTCCAGCTGCCCTGACGTCGCCGACGAACCGCGCCGCCGCCCGGGTGCGGTCCCGGCCGAGGCCAGACAGCGACAAGGCGGACCGGCCAGGTTCGTCAACCCTCCGTGCGGAGACGTTGACGCTCTGTGGTCATCGGGCCACCTAACGTCAGTGCCGTGTCGCGGACGTCCGGAGGCCGAGCAGCGGTCTTCACCCAACAGTCGCAGTCGGTCGAGGTGTCCGTGGACGGAGCCTGGTGGCCGGGGTCGATCCTCGGCTGGCGCCACGACGCGCAGGGCTCCTGTGAGGTCTGGGTCCGGGTGGCGGTCGCCGGCCGGAACCGCGAGATCTGGACCGCCCTGAGCGATCTGCGGCTGCCCGAGCCGCGTCCGGCGACCGCCGGCGCCGCCGCGGCGGTCCCCGGTGCGGGTGCCGGCGCGCCGGTACTCGACCTCGGGCGCGCCGCGGCCCGCGAGCGGCTGGTCGCCGGTGTGCTGGGCGCGCCGGCTCTGGCGCCGGCCGGGGGTGCCGGTCCGTCCCGGCGTCGGCACGGTGGGGACGTCACCGCGGAGATGCCGGCGGTCGGGAGCGCGTTCGCCGGCCGTCACCGGGCGCCCGCTGCGGTGGCCGGGAGGCACCGGGCGGCCGACGACGACACCCGCGTCGACCTCCAGGCGGTCGCCGTCCCGCCGCGCCCCGAGCTCGACTGCCTCACCCGGCCCCTGCGCCTGGGGGACCGTGTGCCGCGGCCGCGCAGCCCGCGTGCCGACGGCGTCGTCCGCGCCTGACCCGGTTCCGTCCCGTCGTCGCGGTCGTCTCACCGACACGCCATACACCCCTCCGGCGCCTCCGAGCGACCCCCGCGGGGCGTGTCGCGACGGATCGCCGTGGCGGGTGTGACGGCAGAGCGTCCCTGGTCACGGCCGTGTCTCGAGGGCGTGTCCCGGCTTGCAGATCTTGTGGGCCGCGGCCTAGGGTTCCCCTACATCTAGTAGTTGCACCGTTGTAAGCCCGTCCACAGGCCGGTCCTCAGGTTCTCCCCGTGGCGTCCACCGGATGTCCCCAGGAGGGTCCACAGCCGACCTCCCGGGCCCGGCGCTCCGGCCGCTCCGCGGCCGCCGCACCGGCCGGGCGGAGCGATCGACGGACCACCACGAGGGGAGGGGAGTCGCCTTGCGCTGCCCCTTCTGCCACAACCCCGACAGCCGGGTCATCGACTCGCGCGAGGCCGACGAGGGGGCGACCACCCGTCGCCGCCGGTCGTGCCCCGCGTGCGGACGGCGGTTCACCACGGTGGAGGAGGCCGTCCTCGCCGTGGTGAAGCGCAGCGGCGTCAGTGAGCCGTTCAACCGCACCAAGGTGGTCGCCGGCGTCCGCCGGGCCTGTCAGGGGCGGCCGGTCGACGAGGACCAGCTGCAGCAGCTCGCGCAGCAGGTGGAGGACGCCATTCGGGCGAGCGGGGCCGCGGAGGTCCCCAGCCACGAGGTCGGGCTGGCGATCCTGCGGCCGCTGCGCGAGCTGGACGAGGTCGCCTACCTGCGCTTCGCCAGCGTCTACCGCGCCTTCACCTCGCTCGAGGACTTCGAGAAGGAGATCACCGAGCTCCGGGCCCGGCACATCGCTGCCGGGACCCCGCCGCTCCCTGGCATGCAGGACACCCCGCCGGCGCCGCGCCGGCGGGGGAGTGGGCGGGGCCAGGCCGCCTCCGCCGGCAGTGCCGCCGGCACCTGAGAACTGTCAGCACCACCCGCTAGAACAGAGTGCGGCTCTCTTCCCCAGCCGCCTTCCCCACCAGCAGGACCCACAACAGAGGGAGAGCTCCGTGACCGAGACCGAGGATCGCTTGACCGGCCGCACGCGTCGCGCCGCCAAGGCGCCGACCCGGGGGAAGGGCCTCAAGGTCAAGCGTGTCTTCACCACCGCCGGGGTGCACCCGTACGACGAGGTGACCTGGGAGCGTCGTGACGTCGTCATGACGAACTGGCGGGACGGGTCGATCAACTTCGAGCAGCGCGGCGTGGAGTTCCCCGCCTCGTGGAGCATCAACGCCACCAACATCGTCACCACGAAGTACTTCCGTGGCGCCGTGGGCACCCCGCAGCGGGAGAGCAGCCTGCGTCAGCTGATCGACCGGGTCGTGCTCACCTACGGGCAGGCCGGCCGCGAGTACGGCTACTTCGCCACCGAGGGCGACGCGGAAATCTTCGAGCACGAGCTGACCTGGATGCTGCTGCACCAGTACTTCAGCTTCAACTCGCCCGTCTGGTTCAACGTCGGCACGAGCGCCCCGCAGCAGGTGAGCGCCTGCTTCATCCTCGCCGTCGACGACACGATGGACTCGATCCTGAACTGGTACCGGGAGGAGGGGCTCATCTTCAAGGGCGGCTCCGGCGCCGGCCTGAACCTGTCCCGGATCCGCTCGTCCAAGGAGCTGCTGTCCTCCGGCGGCACGGCCTCCGGCCCGGTGTCCTTCATGCGGGGTGCCGACGCCTCCGCGGGCACGATCAAGTCCGGTGGCGCCACCCGCCGCGCGGCGAAGATGGTCGTCCTCGACATCGACCACCCCGACATCGAGGAGTTCATCGAGACCAAGGCGCGCGAGGAGGACAAGATCCGCGCGCTGCGCGACGCCGGGTACGACATGGACCTCGGCGGCAAGGACATCACCAGCGTCCAGTACCAGAACGCCAACAACTCCGTCCGCGTCTCCGACGAGTTCATGCGGGCGGTCGAGGACGGCACCGAGTTCGGCCTGCGCGCCCGGCTCGACGGGGCGGTCATCGAGACCGTCGACGCCAAGTCGCTGTTCCGCAAGGTCACCCAGGCCGCCTGGGAGTGCGCCGACCCGGGCATCCAGTACGACGACACGATCAACGACTGGCACACCAACCCCGAGACCGGCCGGATCAACGCGTCCAACCCGTGCTCGGAGTACATGAGCCTGGACAACAGCTCGTGCAACCTCGCGTCGCTGAACCTCATGAAGTTCCTCAAGGACGACGGCACGTTCGACGCCAAGAACTTCGTCAAGGCCGTCGAGCTGGTCATCACCGCGATGGACATCTCGATCTGCTTCGCCGACTTCCCGACCGACCCGATCGGTGAGACCACCCGCGCCTACCGTCAGCTGGGCATCGGCTACGCCAACCTCGGCGCGCTGCTGATGGCGACCGGGCACGCCTACGACTCGCGCGGCGGCCAGACCCTCGCCGCGGCCATCACCTCGCTGATGACCGGCACTGCCTACCGCCGCTCGGCCGAGCTCGCCGGCATCGTCGGCGCGTACGAGGGCTACGCCCGCAACGCCGACGCCCACGCGCGGGTCATGCGCAAGCACGCCGCGGCCAACGACGCCATCCGTCCGGTGGGCGCCGACGACGCCGACGTGCTCAAGGCCGCCACGGCCCAGTGGCAGGAGTGCCTGGCGATCGGCGCGGACTTCGGCTGGCGCAACGCCCAGGCCTCCGTGCTGGCCCCCACCGGGACCATCGGCTTCATGATGGACTGCGACACGACCGGCATCGAGCCGGACTTCTCGCTGGTCAAGTACAAGAAGCTGGTCGGCGGCGGCTCCATGCAGATCGTCAACCAGACCGTGCCGCGGGCGCTGCGCAGCCTGGGCTACCAGGACGAGCAGATCGAGGCGATCGTCGAGTACATCGCCGAGCACGGCCACGTCGTCGACGCCCCGAGCCTGCGCCCGGAGCACTACGAGGTGTTCGACTGCGCGATGGGCGAGCGGGCCATCTCCCCGATGGGCCACGTCCGGATGATGGCCGCGGTGCAGCCGTTCATCTCCGGCGCCATCAGCAAGACGGTCAACATGCCGGAGACGGCGACCGTCGAGGACGTCGAGAACATCTACTTCCAGGGCTGGAAGCTCGGCCTCAAGGCGCTGGCGATCTACCGCGACAACTGCAAGGTCGGCCAGCCGCTCTCCGACGCCAAGGCCAAGAAGGCCGACGCGAAGGTGGAGACCGCGGCCGCCGCTCCCGCGGCGCTGTCGCACCCGGTGCGCAAGCGGCTGCCCAAGAAGCGGACCAGCATGACGACGTCGTTCAGCGTCGCCGGTGCCGAGGGCTACATGACCGCCGGGATGTACGAGGACGGCAGCCTCGGCGAGGTCTTCCTCAAGCTGGGCAAGCAGGGCTCGACCCTGGCCGGTGTCATGGACGCCTTCTCGATCGGCATCTCGATCGCGCTGCAGCACGGTGTGCCGCTGGAGACCTACATCCAGAAGTTCACCAACATGCGGTTCGAGCCCGCCGGCATGACCGACGACCCGGACATCCGGATCGCGCAGTCGGTGATGGACTACATCTTCCGTCGCCTGGCGCTGGACCACCTGCCGGTGGAGAAGCGCGCCAACCTCGGCATCTTCAGCGCCGAGGAGCGGGCCGCCCAGGTCTCCGGCTACGGCACCTCGGCCTCCACCGCCGAGGTCGTCGAGGAGGACGAGGTCGACCTGGAGGCGCTGCGCACCTCCGCGCCGGCCGAGGGCCCGGCCAAGCCCGAGCCGAAGGCGGACAAGCCGGTCAAGGAGGCGCACTCCTCGGCCGAGCTGCTCGAGCTGGTCACCGGGACGGCCACCGACGCGCCGCTGTGCATGACCTGCGGCACGAAGATGCGCCCGGCCGGCAGCTGCTACGTCTGCGAGGGCTGCGGCTCCACCAGCGGCTGCAGCTGATGGCGGGGCTCGCCGGGATGTCAGCGCGGATCTCGCCGGATGTCCCGGCGGGCTCGCCGGGATGTGAGCGCGCTCGGCACTGAGATCGGTTGTACCGACCTGTACCACCCCGTCGGCCCCGGCCGCCCAGTGCGGCCGGGGCCGACGTGTAGTGCCCCGACCGGAGTGAGCAGGGATCCGGTGTCCCTGCCTGCGCCGCGGTGACGTCCACGGCGACCGCGGCCGCTGCCTCCCCATCCCGGTCGGCACCCCGCCGATGGCAGCGGTGCCACGGGCGGGAGAAGGTGTAGGGGTGAGCGGGGAGGACAGCGGCGGGGCCGGCGGCGAGGAGGAGGCGCTGCGGCGGCAGGTGGGAGAGGCCGAGGCGGTGCGCGCGGCCTTCGAGGAGATGCCGCTGCTGCTGGTCGGTCTGGAAGGTCCGGAACACACCTTCGTGGCGGCGAACGCCGTCTATCGGGAGTTCGTCGGGAAGCCGGCGTTCATCGGCACCCCCATCCGCGAGGCGATGCCCGAGCTGGCCGGGCAGCAGGTCTTCGAGATGTTCGACCGGGTCTACGCCACCGGAGAGCCCCAGACCGCCCGGGAGTGGCGCGTCCAGGTCGACCGGGACGGGACCGGTGCGGTCGAGGAGTCGTACGCCGACTTCACCTGTGTCCCGCGCCGGGCGGTCGACGGCACGGTCATCGGGCTGCTCGCCTTCGCCACCGACGTCACCGAGCGCGTCCGCGAGCGCCAGGCGGCGCAGCGGCAGGTCGACGAGGCCGAGCGGCGCTATCGGGACGCCCGCGACGTCGTGACCGCGTTGCAGGAGGCGCTGCTGCCCACGGCGCTGCCGGTGCTCCCCGGCGCGCGGATCGCCGCTCGGTACCTGGTGGCCGCGCACGACCGGGTCGCCGGCGGTGACTGGTTCGACGCCATCCCGCGGGCCGACGGCACCGTGGTCCTCATCGTCGGTGACGTGGTCGGGCACGGCGTGGCCGCGTCGGCTGCGATGGGGCAGCTGCGGGCGGTGCTGGCCGACGCGCTGGCCACCGAGACCGATCCGCTGGCCGCGCTGGTCCGGGCCGACGGGTTCGCCGCGCGGAACCCGGTGCTGCGCGCGACCACGCTGGCCCTGGTCGTCCTCGACCCGGCGACGGGAGCATTGCGCTACGCCAGCTGCGGACAACCCCCGCCGCTGGTCGTCGGCGCCGACGGGACCACCCGGTTCCTGGCCGACACCGGCACAGGTCCGCTGGGCACGGGCTCCACCCCGGTCCTCGCCGACGACACCCTCGGCCCCGGCGAGCTGGTCCTGCTCTACAGCGACGGACTGATCGAGCGCCCAAACCGCAGCGTCGACGCCGGCATGACCGAGCTGGCGACCGTCGCCGCCGATGCGGCCGCCAACCGGGCACTGCCGCTGCGCGCCGCCGCGTCCTCGGCCGAGCGGGTCTGCCAGCTCACCGTCGAGCTGCTCACCCGCACCGGCTACGCCGACGACGTCACCGTCCTGACCGCCCAGCGCCTGCCCACCCCCGTCGAGCCGCTGGACCTGCAGGCGCCGACCACCCGGGGGAGCCTGCGGCCGCTGCGGGTCAGCTTCGACGAGTGGCTCGACGCCCTCGACCCCGCCGAGAGCGACCGTGTGGCGCTGGAGCTGGCGGTGTGGGAGGCGGTCGCCAACGCCGTCGACCACGCCTACCCGCCCGGGCAGCCCGGGCCCGTCCGGCTGCAGGCGGCACTCGGTGCTGACGGCGTCCTCGAGTGCCGGATCAGCGACCGGGGCCGCTGGCGGCAGCCCGACCCGACGACCACCCACCGCGGGCGGGGACTGCTGCTCGCCGAGCAGCTCATCGACCACCTCGAGGTCCACCACCCACCGCACGCCGACGCCACCGAGGGCACGGTCGTGGTGCTCCGGCATCGGCTGCACCGGCCCGCGATGCTCGGGTCCGGCACCGACGCGTCACCGGCCGCGCCGGTCCCTCGACCGGAGTTCACCGTCGACGCCGAGCACAGCGACGGCCACCCCCGGCTACGGGTCCGCGGCCCGGTCGACGTCGTCACCGCCGAGGAGTTCGCCCGCGCGCTGTCCGGCGCCTCCCGCGGCGGGGTGCTGCCGCTGACCGTCGACCTCACCGGTGTGACCCACCTGGCCAGTGCGGGTGTGCAGGTCCTGCACCGGCTGCGCGACCAGCTCGCCGTTCAGCAGCAACCGCTGCAGCTGGTCGCCCCGCCCGGCAGTCCCGCGCAGGCGGTGCTCGACCTGGTGCGCCTCCCGCACGTGGCCAGCAACGGCGCGGGAACCGGCGCCGCGTGAACCGCTGACACTGGGCCCGAGTTGGTTCGGGCAGTGCCGATCTGCGGCGACGACCCGCTCCACCCCGTCGGGAGCCGGCGCGGTGGGCTGCCGACGACCAGGCCCATCCCGGGGAACGGCCGCACCGGACGTGGCCGGTCGGGCACCGACCCGGCCCGGCAACTCCTGCTCGCCGGGGCCCTGCGACCAGCTGCCGGCGTCCACCACCGGCTTCTGCGCCCGCCGACGGCGAGTGGCGCGGCCCACGGCGATGAGCAGGGTCACAGGGAGATAACGGCGAATCGCTTCCCGTCACCGGTCGACGGCGCCGATGACCCCTGTGGCCATCGTGCAGCGCTTGCGGCTCCGCTCAGTGACGAGGGTTCCGATCCGGTGTGCGGCTGATCCCCACCGGCCGGTGGCCACGCCCATCTGACGTCACCTGAACGGATCTCCCGCTCCACCATGATCGCCGTTCTCGGCTTCTTCGCGGCCACGCTCAGCATCTGCAACATCTGGCCCCAGGTCTGGCGGTCCTGCCGGCACGGCCGCACCCTCGGTTTCTCCCCGACGGCCGCCTGGCTCGGCGTCGGCCTCAACCTGTGCTGGCTGACCTTCGGCGTCCTCACCGCTGACCCGGCCCAGGTGCTCACCAACGCCGTCGTCGGCGCGGGCAACACCGCGGTGCTGGTCGCCGTGCTGGCCACGCGACCGCAGCTGCGCTCGACGCGGGTGCTCCTGCCGGCCGCGGCCGGCTGCGCAGCCCTCGTCGCGCTGGCGGCCGGCAGCGCCGCCGCGGTGGCCGTGCTCGGGGTCGCCCCGGCCGTGGTCGCCACCACGCTCGGCGCGGTGATCACCGTGATGGGTGTGGCTGCTGCCGTGCCGCAGCCGCTGAGCCTCCTGCGCGACCCCACCCAGGACCTGTCCGGGTTGTCCCCGGCGCGGTGGTGGCTGGGCGCGGGCTCGTGCGCCACCTGGGTCGTCTACGCCTGGCTGCACGGCCAGCCGGTGCTGTGCCTGTCGGCGGGCTTCGGGCTGTGCTGCGCCCTCGTCATCTGCGGGGTCCTGCGCGCCGCCCGGCGGACGGCGCGGCCCGTCGCCACGGTCACCGCGCTGCGGCCGGCGCCGGTCCGGACCGACGCCCGCGTGGTGCTCGCCGCCTGACCGCAGCCGTCGTCCGCGGACCCGGTACGACACAGCGACCCCCTGCCCGTTCGACGGGCAGGGGGTCGCTCCGGTGCGGCAACCTGGGCGTGGCAGCCCGAGGGTCAGCCGACGTAGTTCACGTGCACGTGGTCGAAGTGGTTGGCCGTCGCGCTGCCGCGGTCCTCCATCGGCTTCCAGGAGCCGGTCGGGGAGGTCAGGATCCGCTGCTGCCAGATGACGTACTCCACGCCGAGCTCGTCCCAGTGGTCGATCTGGTACTGGGCGATGGCGTCGCCCAGGGCGGCGTCGGACAGCACCATGTAGTCCAGCGCCAGCCCGGACGGGTGACCGTGCGGGTCGACCGCGCTGGAGCGGGTGCCGCCGATGGTGATCCCGGCGGCGCCGGGCACGTTCGTGACGACGGCGTCGGCGGCCGCCTGGGCCTGCGGGCGCACGGCCCCGGCGCTGTTGGTGATCTGCGCCGTCGCGGGCGCGGGCGCGGGTGCAGCAGCGGGCGCGGCCGGAGCGGCCGGTGCCGGGGCGGCGGCCGCCACGGGCGCCGAGTTGCCCACGCTGCCGACCTCGACGGGGGCCGCCGCGGCGGCCTGCGCGTCGCCGGCCACCAGCAGCACCTGACCCGGGAGGATCAGGTTCGGGTCGCCGCCGATGATGCCGACGTTGCGCTGGTACAGGTCCCGCCACGACTGGTCGAGCGTCGCGGCGATCTCCGCCACCGTGTCGCCGCTCTGGACGGTGTAGGAGTCCGCCGGTGCGGCGGCGGCCGTCTCGGCGGCAGGGGTCGGGGTGAGCGGTGCCGCTGCGGCGGCGGGGGCGCTGCCGTCCGCGGCCTGCGCGGGGGAGCTGCTCAGGACGCCGAGTCCGACGACGGTGGCCCCGGCTGCGACGGGGGCCTTGGCGATCGCCTTCTTGGTGCGGACATAGCGCGGCGCGCGGTGCTTGGCCATGGGTGGTCTCCGATCGCCGCCGGCGAGGTGAGCTGTCGGGTTCGGGCGATCGGTGCCCGGCCGCTCGTCGCGGCTTCACCCCGAGGCGCGCCGGGTCCGAAGCCGCGGCGTGCCGAGGAACGTGGGTCCCCCACCCCTGCCCGGAGGTTCCGTGGACGGCGACCGGTGGGCAGGGTTTGGCGGACCGGCGCCGCGCTTCCATCTGCGAAGCGCAGCCAAAACGTTACGTACCGTCATGTGCACTGTCGCCATGACGGCCGTCACAGCCTGGGATGTGTGGGACGGACGGGCTGGTCGGGGCAGAACTCCGGCGTCCGAGTGGGATGCAGCACAGTCGCCGGCCCCGCGGCGCCACCGGACGCGCGCCGGCCGGAAGACGGCCAGGTCAGGCCGCACCCGCCGGGGGAGAGGGCGGGTGCGGCCCCCGGGCGGGGTCAGAGCACGTGGTGGCCGTACATCTCCCCGAGCGGGTCGGCGATCAGCTCGATGCGCGCGCCGTCGGGGTCGCGGAAGTACACCGACACCCCGCTGTGCACCTCGTGGGGCACGCCGGCGTCGGCGAGCCGCTGCACCAGCTCCTGCCACCGGTCGGGATCGACGCTGATCGCCATGTGGTGCAGCCCGCCGAGCACCTCGGCGTAGGGGCCGACGTCGAGGCCGGGGAAGTCGAAGAAGGCGACGAGGTTGCCGTTGCCGATGTCGAAGAAGAAGTGCGACGAGCCCGGGTAGTCGCGGTTCTCGATCAGCTCGGTGAGCGGGAAGCCCAGCACGTCCTGGTAGAAGCGCACGGTGCGCTCCACGTCGCTGCTGATCAGCGCTGTGTGGTGCAGGCCGCGGGCAGTCGTGGCGGGGCGCTCGCCGGCCGGCTTGAGGTGGGCGGCGCGGATACGGGCGCGCTCGGCGTCCAGCGCGGCGGGATCGGGGGCGGTGGTGGTCATCGCGGTGGTCCTCTCGGTGGCGGGGCGTCAGTGGTCCGGTGGGGCGGCGGCGGGGGCGAGGTCGAACTGCGCCCGCCGCTCGACGGGCACGAGGTCGAGGTAGGCCGGGTGACGCCGGATGTAGCCGCGGATGAACGGGCAGAACGGCAACACCGACCGCCCCGAGTCCCGGGTCGCGTCCAGGGCACCGCGGGCCAGCACCGAGCCGAGCCCGCGGCCCTCGAAGGCCGGGTCCACGACGGTGTGGGTGAAGGCGACCGACGACGCCGTCCGCCGGTACTCGGCGAACCCCGCGACCGCGCCGTCCACCAGCACCTCGAACCGGCCGGCCTCGGGGCGGTCCACCACTGTCGGCTCGTTCTCGGGCATGGCACACCGGTCCTCTCGTTCGACGGTGGAGTCTCCCAGGAGAGGATCGCGCGCGGCCGCAGGTGGCGGGGCCGTCCGGTGCGCAGGTGCGCCCGTCGGCCCCCGCGGGCTCAGCGGCCGGCGGCCCGTGGCCGGGGGACGGCGGGACGGTTGCTGACCCGCCCCTCCATCAGGCAGGTCGTCCCGGCGGCACGGGTCCGCGCCCCCGCGATGCGCCGGCGCGCCTCGTGCACCAGCGCGCCGTCCTGCCGGGGAGCGCAGACCAGGATCGGGCGGTCCGCCCGGACGGCGGGGTGGGCGAAGGCCTGCTCCACCAGCTGCGTGCTCAGGGGGTCGGGCAGGTCCGGGCCGTCGACCCAGAACTCGACGACGACCTCCTCGTCCGGCTCCCACACGTGGGCCTCGGCCACGGAGGCGTCGGACATCACCACGGTGACGGCGGACGGTTCGACGACCAGCTCCCAGCGCCGTCCGTCCGGTGCGCCACCGGGGATGCGGCGGGGTCCGACCGGGGCGGTGGGGGCGGACCGGGGTCGGGGCGTCTGCGCGGCGAGGGTCAACTCGGTGCTCCTCGGGTGGGGTGTGGGACGAGCCGTCTCCACGGTGCCGAGCCGTCGGCGCCCCCAGCAGGGCCGTTGGTCCCGCAGCTCGCCGTCCCCGTCGGCGGCGGGCCGTCCACGGCGCGGGACCGGCCCCCGTGCGCCCGGTCCCGGACGCGCGGACGCCCCGGTGTCAGATGACGAACGAGGCCAGGGACTCCGGTGCGAACAGCTCCTCCGGCTCGTACTGCCGGGGGGAGAGCCCCTGCTCGTGGTGGTAGCGCAGGAACGTCTCCAGCGTCCGCCGGTTGGACTCCAGGCCGTAGGGCCACCAGTCCTCGCCGAGGGCCGAGCGGGTGCGCTCGACCTCGGCCCACAGCCACGGCAGGGCGTACCGCAGCGCGGCGGTCTCGCCGATGCCGGCCAGGCCGACCTCCTTGGCCGCGCCGCAGGCCTTGACCAGCTCCTGGGCCAGCCAGCGGTTCTGCTCGTAGACCTCCCGGCGGATCACCAGCGTGTGCATGATCGGGAAGATGCCGGTGCGGGCGTGGAACTGCCGCTCGACCTCCGCCGGGTCGGCGAACAGCCGCCGGATCCCGCCGCCGTCCGCGGTGTTGAACGGCCCCGGGTTGCGGGCGCTGTAGACCGCGTCGAGCTCGCCGTCGAGCAGCATCTGGGACAGCGTGTCGGCGGGGCCGATGGGCGCCACCTCGACGTCGGCCGGCAGGTCCAGCCGCACCTTCTCCGTCCGGCCGGTCTCGTCCAGCCCGCCGGTGCGGTAGCGCACCGACTCGACCGGCAGGCCGTGGTGCTCGGCGAGGATGCCGCGGATCCACACCGAGGCGGTGATCTGGTACTCCGGCACCCCGACGGTCCGGCCGGCGAGCTCGGCCGGGTCCTTGATGTCGGAGTCGGCGCGGACGTAGATGCCGCTGTGCCGGAACGCCCGGGACGGGAACACCGGCACCGCGACGAACGGGGCGCCCTTGCTCAGCGTCATGACGTAGCTGGACAGGGACAGCTCGGCGATGTCGAACTCGCCGAACTTCAGCATCCGGAAGAACGTCTCCTCGACCGGCAGGTCCAGGAAGTTCAGCTGGGCGCCGCCCACGCGGACGGTGCCGTCGCGCAGGGCCTGCATGCGGTCGTAGGCCTGGCAGGCCATCGTGAAGGCGGGTGCGGCCATGGGGCGCACTCCTCTCGTGGTTCGGGAGGTCAGCCCAGCTGGGCGGGCAGGACGAAGAGCAGGACGGAGGCCAGCGGCGCGACGACGATCATCGTCAGGCCGAAGGTGAGCAGCTTCCGGGAGACCGACCGCTGCTGGTCCTCGGGTGCGCTGGCGACGACGAGCGCGCCGACGGACGAGAACGGGCTGGCGTCGACGACCGTGGCCGACAGGGCGATGGCGATGAGCACCGCCGTGGGGGAGAGGTGCCCCAGCGCCATGAGCGGGATCGCCAGCGGCACGATCGCGCCGATCACCCCGGTGCTCGAGGCGAACGCCGACACCAGCGCGGCCACGCCGCACAGCAGCAGGGCGCTGACCACGGGGGAGCCGACGCCGGCGACGGCCTCGCCGATCCGGGTGATCGTGCCGGCGCGGTCGAGCACCTCGATCAGGGTGACCAGGCCGCACACCAGCAGGATGACGTTCCAGCTGATGTGGGCGGTGTTCTCCTTGCGCGGGAACACGGCGTGCACCACGACCGCGGCGACGATCGCCAGCATCCCGATGTCCCAGCCCATCACCAGCGAGCCGAGCGCGACCAGCGCGATCGCGACCAGCGTGGTGACGCGGGCGGCGTCCAGCCGGGGCCGGACCGCCGTGGGCGCCGCGGTGCGGACGGCGGTCGCCGCCCCGCCACCGCCGGTGCCCGCCGACGGCGCGGACTCCAGCGGGGTGCCGCTGCCGTCGGCCGGACCGCCGGCGGCGCGGACGGCGTCGTCCAGCCCCCGGCCGGTGGCGCGCAGGCCGCCCATGACGACGTAGACGACGACCGCGAGGACGACGTTGAAGGCCAGGGTGCCCAGCCACAGCGTGACCGGGCCGACGTCGAAGCCCTCGCTGGCCACGGCCTCGTTGGCGATGATCCCGAGGGTCGACAGCGGGGAGAAGGTGCCGGCCCCGACGCCGGTCACGACCATGAGGCCGGCCAGCAGCGGCTTGATGCCGAACTCGCGGGCCAGGCTGAGGCCGATCGGCGCCATGATGCCGGCCGCGGCCTGGCCGGGGGCGCCGGCCGAGGTGACGGCCGCGGTGACGGCGAACAGCAGCAGCGGCACGACGCGGGCGTTACCGCGCACCAGCCGGGCCATCGACATGACCAGCCACTCCGTCGTGCCGTTCGCGGCGGCGACGGAGAACAGGTAGGTGATGCCGAACAGCAGGATGAACAGGTTGGCCGGGAACCCGGACAGGATGGTGGGGAGGTCCTCCCCGAGCACGAGCGTGCCGAGGCCGAAGGCCCCGACGAGCGCCAGGGCGCCGATGTTGACCGTGCTGATGGTGCCCACGAGGAACACCACGAGCAGCACGACGACAGCGAGCACGTCGATGGACACGTTGCCTCCGCAGACAGGGTCCGGGACTTCCGGACGCGAGGGGGAGACGGGGCGGGCGAGGGCCCGCACCCGAGGCGGTGGTACCGGGAGTCGTCGTCCCGGCCGCTTGTACACATGGGACCCGGGTCACTGTGTCCCGGACAACAGTCCTCCCTATAGTCGGGAGAATCCGTGGCAGAAGGAGAGGTCGGGGTGGCCGGCAGGGAGTCGCGCAGCGTCGCGTCCAAGGTGTGCGAGGTGCTCGACGCGATCGGTGCGGCCCCGGCCGGGCTGTCGGCCACCGAGGTGAGCCGGCAGACCGGCATGCCCCTGTCGACGGCGCACCGGCTGGTGCAGACGCTGGCGGCGTGGGGTGGCCTGGAGCGGCAGCCCGACGGGCGCTACCGGGCCGGGCTGCGGCTGTGGCAGGTGGCCGCCTCCGCGCCGCGGGCCAGCGCGCTGCGGGACACCGCGCGGCCGTTCCTCGAGGACCTCTACGAGGCGACCCAGCAGAACGTCCAGCTCGCCGTCCGCGACGCCGGCGCCGCCCTCGTCGTGGAGCACTTCGCCACGCGGAGCGCGGTCCCCACGGCGACCCGCATCGGCGGCCGGCTGCCGCTGCACGCCAGCGGCGTCGGGCTGGTCCTGCTGGCGTGGGCGCCCAAGGAGGAGCAGGACGCCGTCCTCGAGGGGCCGCTCGAGCGCTACACCGCCAACACCGTCACCGAGCCCGGCCGGCTGCGCCGCGTCCTCGCCGAGGTCCGCCGGGCGGGCGTGGCCGTGGCGACCAGCACGATGCCGCTGCCGGCGCTGGCCGTCGCCGCACCGGTCGTCGGCCGCGGCGGGGTCGTCGTCGGCGCGGTGTCGGTCGTCGTCCCGCCGGGGGACACCTCCGCGCCCAGCTACGTCCCCGCGGTCATCGCGACCGCGCGCGGGGTGTCCCGGCAGCTGGCCGGCGTCCCTGTGGCGGTGCGCCGCTGACCCCGGTCAGATGCGGTGCTTCTGCCGTCCCCAGCCCAGGACCGCGGTGAGCAGGAAGAACAGCAGGCCGACGACGACCAGCCAGAACAGGCCCTTCACGACGGCGCCGATGACGGTGATGACCAGCCAGACGACCAGCAGGAGTCCGAGGAAACGGAGCACGGTCATCTCCCGGGGGACGGCGCGAGGGTGTCGACCCCGACCCTAGGCCCTGACGGGCCTCCGACCAGGGCCGACCGGCCCCGCACCGAGAGGAGATCGCACCGTGCCCGACGACCTCGACGCGCTGGTCACCGCCGTCGGCCCGGAGGTGGCCGCGCTCGTCCGCGCCGCCGACGAGTTGGTGCGGCGCACCGACCCGGACGTCGTCCGCATCGTGTGGCCGCACCAGAGGACGGTCGGCTACGGCGTGGGCCCGAAGAAGACGACCGAGCACTACGCCTACCTCGCCGTCTACGGGCAGGTGCTCAACCTGGGCTTCAACCACGGCGCCGCGCTCGACGACGGCGGCCTGCTCGACGGCACCGGGAAGTCCTTCCGCAAGCTGCGCGTGCACGGCCCCGAGACGCTGGCCGACCCGCGGGTGGCCGACCTGCTGCGTGCCGCCCGGGCCGAGCGCCTGGCCGCCCTCGGCCGCACGTGAGGCCGGGCGTCGCGCCTGCTGGTTGGATCGACGGCATGGCCTTCCGCGCGTCCGACGCCCGCTACGACTCGATGACCTATCGGCGCACCGGCCGCAGCGGCCTGGACCTGCCGGCGATCAGCCTCGGCCTGTGGCACAACTTCGGCGACGACGTCCCGTTCGACCGCCAGCGCGCGATCCTGCGCCGCGCCTTCGACCTGGGCATCACGCACTTCGACCTGGCCAACAACTACGGACCGCCCTATGGGTCGGCGGAGACCAACTTCGGCCGGCACCTGGCCGACGACCTCGCGCCCTACCGCGACGAGCTGGTGATCTCCACCAAGGCCGGCTACGACATGTGGCCGGGCCCGTACGGCCAGGGCGGTGGCTCCCGGAAGTACGTGCTGGCCAGCCTGGACCAGTCGCTGCGCCGGATGGGCCTGGAGTACGTCGACATCTTCTACTCCCACCGGCCCGACCCGACCACGCCGCTCGAGGAGACGATGGGCGCGCTGCACAGCGCCGTCCAGGCGGGCAAGGCGCTGTACGTCGGCATCTCCAGCTACGGCACGGAGGACACCGCGAAGGCCGCGGCGATCCTGGCCGACCTCGGGACGCCGCTGCTGATCCACCAGCCGTCGTACTCGATGCTCAACCGCTGGATCGAGACCGAGGGCCTGCTCGACACCCTGGAGCAGGTCGGCGCCGGCTGCATCGCCTTCTCGCCGCTGGCCCAGGGCATGCTCACGACCAAGTACCTCGACGGCGTCCCGGCGGGCTCGCGGGCCAGCCAGGACAAGTCGCTGTCGACCGACCTGCTCACCGAGGAGTCGCTCCGGCACGTCCGCGCGCTGAACGAGATCGCCCAGGGGCGCGGGCAGGGCCTGGCCCAGATGGCGCTGGCCTGGGCGCTGCGCGACCCCCGGGTGACCACCGTGCTCATCGGCGCGAGCAGCGTCGGACAGCTCGAGCAGAACGTCGGCGCGCTGGACGGGCTGTCGTTCAGCGACGAGGAGCTGGCCGCGATCGACGAGCACGCGGTGGACGCCGGCATCGACATCTGGCAGGGGCCCCGCACCGGGGCCTGACGGTCAGCGCGGCCGGTCGGCGGTGCCGTCCTCGTCGCGCCGGACGCCGGGGTCGAGGCTGCGCTGGGCGATCGGCTCGGGCCCCTCGTCGAGCACCTCCGACGGCACCCCCACCGCCGCCGGCGAGGTCCCGGGGGAGGAGGTCGGGGCCGGCTCGGCGGTGCGGGCGGCCTCCCGCTCCGCCGGCGTCACGGGCACCGGCCCCGGCTTGTCGTCGGGCTCCTCCTCGGCGCCGGAGCGGCCCGCCGCCACCGCCGCACCCACGGCCGCGGCACCCGCGGCGACCGCGGCGGCGCCGGCGGCGACCGCGGTCCCCGACACCCCGGCCTTGCCGCTGTCGCCGCGCGTGGCCGCGGCGTCCTCGACACCCGGGGTCCGCACGCCGGCGCCTGCGTCGATCGACCCCCGCCAGGCGCCGGTCGCGTACCCCTCGTCCTCGACGAGGGCCTTGAATCGCTCGAGGTCGGCGCGCACCTGGCGCTCGACGATGCCGAGCTTGTCGCCGACCTGCTCGACCAGCCCCTCGGGCTCGTACTCCAGCGTCAGGTGCACCACCGTCGAGGCCGGGCCCGCCGGCTCGAACCGGACCTCGCCGGCGTTGGTGGCGCCGCTGGTCGCCGCCCAGGCGATCCGCGTGTCGGGCACCTGCTCGAGGATGGTCGCCTCCCACTCCCGCCGGACGCCGGCGATCTGGGCCACCCAGTGCAGCCGGCGGTCGTCGAGCTGGCGCACCTCGGTCACGCCGCCCATGAAGTGCGGGAAGTCCTCGAACTGCGTCCACTGGTCGTAGGCCGTGCGCACCGGCACGTCGACCTGCAGGGAGTGTTCGGCCCGGGTCGTCATCGCGTCCTCCGTCGTCGCAGGAGGCCCCGGGGTACCCGGGCGGGGGCGCGCGGAAGCGCCGGTCAGCGGTGCCGGCCGAGCACCGCCGCCACGGCCACCACGGTGCCGAGCGCGGCCAGCTGCAGCACGGGGGCGGCCGGCGGCGCGAGGTGCAGCAGCCCCGCGGCGGCCGCGGCACCGGCCACCAGGCCGAGGATGATCTCCACGCTCGAGCGCACCTCGCGGTAGCCGCGCCCGGACACCAGGCGCATGACGACCGTGGTCAGGGTGCCGGTGAGGTAGGTCGTCGACATCCCGGGGACGCCGAAGCGCTGCACGGTGCTGCTCTGGATGCCCAGCGCGAGGGCCATCGTGAACAGCAGGACCTGGGTGAGCACCGGCCCGGGCTCCCCGCCGGTCAGCCACCAGCCGACCGCGTACCCGGCCAGCAGCACGAACTCGACGGCGAGGGCCAGGGTCACCCGCCGCGGCCACACCGGGTCGCCCGGCTGCGGGTGCCCGGCCAGCCGGACCCCGAGCGCGGCGCCGGCGCAGAAGGTCAGGATCGCGCCACCGGAGGCGATCGCCAGCGCGCCGTCGGCCGAGCTCGCGGAGACGCCCAGGATCACCAGGTTGCCGGTCATGACGCTGGTGAAGGCCCCGCCGAGGGCCAGCAGGCCGATGGCGTCGGTCGCGCCGCTGACCACGGCCAGCGCCACCACCAGGGCCTGCCGCAGGCCGGTGCTCACCCGGCCGGCGGCGACGGCGGGCGGCGCAGACGGCGCAGCGACGGGAGAAGCGGACACGACCGAGGAGTCTCCGGCCCGACGTCGTCCCGCGCGTTGGTCGAACTGCCCATCGAACCCTCCCATCCATGTGCACTGTGACCCTCATCGGGAGGGCGTCGCTGCTCCTAGCTTCATCGGCACACAGCCACCGCTGGAGACGACCGAGAAGGCGATGTCATGACTCAGATGCTCGACCGCACCGAGCTGCTCAGCCCCGAGGACTTCCGCGTCGCGCTGCAGGACGCGATCAAGGGCCGCGAGGCCAAGAACGCCTCCTTCAGCCAGGCGTGGGCCGACGGCAAGCTCGAGCGCCACCACTTCGCCCGCTGGGCCGAGAACCACTACCAGTACGTCGGCCCCTTCGCCGACTACCTCGGCTACATCTACGCGCAGACCCCGGACACCCTCACCGACGCCAAGGACTTCCTCCTCCAGAACATGTACGAGGAGGAGCTGGCCGACATCCGCCACACCGACCTGCTCATCCGGTTCGGCGAGGCGTGCGGCACGACCCGCGAGCGCATCGAGGACCCGAACAACGCCAACGCCGTCACCCGGGGCCTGCAGGCCTGGTGCTACGCGACCGCGATGCGCGAGCACTTCGTGGTCTCCACCGCGGCGCTGATCGTCGGGCTCGAGTCGCAGGTGCCCAGCATCTACAAGAAGCAGATCATCCCGCTGCGGGAGACCTACGGCTTCACCGAGGACGAGATCGAGTTCTTCGACCTGCACATCACCTCCGACGAGGTGCACGGCGAGCGCGGCTACCAGATCGTGCTCGAGAACGCGACCACCCCGGAGCTGCAGCAGCGCTGCCTGCAGTTCGTCCGCTGGGGCGCGGAGATGCGCTACTCCTACACCCGCGCGCTGTACGACACCTACGTCGCCCCCGACCTCGAGGGTGCCTCGGCCTGAACGGCCGGCCCCGGACCGGGGTGCCGGCACCCGGCGCCCCGGTCCGCGCGGTCGAGCACGACCGCCTCCCGCACGTCCCCGCCGGCCACGGCGCCGGTTCTCCCCGCACGCCCTCGACCGGAGGCCCCCCGTGAGCCAGCCCGCGAGCTCCGCGACCACCACACCTGCGCCCGCGCCGGGCTCCTGGGTGCACGTCGCCGACCTGAAGGAACTCACCCGCCGCAAGCGCAAGCAGGTCAGCCTCGGCGGCTGCCCGATCGCGCTGTTCCTCGTCGACGACGAGGTCTTCGCGATGGACGACGTCTGCGTGCACAAGGAGCGATTCCTCACCAAGGGCACGATCCTCAACGGCCAGGTCATCTGCCCGGGCCACCAGTGGCGGTTCGACCCGCGCACCGGCGAGGCCGAGGACCAGGAGGGCCGCCAGGCCACCTACGCCGTGCAGGTCACCGACGAGGGCGCGGTCCTCGTCGACCCCCAGCCCGTCACCCCCCGGCGCGAGAGCGCGCCCGACGCGTCCGCCTGAGGTGCCCGCCATGACTGCCGAACAGACCCTGGTCATCGTCGGCGCCGGCCACGTCGCCGCCTCCGCTGCCAAGGCGCTGCGCCGCCGCGGCTTCGCCGGCCCCGTCGTCGTCCTCGGCGACGAGCCGGTCGGCCCGTACCAGCGCCCCCACCTGTCCAAGGAGCGGCTCGCCTCCGGCAGCGACGCCGGCCTGTGGCTGCTCGACCCCGCCTGGTGCGCGGACAACGACGTCACGCTGCGGACCAACAGCCCGGTGGAGCGCATCTCCGCCGCCACCGGGGAGGTGCTGCTCGCCGACGGCGGCAGCATCCCGGCCGGCTCGGTCCTGCTCGCCACCGGCGGCCGCCCGCGGCGGCTCCCCGGTGTCGACGGCGACCGTGTCCACCACATCCGCACGCTGGCCGACAGCGACCGGCTGCGCGAGCGGCTCACACCCGGGCGCCGGGTCGGCGTCCTCGGCGGCGGCTTCCTCGGCACCGAGGTCGCCGCCGCCGCGGTCACCCGCGGCGCCGACGTCGTCGTCTTCGACCGCGACCCGGTCCTGCTGGCCCGCCTGATGGGCCTCGACATCGGCGCCGCCGTCACCGGCCTGCACCGGCAGCGCGGGGTCGACCTCCGCCTCGGCGAGCCGATCAGCGCCGTCCGGGCCCGCGCCACCGGCGTCGACGTGCACACCGCGCACGGCATCGAGACCGTCGACGACCTCGTCGTCTGCATCGGGATCGAGCCCAGCATCGACGTCGCGGTCCGTTCCGGCCTGGTCGTGAGCAACGGGGTCGAGGTCGACGCGCAGGGGCGCACCTCGGTGCCGACCGTCTTCGCCGCCGGAGACGTCGCCGCCCACGACCACCCGCGCTACGGGCGGGTGCGGGTCGAGCACGTCGACGTCGCCCAGCAGCAGGCCGCGGCGATCGCCAAGACCCTCGCCGGCAAGCCCGCCACCTTCGCCGACCCGCACTGGTTCTGGAGCGACCAGTACGACCTGAACCTGCAGGGCCTGGGCCTGGGCGGGGTCCGGCCGGGCGACGAGCAGGTGACCCGCGGGGACCTCGCGGCCCTCGACGGCACCGTGTTCTGGCTGCGCGACGGGGTGCTCGTCGCCGCCGCCACCGTCGAGCGCGGCGAGGACGTCTCCGTCGCCCGGGAGCTCATCGACCTGGAGATCCCGGTCGACGCCGCCCGGCTCGGCGACGAGTCGATCGAGCTCGAGGAGCTCCTGGAGTTCGAGGAGGCGGGGGTCTGATGAGCGCTCGCACGGTGCGCAACCTGGTCGACGGGTCCTGGGTCGAGTCGGTCACCGGCCGGGTCCGGGAGCGCCGCGACCCCGCCGACGACCGCGAGGTGGTCAGCACCTTCCCCGAGTCCGACGCCAAGGACGCCGACGCCGCGGTGTCGGCGGTCGCGGCCGGCTGGCGCGCCTGGGGGGACACCGCGCCCGAGCAGCGCGCCCGGGTGCTGGAGAACGCCGCCGCCGTCCTGGAGGGCCAGCGCGACTCGCTGGTCGAGGAGTTGGTCCGCGAGGAGGGCAAGACCCGCGCCGAGGCCACGATGGAGGTCAGCCGGACGCCGGCGAACCTGCGCTTCTACGCGGGCGAGGCGCTGCGGACGGCCGGGCAGACGCTGCCCACCGGCGACGGCAGCCTGGTGTTCACCTGGCGCGGGCCGGTCGGTGTGGTCGCCGCGATCACGCCATGGAACTTCCCGCTCAACATCCCCTCGCGCAAGCTCGGTCCCGCGCTCGCCGCGGGCAACGGCGTCGTGTTCAAGCCCAGCGAGGTGACGCCGCTGCTCGGCCAGCGACTGGTCGACGCACTGCTCGAGGGCGGCCTGCCGGCCGGGGCGATCGCGGTCCTGAACGGCGGGGCGGAGGTGTCGCAGGCGCTCGTCGCCGACGACCGGCTCGACGCGATCACCTTCACCGGCTCGACCGCGGTGGGCGAGTCCATCCACCGGGCGGTGCGGGCCAGCCGGCGCACGCAGCTGGAGATGGGCGGCAAGAACCCCGTCGTCGTCCTGGAGGACGCCGACCTCGACCGGGCCGCGACGCTCATCGCGAAGGGCGCGTTCGGCCTCTCCGGCCAGGCGTGCACCGGCACCAGCCGGGTGATCGTCCACGACGCCGTCCACGACGCGCTGCTGGAGAAGGTGGCGGCGAAGGCCGCCGCGCTGCGGCTCGGGCCCGGCCTGGCGCCCGGCGTGGACCTCGGCCCGCAGGCCACCGCCCGGCAGAAGGAATCGGTGGTCGGCGCGATCCGGCGGGCGCTGGACGACGGCGCCCGGCTGGTCGTGGGCGGCCCCGGCGACCCGGCCGAGGACGACCCGGCGCTGGCCCACGGGCACTTCGTCCGCCCCACGGTCTTCGCCGACGTCGACCCGGCCTCGGCGCTGGCGACCGAGGAGGTCTTCGGCCCCGTGCTGGCCTTCCTGCGGGTGGGGTCGATGGACGAGGCTCTCCTCGTGGCCGACGCCACCCGCTACGGACTCTCCGCGGCCATTGTCACCGCCGACGTCGGGCGGGCCCTGCGCTTCGCCCGGGAGGTCCCCGCCGGCCTCGTGAAGATCAACCAGCCGACCACCGGCCAGGCGATGAACGCGCCGTTCGGTGGCCTCAAGGACAGCAGCACCCAGACCTCGAAGGAGCAGGCAGGAGCAGCGATGATGGCCTTCTACACGGTCGACAAGACCGTCTACCTGAGCGCATGACCGCCCCCGAGACCGCGCGCGGCGTGGTCACCGACGAGGAGCTGGCGGCCGCCGGCAGGGAGTGCGCGTTCGTGCGGGTCTGCCGCGCCGGCCAGGTGCCCAACGGGTACGTGCGCCGCTTCTACGCCGAGACCGAGCACGGCCAGCTGGAGCTCGCCGTCGCCCGCCTCGACGGCAAGGCGTACGCCACCAGCAACTACTGCACGCACCTGGACTGCCTGCTCAGCTCCGGCAAGCTGCAGGACGACGGCATCCGCTGCTCGTGCCACAACAGCGTCTTCGAGCTCGAGACCGGCCAGCCGATCCAGCCGCCGGCCACCGAGGCGATCCGCACCTACCCGGTGCGCGAGGAGGACGGCCAGGTGCTGGTCGGCATCTCCGAGCGCGACGTCCTGGAGGGCGGGCCCCGCCGGCGCAGGCCGCCGGCGGCCGGCTGATGCCCGCCTGGTCGCCGGCCGAGGAGGCCGGCCGCGGCCCCACGATCGCCTCCGGCGGCATGGTGACCAGCAGCTCCCCGATCGTCAGCCAGCTCGGCGCCGCCGTGCTGGCCGGCGGCGGGAACGCCGTCGACGCGGCGCTGGCCATGACGGCGATGTCGTGGCTGGCGCTGCCCGGGCAGTGCGGCATCGGCGGCGACGCCTTCGCCGTCGTCCGCGAGCCGGACGGGCGGGTGTGGACGGTCAACGGCAGCGGCTACGGGCCGGACGGCGCCTCGGCCGAGGGCTACCTCGACGAGGGGCTGACGGCGCTGCCGATGACCGGCGCCCGCGCCGTGGCCACCCCGGGCGCGCTGGCCGCCCTGGCCACGCTGCACGCGCGCAGCGGCACCCGGGAGCTGACCGAGCTGTGGGCGCCGGTCGCCGCGGCGGCCCGCGCCGGGCTGCCCTGCACGGTCAAGAACCGGGCCGACGTCGCCGAGCACGCCGGTGCGCTGTCGGCCGACCCCGGCCTGCGCCGCTGGCTGATGCCCGGCGGCCGGGTGCCGGCCGTCGGCGACCGGCTGCCCGCGCCCGAGCTCGCCGACAGCATCGAGCAGCTGGCCCGCCGGCCGCTGGCCCTGTACGAGGGTGACCTCGCCGAGCAGGCGGTGGCCCTGCTCCGCGCCGGCGGCGCCCCGTTCTCCGGCGACGAGTGGGCGGCCGGCCGCGAGGCCCCGGCGGCTGATGCGGTCAGTGCGCCCTACGGCGACCTGGTGGTCCACCAGACCCCGCCGCCGTCCCCGGGCTGGATGGTGCTGCACCAGGCCGCGCTGCTCGACGGGCGGCTGACCGGGCTGCCCACCTGCGGCGCCGACGCCGTCCACCTGCTCGCCCTGGCGGCGCGGCGGGCGTTCCGGGACCGCTACGAGCGGTGCGGCTCGGACACCGACGCCTGGCGCGACCTGCTCACCGCCGACGCGATCGAGCGGGCCCGCGGCGAGCTGGCCGGCGAGCCGCTCGTCACCGGCGGGGTCGGCATCGCCGGGGACACCACCAGCTGCGTGGCCGTCGACGCCGAGGGTCGGGCGGTCAGCGCCATCTCCTCGCTGGCCTTCACCTTCGGCGCGCGGATCTCCATCCCGGGCACCGGCATCGCGCTGAACAACCGGCTCGGCCGCGGTGCCTACCTCGTGCCCGGCCACCCCAACGCGCTCGCGCCGCGGCGCAAGCCGCTGCACACGCTCAACGCCTGGGTGCTCACCGACCGCGCCGGCCGGCTGCGGCACGCGGGCAACACCCCCGGCGGCGACGGCCAGGTGCAGTGGAACACCCAGGTCATCTCGCACCTGGTCGACGGCGGCCTGGACCCGCAGACCGCGGTCGCCGCGCCGCGCTCCACGGTCCACCCCGGCAGTGACGCCGACGCCGTCGGCAGCCCCGAGACGCTCCAGGTGGAGAGCCGGCTCGGCGACGCCGTCATCGGGGAGCTGGCCGCCCGCGGGCACGACGTGCGCGACGTCGGTCCGTGGGGCGGTGGCGGCAGCGCGCTGGTCGTCTCGGTGGACGCCGAGCGGGGCGTGTTCGCCGGCGGCGCCGACCCACGGCAGGACGGGGTGGCGCTCGGTGTCTGAGCTGTCCGAGCGGGCGACCGCCGTCCCGCCGCAGGGGGCCTACGTGCCGGCCGTCGTCCACGCCGGCCTGGTCTGGACGGCCGGGATGACACCGCGCCGCGACGGGCGGCTCGTCGTCCGCGGCGTCGTCGGCCGGGACGTCGACCTGGCCACCGCGCGGGAGGCCGCCGGCCTGGCCGCTGGCAACACGCTCACCGCGGTCGCCGAGGCCCTCGGCGGCCTCGACGCCGTCGCGCGGTGCGTGAAGATGACCGTCTTCATCGCCGCCGCCGACGACTTCACCGAGCACGCCGCGGTGGCCGACGGCGCCTCGGCGGTGCTGCGGGAGCGGCTGGGGGAGCGCGGCGTCGTGGCCCGCAGCGCGATCGGCGTCCGGACGCTGCCCTCGGGCGCGCCGGTCGAGGTCGAGCTCGTCGCCGCCGTCAGCGCTTGACCGGAGTGGATCCGTGCGGGTCACCCGCACGGATCCACTCCGCTCAGGTCACACCAGTGCCGGGTCCTGCGCCACGTGGTCGGCGAAGGCCTGCAGCGCCGCGGCGCCGACCGCCTTGTCCTGCTCGCCGTTGCCGCCGCTGACGCCGACGGCGCCGACGATCTGGCCCTCGTACACGATCGGGAAACCACCCACGAAGATGGCGAACTTGCCGGGCAGCATGTGCGAGATGCCGAAGGCCTCGTTGCCGGGCAGCGCGGGGCCGTTCGGCGGCTCGTTGAACAGGTGCGTGGCCCGCTCGTGGCCGGCTGCGGTGAAGGCCTTGGCGATGGAGATCTCCACGCCGGTCAGCCGGGCGCCGGGCAGCCGGTGCAGGGCGATGACGTTGCCGCCGTCGTCGCACACGCAGATCGTCTGCTTGACGCCGATCTCCTCCGCCTTGGCCCGGGCGGCCGCCAGCATCGGCAGCGCGTCGTCGAGGGTGATCCGGAAGACCTGGTGCACGGGGCTCTCCTCCTCCGGCCGAGGCCGGGTCGTCGGCTGCCGTCCCTCGCCCGGGCGAGGACGGCGTGTGGTGCCAGCCTCCGGGCTGGACGACGGCCCGGGCAATGGTGAGACTGCCGTACGACACGGGCACAGGGTTGTGCACTCTGACCGAAGGAGCGCGCCATGCCGCACGCCCACTCCGACGACGCGCTGACGCTCGCCCGGCTCCTCCAGGAGCCCGCGCTGCGGCGTGCCCGGATCCACGCCGGGCGCGCCGGGGCGGTCACCCGGGTGGAGTGGGTCGCGCCCTGGGCGGTGACCGGGACGCAGGAGGAGTCCCTGACCGGCGTGCTGGTGCACGCGCACGCCGCGGAGCTCGCGCGGGCCGGGGTGTCGATCGACGAGGCCGCCCGGGCGCTGGCCGAGCGGGGCGCCGCGGCGCTCCTCGTCGACGGTCACGAGCCCGGCGCCGCGGACGCCGAGGCCGCCTGCCGGCTGCCCCTGGCCACCATGGCCGACACCGTCTCCTTCGCCGTCCTCAACCGCCTGGTCGCCGACCTGACCCTGGCCCGGGAGACGCACGTGCTCCGCTACGGCCTCACCGTGCACCGGGCGCTGGCCGAGCTGCTCTACCGCGGGGCCGAGCTGCCGGCGCTGTGCAGCCAGATGTCGCGGATGTCGCAGCGGCCGGTGGCCGTCTTCGACAAGCAGGGCGTGCTGGCGGCGCTGGAGCAGCGGCAGCCGCGGGTCGTCGAGCCGGCCGACCTGGTGGCGGCGTTCACCGACCAGGCCGAGGCGCTGGGCACGGTGGGGGAACCCGAGGAGCTGCACCCACGGTTCGCCGAGATCACCCTGGCCGGGCAGCACCTGTCCTGCGTGCTCACGCCGATCGTCCTCGGTGGCCGGCACGACGGCTGGGTGCTGCTGCTCGAGGAGACCGACGACCCGCACCCGCACGACCTGGCCGAGCACCGCGTCCTCGTCGAGCAGGCCGCGCCGATCATCGGCACCGAGATGCTCCGGCTGCGCAGCGTGCAGCGGGCCAAGGAGCAGGCCCGCGGGGACTTCGTCCACGGCCTGCTGCACGGCCGGTTCGCCACCGTCGACGACATCAGCGCCCGCGCCGCGCACTACGACTTCCCGGTCCGCTCCTGGTTCGGGGTCGTGGTCGCCTCCGGCCTCACCACTCCGGCGGACGCCGACTCGCCGTCCCGGCTGCAGTCGATCGCCACCCAGGCCGCCCGGCTGCTGCCCGAGCAGGATCGGCACACGCAGGCGGCGATGGTGGGCGACGTGCTCGTGGTCGTCCGGGAGGCGGCCCGCCGCGGCACGATGGGGACGCCGGACAACGCGCTGGCCGCGGTGAGCGAGTACGCCGCGGCCCTGCACCGGTACCTCAGCCGCCGCAAGGACCAGGCCGGCCGGCCGATCCGGGTCGCCTACGGCCGCCCGGTGGTCGGCGCGCTGGCGATCCCCGACAGCTACCGCGAGGCCCGGATGGCGCACGGGCTGCAGAACCGGCTGCACCTGGCCGACGTGTGCGGGTTCCAGGAGCTGCGGGTGCACGCCGTCCTGGAGGACGTCGCGGCCGGTCAGGTCGGGGCGCGGTTCGCCTCCGACGTCCTCTCGCCGCTGCGCGACCCCGGCGCCGCCGACCTGGAGGACGCCGTCCTGGCCTACGTGGCCTCCGGCGGCAACGTGAACGCGGCCGCGCGGGACCTGCACATCCACCGCAACACGATGCTCTACAAGCTGGACCGGGCCTCCCGGCTGCTCGGCATGGACCTGCGGCAGGCGGAGAACCAGTTCACCGTCTGGCTGGCGCACACCCTCGACATGCTGGCGAGCACCGGGCGCGAGGTCGACCGGCTGGTCAGCCCGGTCTGACCTCGGCCGACGGGCCTGGGCGGGGACGGACGGGTCGGCGCGCCGGTCCCACCACCCTGACGGGCCCGGACGGTCGTGACCGAGCGCCTGCGCCGGCCGGTGGGAGCGGCGGGGATGTGCAGCGTGCACAACCGGCGAGGTGAGCGCTGGGCAGCATGCCGGTGAACAGGGGTGGCGCGGCCGCTAGCTTTCCGCGAACGACCACCGCTCCCGGTGATCGCGTCCCATCCGATGTCCGGCCGGTCGTCCCGTCTGGCGTTCACCACGGGCGGCTGTGCCCCGTGCACGAACTGGGAGGTCTTCGTTGACTGCGGCGCACTGGGTGTACCTGGCAGGTGTGGCATCGCTGATCGTGGTGATGCTGCTGCGGAAGAACGTGATCGTCCCCGCCGTCATCGCCACGTTCGTGACGACGTGGTTGTACACCGGGGACTTCCTGAACGGTCTCGGCTCGGTGTTCAGCGCGAGCATGGTGGCGACCACCGAGCTGCTGAACATCTTCCTGGTGCTCACGGTCGTGACCGCGCTCCTGGGGGCGCTGCGCGCGATCGGCGCCGACCGGCGGATGATCGCGCCCATGGCCCGCCTCATGAAGAACGGCCCGATCTCCTACATCGCCCTCTTCGTCGCCACCTACCTGCTCTCGCTGGTGTTCTGGCCGACGCCCACCCTGGCACTGCTGGCGGCCATCCTCCTGCCCGCAGCCATCGCGGCCGGCCTCTCCCCGCTGGGCGCCGCGATGGCCATCGCCATCGCCGGGCAGGGGATGGCGCTGGCCTCCGACTACGTGATCGGGGTCGCCCCGAGCCTGTCCGCCAGCGGCGCCGGTGTCCCCGCCGGCGCGATCGCCGACCGGGCGCTCGTGCTCAGCTGGGTCGTGGGCGGAGTGGCCATCACCATGACGTACTTCCTGCACGTCCGGAACGGTTCGCTCGCCGGCCTCCTGCCCGGCTCCCGGGGGCGGGCCTCGCGTCGCGACGCCGTCGTCGTGCTGCCGGCACAGGTGGACCTCAGCGAGGTTCCGGTGACCGTGGGTACGGCGCTCACCACCAAGGGCGAGCCCCTTCGCGTGCGGACCACGACCGCCGCGGACACCGCGACCGGCGACGGTCCGGGCAGCGGTGCCGGCGGCAACGGATCCGGTCCGGTCGACAGGACCGGCAACGGGCACGGGCTGGCCCTCGGCAACGGGCACGGCCCGATCGTCGGCAACGGCCACGTCCCCGCGGACGACGCCCCCGCCGCACCCGGGCGGGCGCGGCGGGCCCGGGTGTTCGCGATCGCCGTCCCCCTGGCGTTCGCCGCCCTGGTCCTCTACATGCTGCTCGGCAAGGTCACCGACCTGGTGCCCGAGGTGGAGCCCGGCTGGGGTGCCGCGCTGGTCGGCGGCCTGGCCCTGGTCCTCATGCTCGCGGTGACGGTCTCCTCGGGCAGCAACGGCCTGGAACGGGCCGGGGAGCACTTCGTCGACGGCTTGGTGTTCGCCTTCCGCGCGATGGGGGTCGTGATCCTCGTTGCCGGCTTCGTGCTCGTCGGCATCTCCGACTTCGCCGGGCGGATCATGCTGCTGCCCGAGGACGCCGAGGCGCCGGGCTTCCTGTTCGACGCCATCTCCAGCGGGGAGCGGTTCATCCCGGACAACCCCGTGGTGGTCATGTTCGCGATGCTGCTCGCCGGCATGCTGATCGGTCTGGACGGCTCCGGCTGGGCCGGCCTGCCGTTCACCGGGTCCATGGCCGATGCCTTCGCCTCCTCGACCGGCGGGGACGCCGCGACCCTCGCGGCCATCGCTCAGAACGCCGCGGGCTGGACGGGTGGCGGCACGCTGCTCATCTGGTCCTCGTTGATCGCCGTCGCCGGTCTCACGGGCGTCCCGGTGTCCACGCTCGCCCGCAAGCTGTTCCTCCCGGTCGTCACCGGCCTGGTCCTCAGCGTCGTGGTGGCGGCGGTGATCTGGTGAGCCGGGCGACTGTCCGGGGCCTCGCGGGTGACGTCCGCGCCGGCCGTCGGTCGCCGACGGAGGTGCTCGACGACGCGCTGACCCGCATGCACGCCGTCGACCCGGTGGTCCGGGCGTTCGTGTCGGTCGACGAAGAACGGGTGCGGGCGGAGGCCGCGGAACTGACCGAGGAAGCCGTGCGGGGCCGGTTCCGGGGACCGCTGCACGGCGTGCCGGTGGCGGTCAAGGACCTCATCGACGTGCGCGGTCACCCGACACGGTGCGGTTCCCTGGTGACTGACGACCGGCCGGCCGGGGACGACGCCCCGGCGGTGCGGCGGCTGCGGGAGGCGGGCGCGCTCGTCCTCGGCAAGACGGCCACCCACGAGTTCGCGCACGGTGTCACCACGCCGCCGACCCGGAACCCCTGGGACCCCGCGCACATCCCCGGGGGCTCCAGCGGCGGCTCGGCCGCGGCGGTGGCCTCCGGTCAGGTCCCTGCCGCCCTGGGCAGCGACACCGGGGGGTCCGTCCGGGTGCCCGCGGCCCTCTGCGGGGTCTCGGGGCTGCGCCCCCGGCCGGGAGACGTCCCGGTGGCCGGCTGCGTCCCGTTCTCCCCGAAGCTGGACACCTGCGGGCCGATCGCCGGGGACGCCGAGGACCTCGCTCTCCTCTTCGCTGTGCTGGCGGGGACCACCTGCCGGGCCGACGTGCCGGTGGAGGGGCTGCGCCTGGGGGCGGTCGCGGAGGAGGCGCTGGGGGACGTCGACGCCGAGGTCCTCGCCGCGGTCGAGGCCGCGGTGACCGTGCTGGGGGCCGATGGTGCTCGCTCCCTGACGGTGGACGTCCCACCCTTCGCTGCGTGGAGCGCGGCCCGCACCGTCTACGTGCTGTCGGACTTCCTCGAGGTGCACCGGTCGGCGGGCTGGTACCCGGGGCGCCGGGAGCGCTACGGGGAGGAGGTGGCCAGCTACCTCGGCGTGGCCGAGCGGATCACGCCTCGGGAGAAGGAGGCCGCCGTCCGCGAGCTGGGCCGGCTCGAACCGGCGCTGCGATCCGCCCTCGAGGACGTCGACGTGCTGGTCCTCCCCACGACGGCGATCCCGGCGCCGACCGTCGAGGAGACCGTCTTCCGCCCCGGCGACACCGGTCGCGCACCGGTGGTGGGGACGCTGATGCGGCTGTGCGGGCCGTTCAGCTGGTGCGGACTGGCCGCCGTCAGCGTCCCGTGCGGGTTCACCGGGGCCGGCCTGCCGATCGGGCTGCAGGTCGTCGGTCGCGACGTCCCGACGGTGCTCGGCGTGGCCGCCCGGTACCAGGGGCGCACCGACCACCACCTGCGGGTCCCGTCGGTGGATCCCCGTCCGGTGGCGGTCGGCGGCTGATCGGTCCGGTCAGCGGCCGCCGTCCTCGACCAGGGCGGCCAGCCGGTCGAGGGACAGCCGCCAGCCGGTCTCGTTGTCGGCCGGCGGGACGCCGTCGGGCAGCCCGTCGTGCACCGCGACCAGGTCGGTGCCGCCGTCGGCGTCGGCGAGGGTGATGGAGATGGTCATCTCGCCGCGCAGGGCGGGGTCGTCGGTCTCGAACTCGTCGACCTCGACGACGAGCTCGTCGGGCACGAGCCGGGCGAAGCGGCCCCGGTAGGTGTCGGTGTGCGCGGTCGTCTTCCCGGCCGGTCCCGGGTCGTCGTAGGTGAGCGAGATGCGGAACGTGCCGCCCTCGCCGCCGGTGAACTCGTGCACCTGCGCGGTCATCCCCGGGGGCACCTTCCAGCGGGCGATGGCGTCGGCGTCGAGGAGGGCGCGGTAGACCGCCGCGCGCGGTGCCCGGATGTGCCGGGCGACCCGGGTGGAGGTCACGGCGGTCAGCGCTCCGACGCCGCGGGCACGGTGCCGTCGGGTGACACGCCGTCCCAGAGTTCGTCGAAGGCGATGCTGTCGTAGAAGGCGGTGCCGTCGACCACCTGGCCGTCGCGCAGGGTGAGGAACCACGCGTAGGTGTTGCGGTAGGTCGTGCCGGCCGTGGTGGTGCCCTCGCCGTCCCACAGGACGACGACCGTGTCGCCGTCGGCGTGGACGCCGCGGACACGGACCGGACGGAAGGGCGCGTCCGGCCGGAACCGCGCGGCGAAGGGCCGCAGGACCTCGTCGGTGAACTCGCGGGCGCTGCCGTAGGTCCCCGCCACCCGCGACCGGCCGACGATCTCCCAGGTCATCCCGTCGGCGAAGATGCCGGACACGTGCCCGTCCCCGCGCGACCACGCGGCGAACGCCTCGGCCACGACGTCCCGGTTGCTGCTCACCCGGCGGACCTCCTCCACAGCGGCTCGGCCGGCCGCCGGCACGACGACCGAGTCGCCATCCTCCTGCGTCGGCCGCGCCTCCGGGGAGGTCAGGGACGGGGGTTGGTGCGCGTCCAGCCGCGGTCGTCCCGGCGGGCGCCCAGGGCCGCCCGGCAGCGGCGGCACACGTCCTGCACCTCCTCCGCGTGCCGGCCCGACTCCGGCTGGACGTCGGCCCAGCTCACGTGCGGGAAGCGGGCCAGCCGCGACCTGCTCATCGACAGGCCGCACACGGTCTCGTTGCGCCCGCGCTCCCAGGCGTGGACCTCACCGGCGGGGTAGCGGATGCCGTCGTCGGGGTCGGTCCACTGGCCCGCGGCCGCGACCGCTGCGTTGCGCACTGCCATGGCCAACGCCATACCCGGTCGACGCGGCCCGCACCGGTGCGGTCGGTGGCGGCGGCCCGTGCGCCGAGGCCCCGGACGTTCCCGCGGGAACGTCGTCAGGGGCCCAGGCTCGCGGGCGTTCCCGCGGGAACGCCCGTCGGGCGACGAGTCCTCGGAACGGGCTTCCGGTGCAGGAGTCGAGGCGCCTCCACCGCTCGCCGAGGGGTGCCCGGTGGGCCGCTGTCCGGGATCTGGCTGGCGCGAGGTCGGCGGCGCGCGGTGTCCTGGACCGGTGAGTGGTCGCCCCGACGGTCGTGCGCCCCGGCGCCGCGCCGTGCGTGGCCTGCCGGTCCCCGAGCCGCCCGCCGCGCAGGTCGCGTTGCGGGCGGTCGTCGAGGCGGTGCTGGACGGCGCCGGACCTCCGGTGTCGTACCACCACGAGGACCGCTGCCAGGAGTCCGAGGACGGGCGGGAGGCCGTCTTCGGCTGGGGCACTCGCATCGAGCTGCCGCCGGCAGCGGGCGGCCCGGTCCGGGTGTGGTTCGACGGGCTCGACGGCGACATCGCGGTGTGGCAGGGCGACCGCCGGCGGCGCGGCGCTGACGTGGTCTGGCACGAGTGGCGAGACCTCACCGATCTGACCGGCGTCCTCGATGACGTCGTCCGGGTGCTGCGGACGGTGCTGGGGACGGCTCGTCGACGTTGACGTTCCCGCGGGAGCGTCGGCAAGGACACAGGCTTGCTGGCGTTCCCACGGGAACGTCCCGGACAGCCGCGGGACGTCGCGGAGTCCCCGCACCTCCGGAGCCCCGCCGCCGTCGGCTTGCGGTGCTCCGTCGCGGCTCCGACGATCCGAACGAGCGTCCGTGGCGGCCGGCGATCGACGGCTGGGGGGAGCTACGCCGGACTCCTTCCGCTGCGGGAGAGGTGGCCGGTGTCCTCAGGACGGAACGACTCGTGGCGGCAGCGCTACGAGGCCGGACGGACCCGCGACGAGCAGCGCGACACCGCGTGGGTGCAGGACCACTTCGGCGGGCCGGTCACCCGCACTCTGGTGAAGGAGCTCCCGCTGCTCCTCCTCGCGGGTCTGCTGGGCCTGCTCACCTGGGGGTGGCAGGGCGCTGTCGTCCACGTCGCGCTGCTGCTCGTCGTCGTCCTCGGCTTCCGGGCGTGGGCGCGGCGCCGCTTCCTCGGCGGCGGGCGCGATCGTGGCCGCTGACCGCGACGTCAGCTCTGCGGCTCGGAGTCGGTCGAACCGCGGGTCGCCCTCAGCTCGCGCCACTGGCCGAGGGCCATCCCGGCGTTGATCAGCGCGACGAGCGCGGCACCTGCACCGATGATCTGCTGGTCGTCGTCGCCGGACGTGAACACGACGACGGCGAGACCCACCATGAGCGCGGCTGCCACCACGCGGGACCAGAAGACGCCGCGTGGAGTGTTCAGCGCTCGCCACCACCGCACGCGGCCAGCGTGCCCGACGTCGGCGGCGGGCGGGTCGAGGCCGGGACGGCCGGCAGCGGAAGTCCGTTGCGGCGTGGTCCGCGAGCGCCCTAGCGTCGCCCCTCGGGGACGGGACGACGCGGCCGGGAGGCAGCGGAGCGGAGGTCGGGAACGCGATGACTGCTCGCCTCGTCGCACTGAGCTTCGATGCGAACGACCCGCGCCGGCTGGCGGACTTCTGGGCGGGCGTCCTGGGCTGGGAGAGGGGCGAGGACCCCGCCGACGGGGTCGCGCTCGTGCCGGACGACGACACCGGGTTCCGGTTGCGGTTCCTCCCGACGCACGAGCCGAAGACGGGCCAGAACCGGATGCACCCCGACCTGACGAGCGCGTCCCCGGAGGGCCAGCAGCAGACCGTGGCGCGGGCGCTGGCACTCGGCGCCCGGCACATCGACGTCGGTCAGCGTCCGGAGGAGGGCCACGTGGTCCTCGCCGACCCGGAGGGCAACGAGTTCTGCGTCATCGAGGCGGGCAACCGGTTCCTCGCCGACTGCGGGTTCCTCGGAGCGCTCGCCTGCGACGGCTCGCAGCAGGTCGGGTACTTCTGGCGCGACGCGCTGGGCTGGCCGCTGGTCTGGGACCAGGACCAGGAGACCGCGATCCGGTCACCGCACGGCGGTCCGAAGATCACCTGGGGCGGTCCGCCGGTGGCGCCGAAGACCGGGCGGAACCGGCTGCACCTCGACCTCGCGCCGGCCGTCCCCGGGGAGTCGGACGCGGAGGTCGACCGCCTGCTGTCCCTGGGCGCGACCCGTCTCGACGTCGGCCCGGGGGACGTCGACGGGGTCGTGCTGGCCGACCCCGACGGCAACGAGTTCTGCGTGCTGCCCGGCGCGTAGACGGTCAGCCCGCAGGGCGGTCGGGGAGTTCCCGGCCGGCGAAGCTCAGTGCCAGCCCGAGCACGGCCACCGCCGCGCACCCGCCGAACAGCCAGCCCAGCGCGTCGGGGTAGGCCGCCGCGACGCCGGCGGCCCCGACCGAGGCGCCGACGAACCGCATCATGTTGAACAGCCCGAGCCCGGCGCCGCGCTGACCGGCGGGGGAGCGGGTGGCCCCGGTCAGGGACGGCGTCTGCACCAGCGCCACGCCGAAGCCGGCGACGACGAGCACGGCCGCGACCGGCAGCACCGCCGTCGACGCCGTCCCCAGGAGCACGCCGAGGGCCACCGAGACGGCGAGCAGCACGGCCAGGCCGGTGCGCAGCACCGGCCGCGGCCCGATCCGGTCGGCCAGCAGGCCGACCAGCGGCGCCGACGCGGCCCACACCACGGGCAGCAGGAAGACCAGCAGGCCGGTGGCGGTGCCGGACAGCCGTGCGACGCCGGTCAGGTGCAGCGGCACGGCCACGAGCACGGAGAACAGCGTCACCTGCTGCACGAAGACGCCGGTGGCGCTGCGCAGCCAGCGGATCTCCACCAGCAGCCGCGGGTCGATGAACGGCCGCGGCCGCCGCAGCCCGGAGACGACGAAGCCGGCCAGCGCCAGCACGCCGAGGACCGCCGCCACCGGCGGCACCCAGCCCGGCACGCCGTCCTGCGGCGCCGCGGTCACCGCGGCCATGAGCGCGGCCACGCCCAGGGTCAGCGAGCCGACCCCGAGGGCGTCGATCGGGGCGCGCTCCCCGGCGTCCCGGGGGACGACGCAGGCGGCGAGCACCAGGACGCCGACGGTGACCGGCACCAGCAGCCAGAAGATCCACCGCCAGCCGAGCGCGTCGGCCAGCAACCCGCCGATCGGCGGCCCGACGGCCTGGCCGATGCCGTTGGCCGCCCCCCACGCGCCCATGACCCGGTTGCGCCGGCTGGCCGGCCAGCAGCGGGCGAGCGTGCCCATGACCGCGGTCGGCACCGCGGCGCACCCGACGCCCTGCAGCCCGCGGCTGGCCACCAGCCAGGGCAGGGACGGGGCGAGCGCGGCGCCGGCCGTGCCGACCAGCAGGATCGCCAGCGCCAGCACCAGCGTGCGGCGGCGGCCCAGGCGGTCGCTGATCCAGCCGGTGATCGGCATCGCGACGGCCAGGACGAGCACGGACGCCGACGCGACGAGGACACCCTGGGTGACCGGCGCGCCGAGGTCGGTGGTGATCTGCCGCAGCGGCACGTTGACGATGTTGTTGCTGACCGTGCCGAGGAAGGTCGCGCCCAGCAGCGTGGCGAGCAGCCACCCGGCCCGCGGGAGCGTGCCCTCGGCGACCTCGTCCGCTGCGTACGGTCGGTCCTGGGTCGCGCTACCGGTCACGGGCGTCCTCCACGTTCACGCGTGAGGAACAGCCTGCCAATCTGCACACAACGTCACCACGGCACGGTGCACATTCGGAGGTGGGGCGAGTGTGCACATCGTTCATGGACGGGGCCGAGCCCGTCGGGGAGCTTTTCCCACCAACACATTGGGCTCACCCCTAGGGGCGTCGATGCAACTCACAGCAGCGCACTGGGTCTTCCTGGCAGGGGTCGTCGTCATCCTCGCCACGATGATCATGCGCAAGAACATCGTGGTACCCGCCGTGGTCGCCACGTTCCTGACCGCGCTGGTGTGGTCGGGCAGCCTGGCCACGGGACTCTCGTCGGTGTTCAACGCCAGCCTCGTGGCCGCGACCAGCCTGTTCAACATCTTCCTGATCATCGCCATGGTCACCGCGATGCTGCGGTCCCTGGAGGGACTGGGATCCGACAAGCGGATGGTGACCCCGTTCCGCCGGGTCATGCGCAACGCGCACCTGTCCTGGTGGACGCTGGTCATCGTCACGTACTTCATCTCGTTGTTCTTCTGGCCCACGCCGGCCGTGCCGCTGGTGGGCGCGGTACTGGTGCCGGTCGCGATCCGGGCCGGCCTGCGCCCGCTGGCGGTCGGCTTCACCATCGCGATCGCCGGGCAGGGCATGGCCCTGTCGTCGGACTACGTCATCGGCGTCGCGCCGCAGCTGTCGGCGACGGCGGCCAACGCCGACCCGACGGTCGTGGGCGACCGCGCCTTCGTGCTGTCCCTGATCGTCGGCGGTGTCGCGCTGGCCATCGGCTACATCATGGAGATCCGCAAGATGCGGCGGCCCTCCGACGAGCTGCTGGCGGAGTGGGAGAGCACGGCCGACCGGCGCAGCGGCACGGCCGACGCCGAGGCGGTCGAGGCCGCCGCTCAGGACGGCCCGGCTGACGGCTCCGGTGGCCGCGGTGGCAGCCTGCCGGCGGACGGCACCGGCGGTGCCGGGCCGACGACGGGAGGCCAGCGCGAGCTCGTGGGCGTGAGCAGCGCCGGTCCCGCGCAGCGGGACGAGGCCCAGGTCATCGCGCAGCGGCTGAGCAAGGGGCGGGCGCTGATCGGCACTCCGGCCGGTGGCCCCGTGCCGCCGGAGCAGCACTCGATCACCCCGGTCGAGAAGCCGTTCGCGTCGAAGGCGTTCGCCCTGCTCGTCCCGCTGGCGTACCTGACCCTGATCGTCTACCTGATCGTGGCCAGCGTGTCGGAGTCCGTGCCGGACCTCCAGGGCGGTGACGCGGCGGCCCTGGTCGGCGGCATCGCGCTACTGGTCATGTTCGGCGCGGCGTACGCCCGGAGCGGGAACAAGTTCCTGGAGACGGCGGCCGACCACATCGTCGACGGCCTGGTGTTCGCCTTCAAGGCCATGGGCGTCGTCCTGCCGATCGCCGGGTTCTTCTTCCTCGGCAACAGCGAGTTCGCCGCCTCGATCCTGAGCATCCCCGAGGGGGAGACCGCGCCGAACCTGCTGTTCGACCTCGTCGTGGCCGGCCAGGAGCAGCTGCCCGCCAGCGCGCTGGTCACCGCCTTCGGCGTGATGATCGTCGGGGTCGTCGCCGGCCTGGACGGCTCGGGCTTCTCCGGCCTGCCGCTCACCGGTGCGCTGGCCGGCTCGCTCGCCGACGGCGCGGGTGTCAGCAGCCCGACGCTGGCGGCCATCGGCCAGATGGGCAACATCTGGTCCGGGGGCGGCACGCTCGTGGCCTGGTCGTCCCTGCTCGCGGTCGCCGGGTTCGTCCGGGTGCCCGCCGTGGACCTGGCCCGCCGCTGCTTCCTGCCGGTCATCGCCGGTCTGGCCGTCGCGACCGTCCTGGGGGTGCTCATCTTCGGCTAGCGACCCCTGACACGCAGCAGCCCCGGACCCGAGGGTCCGGGGCTGCTGCGTGCCTGCGTCAGGCGTTCAGGTGCCGCGGGGAGGTGCTGAAGACCTGCTGCCACACCTGCTGGGCGGTGTGCACGAGCAGGACGGCGGCGACGACCGGGCCGAGCACCTTCCAGACCACGGACGCGTCCAGCGCGAAGGGCAGCAGGCCGAGGACGACGGCGACCACCGCGGTGGTGCGCAGGGAGCGGGCGAGCGGTTGCTGCATGACCTCAGTGTTACTACGGCGTTCCGTTCCCCGTTCCGCGAAGCGGCTGATCAGGGCCGGGATGAGAGCACTCTCACGGTGCGGTGGGCAGCAGCTCCGCGAGCAGGGCCCGCACGCGGGCCTCGATCTCGTCGCGGATCGGCCGGACGGCGTCCACGCCCCTGCCCGCGGGGTCCTCGAGCTGCCAGTCGAGGTAGCGCTTGCCGGGGAAGACCGGGCAGGCGTCGCCGCAGCCCATCGTGACGACGACGTCCGAGGCCTCCACGGCGTCGGTCGTGAGCACCCTCGGGCGCTGGTCGGTGATGTCGATGCCGACCTCGGCCATGGCCGCGACGGCGGCCGGGTTGACCCGGTCGGCGGGCAGCGAGCCGGCCGAGCGGACCTCCACGGCGTCGCCGGCCAGATGTCGCAGCCAGCCGGCGGCCATCTGGGAGCGGCCGGCGTTGTGCACGCAGACGAACAGGACCGAGGGCGTCATCGGGTCCTCCGGGCGGCGGCGGGGACGGTGGGGTCGTCGGCGGGGAAGCGGCGGGCCGCCCAGAGGGCGACGTAGACCAGCGCGACCAGGACCGGCACCTCGATGAGCGGGCCGACCACGCCGGCCAGCGCCTGCCCGGAGGTGACGCCGAAGGTGCCGATGGCCACCGCGATGGCCAGCTCGAAGTTGTTGCCGGCCGCGGTGAAGGCCAGCGTCGCCGTCTTGGCGTAGCCCAGCCGCAGGCGCATGCCGAGCAGGAACGAACCGCCGAACATCGCCGCGAAGTAGGCCAGCAGCGGCAGCGCGATCCGGACGACGTCCCAGGGCTGCGAGGTGATCGCCTCGCCCTGCAGCGCGAACAGCATGACGATCGTGAAGAGCAGCCCGTACAGGGCCACCGGACCGATGCGCGGCAGGAACCGGCCCTCGTACCAGTCGCGGCCCTTCCTCCGCTCGCCGAGCGTGCGGGTGAGGAAACCGGCCACCAGCGGGATGCCGAGGAAGACCAGGACGCTGAGCACGATGGCCCACACGCTGAACTCCGCCGACGTCGTCGGCAGGCCCAGCCAGCCGGGCAGCACCTGCAGGTAGATCCAGCCGAGCGCGGCGAAGGCCACGATCTGGAAGACCGAGTTCAGGGCGACCAGGACGGCGGCTGCCTCGCGGTCGCCGCAGGACAGGTCGTTCCAGATCAGCACCATCGCGATGCAGCGGGCCAGCCCGACGATCACCAGGCCGGTGCGGTACTCGGGGAGGTCGGGCAGCAGCAGCCAGGCGAGGGCGAACATCAGCGCCGGCCCGACGACCCAGTTGAGCACCAGGCTGGCCACCAGCAGCCGCCGGTCGCCGGTGACCCGGTCGAGCTCGGTGTACCGGACCTTGGCCAGCACCGGGTACATCATCAGCACCAGCCCGACGGCGATCGGCAGGCTGACGTTGCCGACCTCGACCGCGCTCAGGGCGTCGTCCAGCCCCGGCACCCAGCGGCCCAGCAGCAGGCCGGCGGCCATCGCCGCGACGATCCAGACCGGCAGGAACCGGTCGAGCGTGGACAGCCGCTGCAGGACCGGCGCCTCGGGTGACCGGACCGCGGTCTCGGTGACGGCGTCGCTCACGCCGGGACCGCTGCGGGGTCGAACAGGCCGGCGACGGCGGCCAGCGCCTCCCGGCGGACGGCGTAGTAGACCCACACCCCCCGCTTCTCGCGGTCGAGCAGCCCGGCCGAGTGCAGCACCTTGAGGTGGTGGCTGATCGTCGCCTGGGTCAGGTCGAACGCCTCGTTGAGGTCGCAGACGCAGGCCTCGCCGTCGGTGCTGGAGGCGATCAGGCTGACCAGCCGCAGCCGCACCGGGTCGGCGAGCGCCTTGAGCAGCGGAACGACCCGCTCGGCCTGCTCGGCGGACATGGCCGTGCCGGTCAGCGGCGTGCAGCACGCCAGGCCGGGGTCGCTCATCGGTTTCTCCTCCGCAGTGGACATCGACCCACATCGTACTGACACTCATCATATTGACAAGTATCGATGGAAAGTGGTCACCTGACTGCGACATCGACGAACGTCGATGTCTCGACCTGAGGAGGTCCCCGTGTCCCGCATCCAGCTCGCCCTGCGCGTCGCCGACCTCGACGCCGCCGTCGACTTCTACGCCCGGCTGTTCGACACCACCCCGGCCAAACGCCGCCCGGGCTACGCGAACTTCGCCATCGCCGAGCCCCCGCTGAAGCTCGTCCTGCTGGAGGGGGACGCCGGCGAGCCGACCCGCATGGACCACCTCGGCGTCGAGGTGGCCTCGACCGGGGAGGTCTCGGCGGCCACCGCGCGGCTGGCCGAGTCCGGCCTGGCCACCCGCGTCGAGGACCAGACGGCCTGCTGCTACGCCGTCCAGGACAAGGTCTGGGTCACCGGCCCCGGCGGCGAGCCGTGGGAGGTCTACACCGTGACCGGCGACCACCGCCCCGACCTGGAGGGCCGGGTCGAGCCCGAGCTGTCCGCGGTCGGGGGCGACGGCAGCTGCTGCGCCTCCTGAGCCTCCGGGTGCTACGAACTCGTGGTGATCGCGCGCCGATCACCACGAGTTCGCAGGTCTGGATGACGACAAGGGGGGCGCCGTGGAACTCGACGAGGTCGCCGACGAGCTCTACGAGGTGCCGCCCGAGGAGTTCACCGCCCTGCGCAAGCAGCGCCAGGACGACGCCCGGTCCGCCGGCGACCGGACCCTGGCCAAGGAGATCGGCGCCCTCCCCAAGCCGTCGCAGGCCGCCTGGGTGGCCAACCTGCTCGTGCGGGCGCACCGGGAGGAGATCGAGTCGCTGGTCGAGCTGGGCGGCCTGCTCCGCGAGGCGCAGGAGAACCTCGCCGGCGACCAGCTCAAGGCGCTCAACCGCCAGCGCGCCCAGCTGCTCTCCGCCCTGGTCCGGCAGGCCGCGGCCCTCGCCCGCGACCAGGGTCACCGGGTCAGCAGCTCCATCGAGGCCCAGGTCGAGGAGACCCTGCGCGCCGCGATGGCCGACCCCGAGGCGGGGGAGGCGCTGCTCACCGGGCGGCTGGTCTCACCGATGTCCTACAGCGGGATGGGGACGACGGGCGTCCGGCCGGCACTGCGGCTGGTGCCCCCACCCCGCGCCGACCGGGCGGAGCGGGCCGCGCGCCCCCGGGGGAGCGACGCCGCGGAGCACCGGCGGCAGCGCGAGGAGGCTCGGCGGCGCGAGGAGGAGGCCCGCCGGGCGGAGGAGGAGCGGCGCCGGCGCGAACTGGAGGAGGCGCGCCGGGCGGCGGAGGAGGCCACCGCGGTCGCCGCGGAGACCCGCGCCGCGGCGGAGGAGGAGCGACGGCGGGTCGACGACCTCGACGCCCGGCGCGCGGACCTGCAGGCGCGCGTCGAGGAGCTCGCCGACGAGCTCGCCCGCGCCGAGCGGGAGGCCGCCGAGACCGCCGAGGAGCTCAAGCGGGCCGAGCGGCACCGCCGCACCGCCGAGCGCCAGGCCACCGAGGCCGCCGCCGTCCGGGACGAGGCGGTCGCCCGCGTCGCCGAGCTGGAGGCCCGCGGCTGAGTCGCCCCTTGCCCGGGCCGGGCGTCGGGTCGAGACTGCGCGCACCCCGCCCCGACCCCGAGACACGGAGGCCGCCGTGAGCCAGCCCGAGGAACCCCTGACCGAGGACACCGCACCGGACTCCTCCCGCAGCGGCGCCGACGTCGCCGACGCCATCCGGGTGGCCGAGGCGGGCACCTCGGTGCAGGAGGTGCACGACCGCCCGGGGGAGACGTCCCCGCGCGAGGCGCCGGTCGAGCGCAGCGCGGGCGACCCGGAGATGACCGAGGGGCAGGTCGTCCTCGGCGAGGGGACCGCCGGCGGGGACACCGGCTCCGGGCCCGCCGCCCCGGAGGGGGTCTCTGGCGGTGCGCAGTCGGTCCAGGGTGGCCGCGCCTCGGACCGGGTCGCGGCCGATCCAGAGGGTTGAGCCCCGGCGCCGTCCGTAGGGTGGCCGCGTCGGCGAGTGGGCGCTGGTCCTGGAGGTCGGAGCGGCGCTGGTCCTCGTCCCGGCCGGCTGGGCCTGGCTGGGCGCGCGGGCCCGCCGCCGCGGGATCGGTGGCTCGGTGATGGCGCCGCTCGAGGAGGTCTGGGACCCGGTCGCGCACCGCACCCACGTCGAGGTCCAGGTGCAGGCCGAGCGCGCCGCACCGGCGCCGGCGCCCGGCGACCCGCCGCTCGGCGACGGCCGCTAGCTCTCCTGGCTCCACAGCTCGACCCGCACGGTGGGCCGCGCCCGGTCGCGCCGAGCCGGCCCGGCCAGCAGCGCGCTGGTGGCGTCCGGCGTGGTGAGGAACCGCTGCAGCGCGGTCGCGGCCGCCGTCGCCCGGCCCTCGCCGGGCACCCCGGCCCACCACATCCCGGTCACCGGCGTGCCCTCGACGGCCAGCCGCACCAGCCGCCCGGCCCGGAGGTCGGCCCGCACCGCGTGGGCGAGGGCCAGCACCACGCCGCCGCCGTCCCGGACGGCGTCGAGCGCGTCGGCCTCGCTGGGCAGCCGCTGCAGCAGCCCGGCCTGCCCGGCCCCCTCGGCCCACCGGTGCTCCTCGGTGCCCGGCTCGATGCCGGCCGGGCCGGCCAGCCAGGTGTGCCGGCGCAGCTCGGCCGCTCCGACCCGGGAGCGGCCGGCCAGCGGGTGGCCCGGCACGGCGACGACCACGCGCTGGTAGCGCAGGAACGGCACGGCATCGATGGCCTGCCCGGGCGCCGGCACCGGCCGGACCCCGAGCACGATGTCGGCCTCGTCCTCGGCCAGGGCCGCCGCGGTGCGGGCGGACGGGCCGACGCCGAGGTCGACCTGCGCGCGCGGCACCCGGCGGGTGAAGGCGGCCACCAGCGGGCCGGCCACGTGCTCGGCGCACGCGGCGGTCGCCAGCGCGCGCACGCTGCCCGACGTCGAGGACTGGGCCACCTCCCGGCGGGTGCGGTCGGCCAGCCGGACAAGCTCCCGCGCCCGCACCGCGAGCGCCCGCCCGCCGGCGGTGAGCTCGATGCCGCCGCCGGCCCGGTGGAAGAGGGGGTCGCCGAGGTCGCTCCGCAGGGCCGCGACCGCCGCCGAGACCGCGGGCTCGCTCACCCCCAGTGCGGCCGCGGCGGCGCGCAGCGACCCGAGCTCAGCGACGAGCGCGAAGGCGCGGAGCTGGGTGAACGTCATGGTCGGCCGCCGTCCTAAGCGATCGGTTATCGCGATCTTGACAGCGCTGTGGCGCAGGTCACAAGCTCCCTCGCCACCAGGGGTCCCAGCGACGGATCCCCTCCGGGGAGGAGCGCCCGTGCAGGTACCGGCCCCCTTCGACTACGTGCGGGCGACCAGCGTCGCCGACGCCCTGGAGCTGCTCGAGCGCCACGGCCCCGAGTCCCGGGTCGTCGCCGGCGGGCACAGCCTGCTGCCGATGATGAAGCTGCGCCTGGCCCGGCCCGAGTGGCTCGTCGACATCAACGACCTCACCGAGCTCGACCACGTGACCCGCGACGGCGACTGGCTGCGGGTGGGCGCCCTCACCCGGCACGCCACGCTGCTGGCCTCGGCGCTGGTCGGGGAGCTGTTCCCGATCGTGCACGACGCCGAGCGGGTCATCGCCGACCCCGTCGTCCGCAACCGCGGCACGATCGGCGGCTCCCTCGGCCAGGCCGACCCGGCCGAGGACCTCACCACCGTGTGCGACGTGCTGCGGGCCCAGGTGGTCATCGCCGGCCGCGGCGGCGAGCGGGTCATCGGCATCGAGGACCTCCACCGCGGCCCCTACGAGACCGCCTGCGAGCAGACCGAGCTGATCACCGAGCTGCGGTTCCCGATCCGCCCGCGCGCGGGCAGCGCCTACGAGAAGGTCGAGCGCCGGGTGGGCGACTGGGCGGTCGCCGCCGCCGGCGCCCAGCTCGTGCTCGCCGAGGACGGCACGATCGCCGACGCCACCATCGGGCTGACCGCGCTGGGCCTCGAGGGCTGTGCCACCGACGCCGCCGCGGTGCTGCTCGGCGTGCACCCCAGCGACGACGTCTTCGCCGAGGCCGCGCGGCTGGCGGCGGCGGCCAGCGCCCCGGTCGAGGACCAGCGCGGCCCGGTCGACTACAAGCGCCACCTCGCCGACGAGCTCACCCGCCGGGTGCTGCGCCGGGCCGCCGAACGTGCCGGCGCCGGCGCGCTGACCACCGCCGTCCAGGGAGGCTGACGATGCAGGTCACGATGACCGTCAACGGGACCGAGGTCATCCGGGACGTCGAGCCCCGGCTGCTGCTCGTGCACTTCCTCCGCGAGACGCTCGGGCTCACCGGCACGCACTGGGGCTGCGACACCAGCAACTGCGGCACCTGCGTGGTGCTGGTCGACGGCGTCCCGGTCAAGTCGTGCACCGCGCTGGCGGCGATGACCGACGGGCACGAGGTGCGCACCGTCGAGGGGCTGGCCGACGGCGCGACCCTGAACCCGGTGCAGCAGGGCTTCATGGAGGAGCACGGCCTGCAGTGCGGGTTCTGCACGCCCGGGATGATGCTGACCGCCCGCGCGCTGCTCGACCGGGAGCCCGACCCCGACGAGGAGACCATCCGCGAGGCCATCTCCGGCCAGATCTGCCGGTGCACCGGCTACGCGACGATCGTCCGCTCGATCCGCTGGGCCGCCCAGCACCGGGACGGGGGGGGGGGGGGGGGGGGGGGCGCGGCGGCCCGCGGCGGGGGGGGGGGGGGGGGGGGGGTGGGGGGGGGGGGTGGGGGGGGGGGGGGGGGGGGGGGGGGGGGGGGGGCGGCGGGCGCCGCGCCCGCCCCCCCCCCCCCCCCCCCCCCCCCCCCCCCCCCCCCACCGGTCGGTCAGTGGGCGGCGTCCCGCCAGCGGAAGGCGCGCCTCGACAGCCGCTCGAGGATGAGCTGGTCGAGGATGATGATCACGCCGACGAAGAGCACCACCCAGGCCGCGAAGCCGGCGAACTGGTTGGCGTCGTACCAGTACCGGGCCCGGTAGCCGGCGCCGCCCGAGCCGCCGAACCACTCGGCCAGCAGCACGCCGTTCCAGCCCATGATCACGGCGAAGCGCAGGCCGGCCATGATGTACCCGGCGACCGCGGGCAGGACGAGGTCCTGCACCCGCCGGGTGAGCGGGACGCCGTAGGACGCCGACATGTCGCGCAGGTCGCGGGAGATGCCCCCGACGCCCTGGGCCACGTTGACGATCACGAAGGGCACCGCGGTCAGGAACGTGGTGACGATCGGGCTGGTGTGGCCGAAGCCGAACCACATGACCGTGAGGAAGGCCCACATGATCGCGGGGATCGACAGGCCGACCAGGACGAGGCTCTCGCCGAACGCCCGGGCCATGGGGGACAGGCCGATGAGGACGCCGACGAGGATGCCGACGACGACCGACAGCCCCACCCCGATGCCGAACCGGTAGAAGGTGTCGGCGAAGTTCCCGAACACCTCGCCCCGGCGGAACTCCTCGACCAGCGACTCGACCACCGACACCGGGCCGGGGATCCGCTCGAAGAGCCAGGCCAGCACCACCCACAGGAGGAACGCGGCCACGTAGAAGGTGGCGCGGGCCGCCCGGTCGGAGCCGAGCCGCCGCTGCCAGGCCGGCCGGGACCGGGCGATCTCCTCCTGGGACAGACGGCGGGTGAGCGTGTCGGTCATCGGGCCGCCCTCTCTTCCGGGCGCCAGGCGAGCACGCGCTGCTCCAGCTTGCGCAGCAGCAGGCGCTCGATCAGCAGCATGAACAGGATGAACAGGGCCATCCAGGCGATGACGCCGGTGATGTTGAACAGCTGGTACTCGGTGCGGATCTGGAAGCCGACGCCGTTGGTGCCGCCGAACACCTCGGTCAGCGCCTCGACCTTCCAGGCGACCGCGAAGGACATCCGGACCGCCGCGAACAGGAAGGGCACGATCGTCGGGAGGAACACGTCCCGGCGGATCTGCTGGGGGCTGCGGCCGAACGCCTGGCTCATCTTCACCAGGTTCTGGTCGACGCCCCGGATGCCCTCGGCCACGTTGAGCGCCACGTACGGCGTCGAGACCAGGGCCACGGCCAGCACCGGGCCGAGGTCCGACAGGCCGAAGATGATCAGCGACAGGACCGCGTACGTGAGCGCCGGGATGGTGCCCGCGACGGTCACGCCGTCCAGGAAGAAGGCCTTCCAGTAGTTGTAGCGGCCCATGAGGTAGCCGACCGGGGCGCCGATGAGGACGGCGACCCCGAAGCCGGCGAACGTCTTGAGGACGCTGGCGAGGAAGTCCGAGACGAGGGCACCGCTGGCGACGATGTCCCACATCTCGACGCTGACCTCGAGCGGGTTCGGCAGGGTGCCGAAGGGCAGGTAGTACGCGGCCACCTGCCAGACGCCGAGCATGGCGGCCCAGCCGGCCAGGAGGAGGGCGAGGTGCCGGCGCTTGTTGCGCGCGGCCGCGCGGCGAGCCTGCTCCTCGCCCTCCTGCCAGGTGACCGCCGGCGCCGTCGGGGGCGCCTCGACCACGGGGTTGGACATGGTTCTCCCTCGTCGGGTCGTGCTGTCGGTCAGGGCTGCTGGAGGTCGGTGGTGAAGTTCGGGTCCTCGACGTCCTGCTCGATGAAGCCCGTCTCCCGCATGAGGTCGAAGACCTCCATCTCGCCGTCGGCCCACTCCTGGTCGATGTAGGCGCTGTCGACGAACCAGTCGAACTTGTTCTCCAGCCAGTCCTGCAGGAAGGCCATCTCCTCCGGGTTGCGGACGGCGAAGTCCTCCGGGTAGGCGGCGATGATCTCGTCGCGGTGCTGCTGCCACTCCTGGATGCCGCGGTCCCACAGCTCGATCAGGAACTGCGCCTCCTCCTGGTTCTTCTCCACCCAGGCCTCGCGGGCCACGAAGACGTTGGTCTGCGGGTGGGTGAGGACCGAGGAGTCGCTGGCGTAGTTCTGCGCCCAGAACTGCGCGGCGGCCTGGCTGTCGTACAGCGGCTTGATCTGACCGCCCATCAGCTGCGGGACGGCGAAGTCGGGCAGGCACAGGCACGCGTCGGCGTCCCCGCGGGCCACCAGGTCGGCCAGGTTCTGGATGTCGGTGACGACCAGCTCGTAGTCACCACCGCCGGCGCGCAGGTCCAGCCCGCACTTCTCCTTGGCGTACATGCCCCAGATCAGCGTGATGCTGACGTTGGTGAACGTGGCGATCTTCTGGCCCTTGAGGTCGCAGATGGTCTGCGCGGGGTTGTCCGCGCCGACGGCCACGATGCTGCGGTCGGTGTTGTACTTGCCGAAGACGGTGGCCGGCTCGCCGGTCGCCTCCTCCAGGTCGGGCACCTCGTAGCTGGCCGCCGAGATGACGTCGGCGTGGCCCCCGGCGTAGACGCCGAACTCGTCCCAGGACGACGAGGTCAGGATCTGGATGCCGGCGGCCTCCTCCATCTCCTGCTTGATGCCCTGGTCCTCGAGCCACTTCCAGACCGGGTCGGGCGCCATGACCATGTTCACGACGCCGTTGGCGTCCTTCGCCTCGCCGGCCGCCTGACTCGATCCGCCGCCGGACGCGCACGCGGTGGCCGTGACCGCGAGCGCGGCCACCCCGGCCACCAGGCGCAGCTTCCCCGCCCGGGTGCTGCCTGCCCTGTTCCCCATGGGTTCCCTGCCTTCTGGTCGGGGACGCGTCCGCCGCGTCCGTCGCACGGGTGCCGCTCGTGGTGACTGCCGGCGCACCTGCCGCCGGCCGGTGGAGCTCAGGCGCCCGGTCGCCAGCCGGCCGGGGGAGCGAGCCGGAGTGTGACCGAGACCACGTATACGGGCCGGAACTGTGCACGGGAGTGCCTGCACACGTCAAGCACTCGGCCATCGCCGACTGCCGGCCGGGGGCCCGGCGGCGGGGGGTGGCGCCGGCCGGACGCCCGGCCACCGGCGCCCCGACACCTCTGTGACCTGCTACTTCCCGGGGTGGACGGCCCGCGGCGACGCCGCTGCGCCGGTCGCCGACCCACCGGCCGCTTGACATGACTAGGTATGCACAACACGATGCAGGCCCCGACGTGACCTGGAGCACACCTGATGATCCGGCAGCTGAAGAAGAGGGCCTCCGACGCCGCACCGCGGCAGGGCTCGCCCGAGGTGGCCGACGTGGTCGCCCGCGTGATCGCCGACGTCCGCACCCGGGGCGACGAGGCGGTGCGCGAGTACTCCGAGCGGTTCGACTCCTGGTCCCCGGAGGACTTCCGGCTCGGGCCCGAGGAGGTGGAGCGCATCGTCGCCGGCGTGGACCCCCAGGTGGTCGACGACCTGCGGACGGTGCAGGCCAACGTGGCGGCGTTCGCGCGGCACCAGCTGGAGTCGATGCGCGAGTTCGAGGTGGAGACGCAGCCCGGCGTCTTCCTGGGGCAGCGGCACCTGCCGATCGCGGCGACCGGCGCCTACGTGCCCGGCGGGCGCTACCCGCTCACCGCCTCGGCCCACATGACCGTGGTGACGGCGAAGGTCGCCGGGGTGGGCCGGGTGACGGCGTGCACGCCGCCCATCCGCGGGCAGGTCCCCGCGGCCACGGTCGCCGCGATGCACCTGGCCGGCGCGGACGAGATCTTCCTGCTCGGCGGGGTCCAGGCCGTCGCCGCCATGGCGCTGGGCACCGAGACGATCGGCAGGGTGGACCTGCTGGCCGGCCCGGGCAACGCCTACGTCGCCGAGGCCAAGCGGCAGCTGTTCGGCGAGGTCGGCATCGACCTGTTCGCTGGCCCCACCGAGATCCTCGTCGTCGCCGACGACAGCGCCGACCCCTTCGTCGTCGCCGTCGACCTGCTCAGCCAGGCCGAGCACGGCCCGGACTCGCCGGCGGTCCTGATTACCACGTCGGAGACGGTCGCGCGGGAGACGATGGCGCACGTCGACCGGCTGCTCCCGGACATGCCGACCGTCGACATGGCCGGCCCGGCGTGGCGGGACCACGGGCAGGTCCTCGTCGTGGACGACCTGGACGAGGCCTACCGGCTGGCCGACGAGTTCGCCAGCGAGCACGTCCAGATCCTCACCGAGGAGCCGCGCCGGGCGCTGGAGCAGATGCGCAACTACGGCGCCCTGTTCCTCGGGGAGGGGACCTGCGTCTCCTACGGGGACAAGGTCATCGGCACCAACCACGTCCTGCCCACGCGCGGGGCCGCCCGGTACACCGGCGGCCTGTGGGTGGGGAAGTACCTGCGGACGGTGACCTACCAGGAGGTCACCGACCCCGCGGCCAGCGCCGCCCTCGGCGAGCTGTGCGGCCGCGCGGCCCGGATCGAGCTGTTCGAGGGCCACGCCCGCTCCGGCGACGTCCGCGCGGCCAAGTACGCGCAGGCCGACCTGCCCTGGGCGCCCGACGTGTACGCCCCCGTCTCCTGACCCGACGCACCAGATCCCCCTACCGAGAGGACGCCATGTCCGGCCGCACCGTCGACATCCACGCCCACGTGTTCACCCCGGCGTGCCAGGAGCTCGTGAAGGGCCTCATGGAACCGCAGTACGAGCCGTTCTCGTACTGGGCCGGGGCGGAGACCAACGAGTACCAGCCCAAGCACACCGCCGAGATCATGCCCAAGCTGACCGACGTCGACGTCCGGCTGGCCGACATGGACGCCATGGGGATCGACGTCCAGGCCATCTCGGTCGCCCCGCCGCAGTACTACTACTGGACCGACGTCGAGCTCGGCCGGACGCTCGCGCGGATGCAGAACGAGAACCTGGCCTCGATCGTGGCCGACCACCCCGACCGCTTCGTCGGGCTGGCCACGGTGCCGCTGCAGGACGTCTCCTCCGCGGTGGAGGAGCTCGAGCACTGCGTCCGCGAGTACGGCTTCCGCGGTGTGGAGATCAACACCAACGTCTTCGGCCTGGACCTCGACGACCGGCGGTTCCGGCGGTTCTTCGCCAAGGCCGAGGAGCTCGACGTCGTCGTCCTGCTGCACCCCAACGGCTTCACCCACGGGGAGCGGCTGCAGAAGTACTACATGACCAACGTGATCGGGAACCCGCTGGACACCACGGTCGCGATCAACCGGATCATCCACGGCGGCGTCCTCGAGGAGCACCCGGCGCTCAAGCTGTGCCTGGTGCACGGCGGCGGGTTCCTGCCCTTCTACTCCTCGCGGATCGACCACTCCTACGAGCTGCGGCCCGAGGGCCGGCACCACATCAGCCGGCCGCCGAGCACGTACCTCAAGCAGGTCTACGTCGACTGCCTGGTGTTCGACTCCGTCCACCTGGAGTTCCTCATCCAGCAGATGGGCCCCGACCACGTGGTCATCGGCACCGACTACCCCTTCGACATGGGCCACTACGACCCGCTGGGGCAGATCGACGGCGTCCGGGGCCTCAGCGACGAGGACCGGAACCTGATCCGCAGCGCGACCGCCGCCAAGCTGCTCAAGCTGGACGGCTGAGGCCCGCCGTGGACGTCGCCGTGGTCGGGCTGGGCTGGTGGGGCCAGAAGGTCCTCGACGAGCTGGCCGGCAGCAGCACCGTCCGGGCGGTGGTGGGCGTGGACCCCCAGCCCGCCGGGCGGGAGCGGGGAGCGGCGCGGGGCCTGCCGACGACGGCCGACCTCGCCGAGGCGCTGGCCGACCCCGCCGTCGAGGCCGTAGTGCTGTGCTCGCCGCACCGGTTCCACTCCGCGCAGATCGTCGCCGCCGCCGAGGCCGGCAAGCACGTGTTCTGCGAGAAGCCGTTCAGCACGACGGTGGACGACGCCGACGTGGCCCTCGCGGCCGTCGCGGCGGCAGGCGTCCAGCTGGGCGTGGGGCACGAGCGGCGCTTCGAGCCGCCGGTGGTGGAGCTGCAGGAGCGGGTCCGCTCCGGCGAGCTGGGCACGCCGCTGGTCTTCGAGGGCAACTTCAGCCAGGACAAGTTCCTGGCGCTGCCCCCGGACAACTGGCGGCTGTCCAGCGTCGAGGCGCCGGTCGGCCCGCTGTCGGCGACCGGCATCCACCTGGTCGACCTCGCCGTCGGCCTGCTCGGTGAGCCGGTGGAGGTGTGGGCCCGGCTGGCCACCCGCGCCACGTCGTTCGGCAACGGCGACACGCTCTCGGTGACCCTCGGCTTCGCCAGCGGGGCGACCGCGAGCATCACCGCCATCCTGACCACGCCGTTCATCGGGCGGATCTGCCTGCTCGGCTCGGAGGGCTGGATGGAGATCCGCGACCGTGCCCACCCGGAGTCCCCGGCCGGCTGGGACGTCACCACCCGGTACCGCGACAGCGAGCCGACCACCCGGTTCGTCCCGCCCAGCCCCGCCGTCCGCGACAACCTCGAGCGCTTCGCCGCCGCCGTCGAGGGCACCGCCGAGTACCCGATCCCGCCGAGCGACGTCCGCGCCACCGTGCGCGCGTTCGAGGCGATCACCCGGTCGGCCCTCAGCGGTGCGGTGGAGCGCGTCCGCTGAGAAAGGACCCCCTGCCCCCCACGACTCGCAGGCTCGCCGCGGGCCCCTGCAGGGGGCCATCCCCGTCCCACCGCAGCACCTGTCCAGCACCGCCCGTCCCCACTGCCGAGGAGAGCGCATGCAGATCATCGACCTGTCCCAGGACATCTACGAGGGGATGAAGGTCTACCCCGGGCACCTGAAGACCGTGCAGTTCGAGCACGCCACGCACGAGGAGACCGCCCCCCGGTTCGAGGGCGGCTTCTCGTTCCAGACCACCGGGTTCATCCTCAACGACAACGGGCCCACGCACGTGGACTCGTTCTCCCACCTGGACCCGGCGCCCGGTGCCGAGACCATCGACCAGATGCCGCTGGAGCTGTTCTACGGACCGGCGGTGTGCCTGGACGTGACCGGCTTCGCGCCGCAGACCGACATCACCGCCGAGGACCTCGACCGGATCGAGGCCGAGTCGCCGGTCGACGTGCAGCGCGGCGACATCGTGCTGTTCCACACCGCGACCTGGAACAAGTTCGTGGGGGACAAGCGCTACCTCACCGACTTCGCGGGGCTGGGTGAGTCCGCGGCGGAGTGGATCGTGCAGCGCGGCGTGAAGACCTTCGGCGTGGACAGCCCCACCCCGGACAACCCGGCGAGCAAGACCTACCCGATCCACATGATGTGCCGGCGCGAGCACATCACCCACTACGAGAACCTGGCCAACCTCGACCAGGTGGTCAACCGCCGGTTCACCTTCGTCGGCTTCCCCCTCAAGGTCCGCGGGGCGCACGGCGGCCCCACCCGCGCGGTGGCGCTGGTCGAGTGAGCGGGGGTCAGGGCGCTCCGGTCGTCGCCGTCCTCGGCACCGGCACGATGGGTGCCGGGATGGTGCGGTCGCTGGTCCGCGCGGGCGTGCCCGTGCGGATGTGGAACCGCGACGGTCGCAAGGCGCAGGCGCTGGCCGGTCCGGGCGCCGAGGCGTGCGACTCGCCGGCCGCGGCGGCCGAGGGGGCCGACGTCGTCCTGACGATGCTCTTCGACGCCGGTGCGGTGGTCGACGCGGTCCGCCGGGCCGCGCCGGCCGCCGGCACGGTGTGGCTGCAGTGCTCGACGGTCGGCATCGAGGACGTCGACCGGCAGGCCGAGCTCGCCCGGGAGCTCGGGCTGGTGCTGGTCGACTGCCCGGTGCAGGGCACCCGCAAGCCCGCCGAGGAGGGCGCGCTGGTCCTGCTCGCCTCCGGTCCGGACGACGCCCGCGAGCGGCTGGCGCCGGTGTTCGACGCGCTCGGCCGCAAGACCCTGTGGCTGGGGGAGGCCGGCGCCGGGACCCGGCTCAAGCTGGTCTGCAACGCGTGGGTGCTGACCCTCGTCGCCGGCGTCGCGCAGTCGGTGGCGCTGGCCCGCGGGCTCGGGCTGGACCCGCAGGACTTCTTCCGGGTCCTCGAGGGCGGCCACCTCGACGCCCCGTTCGCCCGGGTCAAGGGCGCGGCGATGATCGACGGCGACTACGCGGTCTCCTTCGCGCTGCCGGGAGCGATGAAGGACGTCGACCTCATCCGGGCCGCTCTGGCCGCGGCCGGGATCTCCGACCGGTTGGCCGCCGCCGTCCACGCCGCACTGGAGACGGCGGCCGGCCGTGTCGACGACCCCGCGGCGGTGGACATGGCCGCGCTCGTGGAGGGGCTGCCGGTGGACGCGCGCTGAACTCCGCTGTCAGTTCGCATCTGCCGGCTTCCGCGCCCGGAGCCGTTCCTCGCTCGTTCCCCGCTGCGATGCTCTCCGGGCCGTCAGCCGGCGTGGTGCCGGAGGCGGTGCTCGGCGAGCACGTCGAGCCCGAAGTCGGCCTGCGGGTCGCGCCACACCGAGTGCGCGTGGTTGGCCCCCCGGGCGGTGTTGTCCCACTCCACCAGCAGCCGGGGCGCCTGCAGCCGGTAGTAGTGCGGCTGCCCGGGCTCCAGCGAGCCGGCCCACGCCACGTGCACCCGGTCCAGGTCGACCTCCGGTGCCAGCCCGTCGGGCACCCGGCCGACGTAGGCGCTCAGCAGGGTCTGCAGCAGGGCGCGCTGCTCGCGGTCGAGCTCGGTCGCCGGCAGCCCCTTGGGTTGCGCCGTCAGCGCCAGCCGGTGGTGGTCGGCCGGGTCGAATCCGCTGGCGCCCTCGGCGGCCTCGGCCATGCGGGTCACCCGCTCGAGCAGGCGGGGTTCGGTGAAGCGCTGCCGCCAGATGTCGGGCAGCTGCATCAGCTCGTCGCCCTCGTCGATGCGCGGACGGTTGCCGCCGACGATGTCCGACGGCGCCCGGTCCAGCAGCACCGCGGCCGCCCGCAGGTCCGGGGGCAGCGACCGCACCAGGTCCCGCGCCAGGTCCTCGACGCTGCCCAGCAGGCGGAGGTCCGCGCCGCCGAGCACCGGTGCGGACGCGGGGTCCGCGCCCACGAAGCACGGGGTCGTCGACCGGACGGCCCCGTCGACGACGAGGTTGTTCAGCGAGACGTGGTGGCCGCCGAAGCGCCAGCCCCACGGTCGCTCGCCGCCGGGGGTACCGAAGACGCGCAGGTAGTACAGGCCCGGGTCGCGCCCGCGCTCCCGGCCCCAGTCGACCGACCAGCCCTCCAGGTGGTCGAGGACGTTCTCCCAGCCGATGACGGAGGCGACCGTGACGTACCCGGCGGTCGACAGGCCGCTGGCGACCAGCCGCATGGCCAGCTGCTGTTGCGCCGGGCGCTGCCGGCCCAGGGGGAGCCCGCCGTGGTCGGTCGGCGTGTAGTACCACCGCAGCCGCTCGGCCTCGGCCGCCTCGTCGTCGGGGCCCGGCCAGGCGGCCAGCTCACGCTGGTCGGGGTCGAGCGCGTCGAGCCAGGCGGTGGCGGCGTCGGCCATGGCCCCGGCCACCTCGCGCGCCGCCGTCCCCGCGGCCGGGTCGCTGGTCGTCGTCATGGCCCCGAACCGTAGGACCTGCCGAGCCGCCGTGGTTTACTCGTCGTGATGCACCCCACCGGCTCGATCATCATCGCCTAGCGCGCAGTCACCTCCCCGACTGCGCGCAGACCTCCCGTACCCGGGGGGTCTTTTTCGTGTTCGGGCCGTTGCCGACCAGCTCCCGGGAGACCCCGATGCCCCTCGACGCCGCCACCGCTGCCGACTTCCACGTCTTCGACACCACCCTGCGCGACGGCGCGCAGCGGGAGGGCGTGAGCTACTCCGTCGCCGACAAGCTGGCCGTGGCCCGGCTGCTCGACGAGATCGGCGTGGGGTTCATCGAGGGCGGGTGGCCCGGCGCGCTGCCCAAGGACACCGAGTTCTTCGCCCGTGCCCGCACCGAGCTCAAGCTCCGGCACGCCCAGCTGGTCGCGTTCGGCGCCACCCGCAAGGCCGGCGTGCGCGTGGAGGACGACCCGCAGGTCCGGGCGCTGCTCGACGCCGAGACGCCGGTCGTCTGCCTGGTGGCCAAGTCCGACGTCCGGCACGTCCGTGACGCGCTGCGCACGACGCTCGAGGAGAACCTGGCGATGGTGCGCGACACCGTCGAGTTCTTCGTGCGGCACGGCCGCCGGGTGTTCCTCGACTGTGAGCACTTCTTCGACGGCTACGCCGCCGACCCGGACTACGGCGTCCGCGTGCTGGAGGCCGCCTTCGCCGCCGGCGCCGAGGTCGGGGTCATGTGTGACACCAACGGCGGGATGCTGCCGATGGGCGTGGGCCGGGTCGTCGCCGACGTCCGCTCCCGGGTGGCCGGCAGGCTGGGCATCCACTGCCAGGACGACACCGGCTGCGCGGTCGCCAACAGCCTGGCCGCGGTGGAGGCCGGCGTCACCCACGTCCAGGGGACGGCGAACGGCTACGGCGAGCGGGCCGGCAACGCCGACACCTTCGCCCTCGTCGCCAACCTGGTGACGAAGATGGGGCTGCCGGTCGTGCCGGCCGAGTGCCTGCCGGAGCTGCAGCGGGTCAGCCACGCGATCGCCGAGCTGGCCAACATCGCCCCCGACGAGCACCAGCCCTACGTCGGCGCCTCGGCGTTCGCGCACAAGGCCGGGCTGCACGCCAGCGCGATCAAGGTCAGCCCCGAGCTGTACAACCACCTCGACCCGGCCGTCGTCGGCAACGACATGCGGATCCTGGTGACCGAGATGGCCGGCCGGGCCTCGGTGGAGCTCAAGGGCCGCGAGCTCGGCGTCGACCTCGACGGCCACCCCGACGCCATCGCCCGCGTCGTCGACCAGGTCAAGGTGCTCGAGGCCGACGGCTGGTCCTTCGAGGCCGCCGACGCCTCCTTCGAGCTGCTGCTGCGCGCCCAGCTGCCCGACGCCCCGGCACCGCTGTTCGAGCTGGAGAGCTACAAGACCTCGGTCGAGCACTGGGGCAACGGCGTCGTGGTCAGCGAGGCCACCGTCAAGGTGCACGTCGACGGCGAGCGGATCATCAGCACCGGCGAGGGCAACGGTCCGGTCAACGCCCTCGACAACGCGCTGCGGCAGGCGCTGGTGAGCCGCTACCCGCAGCTGGCCGACGTCCAGCTCGCCGACTACAAGGTCCGCATTCTCGGCTGGAAGGGCGGCACCAGCGCCACCACCCGGGTGCTCATCGACTCCACCGACGGGGTGGGGGAGTGGACCACCGTCGGCGTGCACGACAACATCGTCGAGGCCTCCTGGCACGCGCTGGTCGACGCGCTGACCTACGCCGTCCGGCACCGGGGTCGGTGAGCCGACGCGGACCGGTCGCGGGCCCCGGAGGCTCCGCGACCGGTCCGCGCCGACGGTGTCAGCAGTACTCGGCGGGGCGCAGGAGCATCGCCAGCGCCATCAGCGGCAGCATCGCGACGTGCCCGACGGTCATGAGCACACCGCCGGAGACCGCACCCGCCCAGTAGGGCGCCAGCAGGACGACGAACGGCAGGTACATCGCGGCCGACATCTCGGCGACCGCCCGCCACGAGTGGCCGCGGAAGCGCATCCACGCGCCCATCCCGATCGCCATGTTGGTGGCCATGACCACCACGGAGACGTCGAGGCGGTCGTCGAGCCCGGGCCAGACCAGTTCCTCGACCGGCCCGAGCGCGACCATCCCGACGACCATCGCCACGACCATCTCGAGGTAGTGGCGGACGAAGTGCCAGGTGCGCCGCCCGCGGGAGGCGGCGTGCTGCGGGGTCTGCGTCGTCGTCATGCGGTCAGCGTCGGGCGCCGCGGCGGCCCTGCCAGGTGCCGGAGGTCACGGTCGCCGGTCACGACCCGGCACGGCGGTGTCAGACCAGGTCGAGGGCGCGGGCCCGCAGGGCGGCCTGGGTGCGGTCCCGCGCGCCCAGCTTGACCAGCACGTTGGTGACGTGGTTCTTGACCGTGCCCTCCGCCAGGAACAGCGTCGCGGCGATCTCCCGGTTGCTGCGGCCGTCGGCCAGCAGCCGGAGGACGTCGAGCTCGCGCGCGGACAGCGGGTCGACCAGCGGCTGCGGCCGGCGGCGCGGGGTGTCGTCGAGCTGGGCGAAGCGGGCGACGACCTTGGCCGCGACCGACGGCTGCAGCACCGACTCCCCGCGGGCGGCCGACAGGAGCGCCTCCACCAGCCGGTCGGAGGAGACGTCCTTGAGCAGGTAGCCGAGCGCGCCGGCGCGCAGCGCCGCGAACACGTCCTCGTCGTCGTCGAACGTCGTCAACGCCAGCACCCGGACGGCGGGCTGCTCGACCCGCAGCCGCCGGGTCGCGGCGATCCCGTCGAGCACGGGCATGTGCAGGTCCATGAGGACGACGTCGGGCTGCAGCTCGGCCGCCCGCTCCAGCGCCTGCGCGCCGTCGGCGGCCTCCCCGGCCACCTCCACCTCCGGCCGCGCGCCGAGCAGCGTGACCAGGGCCTCGCGGAACAGCGCCTGGTCGTCGACGACCAGCACCCGGACGGCGCTCACCCCGGCACCTCCACCAGCAGCGCCGTGCCCTCGCCCGGCGCGGACTCGACGGTCAGCCGCCCGCCCACCCGGGCCGCGCGTTCGCGCAGCCCCAGCAGCCCGAAGGTGCGCCGGTCCCCGGTGTCCCGGGAGGCCGGCAGGCCCCGGCCGTCGTCACGGACGGCGAGCCGCACCGTGCCGTCGCCGGCGTAGGTGAGCGTCACCCGGGCGCTGGTGGCCCCGGCGTGCTTGCGGACGTTGGTCAGCCCCTCCTGGGCCGAGCGGAACAGCGACTCTTCCGACTCCGGAGGCAGCCGGCGCTCGGGCCCGACCACCTCCAGCGTGGTCGGCAGGCCCGCGGCGGACACCTCCGCGGTCAGCGCCGCCAGCCCCGCCCGCAGCGCCGGAGCGGCCGCCGGGTCCCGTAGGGCGGCGACCGACCGGCGGACCTCGGCGAGCGCCTCGCTGGCCTGGTGCTGCGCCTTGGCCAGCACCTCGTCGGCCCGGCCGGGGTCGGTCGGCAGCACCGCCCGGGCGGCCTGGACCTGCATCTGCACGACGGTGAGGTGGTGGCCGAGGCCGTCGTGGATGTCGCGGGCCAGCCGGTTGCGCTCGCGCGTGGTGGCCAGCTCCTCGGCCTGGGCCGCGTGCCCGCGCAGCAGCTCGTTGGCCTCGGCGAGCTCGGCCCGCGCGCGCTGCTCCCGCCGCAGCAGCTCGGTCACCACGGCGGTGAAGACCGCGGCGCCCAGCAGGCCCAGGCCGTTGCGCACGAAGTCCGCCCAGCCCATGCCGAGGTGCACCAGCGGCACGACAGCCGTGACCGCCGCGGCCCCCGGGAGCGGCAGCAGCAGGACGCTCTGGCTGACCAGGACCAGCAGCAGCAGCGTCGCCCCGACGCCGGCCTGCGCCGCGCCGAACAGCAGGGCGCCCAGGGGCAGCTGCAGGCACACGTGTCCGGCGGTCAGCCAGTAGCGGCGGGGGGCCGGCTGCCGGGTCAGCCAGGGGAACGCGACGAGCGAGTGGACCGCGTAGGTGACCCCGAGGGCGACCGCGAGCCACGGGCGGGTGTCGTCGGTGGCCTCGACCACGACGGTGAGCAGCGCGACGCAGGTCAGCACCGCCAGGGCGCGGTTCACCCGGTCACTCTCGCGCCGCCGGCACAGCCGGTCAACGCGGCCGCGCCCGCGGCGGTCTCAGGCGCTCAGCCCCGCGGCTGCACCTCGCCCATGGGGCCGAAGCCGCTGACCTCCGGGGCGTCGATGTAGATGATCTGCGGCTGCTCGGCGACCAGGTCCGACATCCAGTCGAAGGCGGCCTTGGCGTGCGGGGTGGCCACGTGCGAGGCGCCGGCCTCGGAGTCGCGGAAGCCCTCGATGCAGACGAACGTGTTCGGGTCCTCGACGCTGCGGGACCACTCGAAGAACAGGCTGCCCTCCTCGGCGTTCACCGCCGCCGCGTACTCGTCGGCCTTCGCCCGGAACTCGTCGATCCTGTCCGGCCGGACGGGGAACTTGATCACGATCAGGATCACGGGGTCTCCTTGGTCTGGGGGCTGGAACAGGTCTGCAGCAGGTGACCGGTCTACACCGGGTCGAGCCGGCGGCGCAGCAGGCAGAACGGGTTGCCCTCCGGGTCGGCGAGCACGTGCCAGTCCTCCTCGCCGGTCTGGCCGACGTCGGCCCGCGTCGCGCCCAGGCCCAGCAGCCGCTCCAGCTCGGCGTCCTGGTCCCGGTCGGTGGCGTTGACGTCCAGGTGCAGCCGGGGCTTGCCCGGGGACGGGTCGGCCACCGGGGCGAAGACCAGCGTCGGCGCTGGCCCGCCGAAGCCCGTCTCGGGACCGATCTCGACCGCGCCGTCGTCCTCCCTGCCGATCACCCGGTAGTCCAGGACCTGCGCCCACCAGGCGGCCAGCGCCTCGGGGTCACGGCAGTCGACGACGATCTCGCTGAGCCGGCACGCCATGAGCCGACCGTAGGGCCGCTGCGGCGCGGGCGCGGCTCGGAGGCGGCGGGTCAGTAGCCTCGACCCGTGCGCATCGTCCGCTTCGCCTCGCCCTCCGGTATGTCCTTCGGTGTTCTCGACGGGGACGGTCAGGTCGCCCAGATCGAGGGGCACCCCTTCGGCACCATCTCCTTCACCGGCCAGCGGTTCGCGCAGGCCGACGTCCGGCTGCTCTCGCCGATCCTGCCGAGCAAGGTCGTCTGCGTCGGCAAGAACTACGCCGCGCACGTCGAGGAGATGAAGACCGGGGACGCGCCGAAGGAGCCGCTGCTGTTCCTCAAGCCCTCGACGTCGGTCATCGGCCCCGGCGACGCCATCCGCATCCCGCCGGGCAGCACCAACGTCCACCACGAGGCCGAGCTCGCCGTCGTCATCGGCGCCCGCGGTGCCCGGCACGTCAGCCCGGAGCAGGCGCTGTCGACCGTGTTCGGCTACACGATCGGCAACGACGTCACCGAGCGGGACATGCAGCGCAGCGACGGGCAGTGGACCCGCGCCAAGGGCTTCGACTCGTTCTGCCCGCTCGGCCCGTGGATCGAGACCGACCTGGGCGCGCTGGGCAAGGACCCCGCCGACCTCGAGGTCACCTGCACCGTGGACGACGAGCTGCGCCAGTCCGGCCGCACCAGCCAGTTGCTGTTCGACGTCCCGACGCTGATCTCCTACATCTCGCAGGTGATGACCCTGCTGCCCGGCGACGTGGTGCTCACCGGCACGCCGTCCGGCGTCGGGCCCATCGCCCCCGGCCAGCGGGTCGAGGTCACCATCGAGGGGCTGGGCACGCTCGCCAACACCGTCACCGGCGCCGACACCACCTCGACGGCCGGGGGCGCACGGTGACCGCCCCCGCGGCCGGCGTCCGCACCCGCTTCTGCCCGTCCCCGACGGGCACGGTGCACGTCGGCCTCCTCCGGACGGCGCTGTTCAACTGGGCGCACGCCCGGCACACCGGCGGCACGTTCGTCTTCCGCATCGAGGACACCGACGCCTCCCGGGACTCCGAGGAGTCCTACCGGCACCTGCTCGACAGCCTGCGCTGGCTGGGCCTGGACTGGGACGAGGGCCCCGAGGTCGGCGGCCCGCACGGGCCCTACCGGCAGTCGCAGCGCCACGACGTCTACCGGGAGGTGGCCGCCAAGCTGCTGGCGGCCGGGCACGCCTACGAGTCGTTCTCCACCAACGAGGAGGTCGAGGCCCGCCGGCTGGCCGCCGGGCAGGACCCCAAGCTCGGCTACGACAACGCCGACCGCTTCCTCACCGACGTTCAGAAGGCCGCCTTCCGCGACGAGGGCCGCCAGCCGGTGCTGCGGCTGCGCATGCCCGACGAGGACCTGGTCTGGAGCGACCTGGTGCGCGGCGAGGTGCGGTTCGCGGCGGGGTCGGTGCCCGACTTCGTCCTCGTCCGCGGCAACGGCGTCCCGCTGTACCCGTTCGTGAACCCCGTCGACGACGCGCTCATGGAGGTCACCGACGTGCTGCGCGGGGAGGACCTGCTGCCCTCCACCCCGCGGCAGCTGGCCCTGTACGCGGCGCTGACCGACATCGGCGTCGCCCGCGGCACCCCTCGCTTCGGGCACCTGCCCTACGTGACGGGGGAGGGCAACAAGAAGCTCTCCAAGCGCGACCCGCAGTCCAACGTCGACGTCTACCGCGAGCGCGGGTTCGTCCCGGAGGGGTTCGCCAACTACCTGGCGCTGCTGGGCTGGGCCATCGCCGAGGACCGGGACGTCTTCTCGATGGCGGAGATGGCCGAGGCCTTCGACGTCACCCGGGTCAGCGCCAACCCCGCCCGCTTCGACGTGAAGAAGGCCGAGGCGATCAACGCCACGCACCTGCGGGCGCTGCCGGTCGAGGAATTCGTGGTCCGCGTCGTGCCCTTCCTCGCCGGCGCCGGCCTGGTCAGCGACCCGCCGACGGCCGAGCAGGAGCGGGTGCTGCGGGCGATCGCGCCGATGGCCCAGGAGCGCGTCGTCGTGCTCTCCGACGCCGTCGAGCTGCTGCGGTTCCTCTTCGTGGAGGACGTCGAGCTCGACCCGGCGGCCGCCGCGAAGCAGCTGGCCGGCCCGGAGGCCGCCGAGGTGCTGGACGCCGCGACGACGGCGCTGCGCGACCTGCCCGAGTGGACCGCCGCCGCCGTCGAGGAGGCCCTCAAGACCGCGCTCGTGGACGGGCTGGGCCGCAAGCCGCGGCAGGCCTTCGGGCCGGTCAGGGTCGCGGTCAGCGGCCGCACCGTGTCCCCGCCGCTGTACGAATCGATCGAGCTGCTGGGCCGCGACCGCACGCTGGCCCGCCTGGCCGCGGGCCGGGCGGCCGTCCCCGGCTGACCGCGCCGTGACGACGCCCCCGGGAGGTCCCGGCCCGGCCGACGACGAGCCCTACACCGGGCCGCCGCCGACCGGGCCCTACGGGGCGCCGCCGTACGTCCCCGGCGCGGTGCACGGCGTGCACTCGCTGCCGGCGACCGGCGCCGCGGCCGGACCGGTGCCCTGGCCGCTCGGGCCGGTGCCGCTGCAGGCCGGTCCGCACACGGCCCCGCCGGGCCTGCCGCCGGGAGTGCGCTGGGCGCCGCCGCCGGGCACGCCGCCGCACGACGTCCCCGTGCCGTACCTGCACGCGATGCGCTCGCGGGACTGGCGCTGGTGGCGGCCGCTGCTGGGGCTGCTCCTGGTGGTCGTCGTCTACACCGTGGCCGCCACGGTCGTGGTGCTGGCCGCGCTGCTCACCGGGGCGTTCCCGGACCTGCAGCTGCTCGACCTGGTCGACCCCGGGGTCCTGCTGATCACCAACCTGTCCCTGATCGTGGCGATCCCGATCGTCTGGCTGGCCTGGGTCGCCGCGCACGGGATGCGGCCGGGCTGGTCGTCGTCGGTGCTGGGGCGGCTGCGCCGACGGCTGTTCGCCCCGTTCACCCTGCTGTCCCTGCCCACGCTGGGCGCGGGCATCCTGCTGACCGTCCTGCTCGGGTTCCTCCTCGAGGGCGGCGAGGTGACCGGGCCGGTGCCCTCCTACGGCTGGCTGCTGCTGGTCGTCGTGCTCACCACGCCGCTGCAGTCGGCCGCCGAGGAGTACGTCTTCCGCGGGTACCTCAGCCAGGCCATCGCCGCCTGGTTCCGCGACGCGCGGGTCGGTGCCGTCGTCGCCGGCGTGGTCACCGCCGCGCTGTTCTCCGCGGCGCACGCCCCGCCGGACGTCTGGACCTTCCTCGACCGGTTCGCCTTCGGGCTGGCCGCCTCCGCCGTCGTGTGGCTGACCGGCGGTCTGGAGGCGGCGATCGTGCTGCACGCGGTCAACAACGTGCTGGTGTTCGTGCTGGCCGGCGGGCTGGGCGAGGGCGTGACCTCCGACTCGGTGCCGACCGGCACGGGGGTGCTCGTGGTCGTCATCGACCTGCTGGCGATGGCCGCCTACGTGGCGCTCGTGGCGCGGGCCCGGGAGCGGCTGCGGCCGGAGACGCTCACCCCCGCGCTGGACCTGCGACCAGGGTCACCCCGGGGGGTGGCGAACCCGCCGCAGAGCGTCGGGTATGGTGGTCTGCAGCGCCGCGAGGTGCAGCACGACCCTTGGGGTATGGGGTAATTGGCAGCCCGACGGATTCTGGCTCCGTTAGTCTAGGTTCGAGTCCTGGTACCCCAGCGAGGAAGCCTGGTTCCTCTTGCACCACCCGCACGGCCCCGTCGTCTAGCGGCCCAGGACGCCGCCCTCTCACGGCGGTAGCGAGGGTTCGAATCCCTTCGGGGCTACAGCAGGGGAGACCCCCTGGCCATCCGGCCAGGGGGTCTTCTCGTTGTCGGGCAGGCGTGTCCCGGGGTGGTGCGCGCGCCCGCGAGGGCGCATGGCAGGATGGTCTCCGCACGGCCCCGTCGTCTAGCGGCCCAGGACGCCGCCCTCTCACGGCGGTAGCGAGGGTTCGAATCCCTTCGGGGCTACAGCAGGGGAGAGCCCCCGGCCATCCGGCCGGGGGCTCTCGTCGTGCCGGGGTGGCTGACCGGGCCGATCGCCGCAGGACTAGCGTCTCCGGCGCTGCTCACGGTCCGTGACGGGCGGCGGGAAGGCGGGAGTGCACGTGATCCGGACGAGTCGTCGGCTGGCCGACGGCCGGGAGATCCTCTACTTCGACGCGGGGTCGCAGGCCCCCGACCGGACAGCGGAGGACACCCGCGACCTGCCCCCGGTGAGCACCCGGTCGCAGCTGCGCTGGGACCCCCTGCTCGGCGAGTGGGTCGTCCTGGCCTCGCACCGGCAGACGCGGACCTTCCTCCCGCCGGCCGACCTGTGCCCGCTGGACCCGACCCGGCCCGGCCGGGAGCCCACGGAGATCCCGGAGGCCGACTACCAGGTCGTCGTCTTCGAGAACCGCTTCCCGTCGCTGGCGACCGCGGTGGACCGCGACGTCCCGAAGACGGCGCCGGGTGCGCCGCTGACCGAGCTCCGGCCGGGGTTCGGCCGCTGCGAGGTGGTGGTCTTCACCAGCGACCACGACCGCTCCTTCGCCACCCTCGGATTCGACCGGGCGCGGCTGGTCGTCGACGTCTGGGCCGAGCGCACCGCGGAGCTGTCGGGGATCGAGGGCGTGGAGCAGGTCTTCGTCTTCGAGAACTCCGGCGAGGAGATCGGGGTGACCCTCTCCCACCCGCACGGGCAGATCTACGCCTATCCCTTCGTGACCCCGCGGCTGGAGAAGGTGCTCGCCTCCATCGAGCGGCACCGGCGGGAGACCGGCGGGGACCTGTTCGCCGACGTGCTCGCCGCGGAGCGCAGCGGGCCGCGTGTGGTCGCGGCCAACGAGCACTGGACGGCGTTCGTCCCGGCCGCGGCCCGCTGGCCCTACGAGCTGCAACTGTTCCCGCACCGCCGGGTGCCGGACCTCCCCGCGCTCACCGACGAGGAGCGCGACGCGCTGGCCGAGGTCTACCTCGACGTGCTCGGCCGGTTCGCGCACCGGTTCGACACCCCGATGCCCTACATCGCCGCGTGGAACCAGGCGCCGGTCGGCCGCGGCCGCGCCGACTGGTGGCTGCACCTGCAGTTGTTCTCGCTGCGCCGGGCGCCGGGGAAGCTCAAGTACCTGGCCGGCTCGGAGTCGGGCATGGGCGCCTTCATCAGCGACACCACCCCGGAGGACGTCGCGGAGCAGCTCCGCGCGGTGGTGGTCCCGTGAGCCAGGTGCAGCGGGTACGCGCGGCGTTCGCCGAGGCCTTCGGCGGCGAGCCCGAGGGGGTCTGGGCGGCGCCGGGGCGGGTCAACGTCATCGGGGAGCACACCGACTACAACGACGGCTTCGTGCTGCCGGTGGCGCTGCCGCACACCACCCGGGCCGCCGTGGCCCGGCGCGAGGACGGCCTGGTGGCGATCGCCTCCCTCCAGCACCCCCGGGACCGCGTCGAGGTGCCGGTCGGCGAGCTGGCGCCCGGGCGGCCCAGCGGGTGGTCCGGCTACGTGGCCGGCGTCGTCGCCGAGCTGCGCGACCACCTGCCCGGCGGGGTGAGCGTCGTCGTGGACGGCGACGTGCCCTCCGGCGCCGGGCTGTCCTCCTCCGCGGCGCTCGAGTGCGCCGTCGCGCTCGCGCTGCGGGACCTCGCCGCCCCCGAGCTCGCCACCGCTGACCTGGTCGACGTGGCCCGCCGGGCGGAGAACGACTTCGTCGGCGCCCCGACGGGGATCCTCGACCAGTCCGCGTCGCTGCTGTGCACCGTCGGGCACGCGCTGTTCCTGGACACCCGCGACCGCAGCTGCGAGCAGGTGCCCTTCGACCTGGCGGCGGCGGGCCTGGAGCTGCTGGTCGTCGACACCGGGACGACCCACGACCACGCCACCGGCGGGTACGGCGACCGGCGGCGGGAGTGCGAGCAGGCGGCCGAGCGGCTCGGGGTCGCCGCGCTGCGCGACGTCCCGGACGTCATCGCCCTCGCCGCCCTGGACGACGGCACGCCGCAGGGAGCGGTGCTGCTGCGCCGCGCCCGGCACATCGTCACCGAGAACGCCCGGGTGCTCGACGTCGTCCGGGTGCTGCGGGGGCCCGACGGGCCGGCGGCGATCGGGCCGGTCCTCACCGCGGGGCACGCCTCGCTGCGCGACGACTTCGAGATCTCCACGGCCGAGCTGGACACGTGCGTGGCCACGGCGCTGGAGGCCGGCGCCGCCGGAGCGCGGATGGTCGGCGGTGGCTTCGGCGGGAGCGCGATCGTGCTCGTCGACGCCGCGTTGACCAGCGAGGTTGCGACGATGATCACGGATCGTTTCGCGCAGGCGGGGTACAGCCCGCCGCGGACCTTCGCCGTCGTTCCGTCTCCGGGGGCCCACCGACTGGTCTGACCCGACTCCGAGAAGTCGCCATCGGCACGGCGCTCATCGCAGCCGGCTACAGCAACCTGATGGACTACCTGCAGACGCTGTTCGGCTTCTTCAACGCCCCGCTGTTCGCCACGTTCATCCTCGGCATGTTCTGGACGCGGATGACGCCGACGGCCGGCTGGGCGGGGCTGGTCTCGGGGACCCTCGGCGCGATCGTCGTCTTCGTGCTTAGCGAGACCGGCGTCCTGACCCTGCCCGGGCAGAGCGCGGCGTTCGTGGCGGCGGGCACGGCGTTCGTCGTCGACATCGTGGTCAGCGTCGCGGTGACGGCCGTGACCGCGCCGAAGCCGGTGGCCGAGCTGGCCGGCCTGGTCTACTCCGAGACCCCCCGCGAGGCGCGCACCGATCCCGAGGCGCACCGACTGCCCTGGTACCAGTCGCCGATCAAGCTGGCCGGGATCTCCCTGGTCCTGGTCGTGGCCCTGAACGTCATCTTCCGGTGAGAGGGGAGCGCGACGTGAGCGAGCAGCGCAGGCACGCGGCGGGGGCGTTCGACGTCCGCAACGTCATCGCCGGCCTGATCGGCCTCTACGGACTCGTGCTGGTCCTCATGGGGTTGCTCGCGTTCGACGACGCCGAGCAGGCCAAGACCGGCGACGTCAACGCCAACCTGTGAGCCGGCATCGGGATGCTGGTGTCCGCCGCGGCGTTCGGGCTGTGGTCGCGGCTGCGCCCGGTGGTCGTCGAGGAGCGCCCGGCGGACGACGGCGACCGCCCGTCGCACTGAGGGAGGACCTCCTCAGGGCAGGCCCGGGACGAGGCCGCGGGTTACTCCAGAACGGTGACCGGCACCCGCTGCACCAGGTTGTTGGCCATGCCCTGACGGTTCCACGGCTGCTCGGTCGGCTGGGGGCCGGCCTCGTCGGAGGCGCGGACGACGAACTCGTAGCTGCCCGGCTCGGCGGTCCACGGCAGCACCCAGGCGCGCCAGGCGTACGGGTGCGCCGGGTCCGGGGGCGCCAGGTCGGCCTGCAGCCAGCTCGCCCCGCCGTCGGGACTGACCTCCACGGAGGTCACCGGCGCCCGGCCGGACCAGGCGCGCCCGGTCAGCGTCACCGGCCCCGGGCGGCAGAACCGCTCCCGGGTCATGAAGTCGGGGAAGCCGGGCGGGGTCATCAGCGCCCGCGGGGCGATGCGGGTCACCGGCTCGCCCTCGTCGTCGGCGTCCACCTTGAGCCGGTAGGCCGTGGCGTTCTGGAAACCGTCGAAGGGGCGGTCGAGCACGTCGATGCGCGTCAGCCACTTCACCTGGGCCATCCCGTACCAGCCCGGCACGACCAGCCGCAGGGGAGCGCCGTGCTGGGGCGGCAGCGGGGCCCCGTTCATCCCCCACACCAGCAGGACGTCGGGTCGCAGCGCCTCGGCCAGCGGCAGGCTCCGCGCGTAGTCCTGCTCGACGCCGCGCTCGAGCCCGTGGTCGGCGCCGGTGAACGCGACGTCGACGGCGTCCGGCCGCAGGCCCGCCTCCTCGAGCAGGGGGGCCAGCGGCGTGCCGGTCCACTCCGCGGAGCCGACCGCCTCCAGCAGCCAGGGCTGGCTGACCGGCCGGGGGTCGAGCCGGGCGCGGCCGTTGCCGGCGCACTCCAGCAGCACCCGGGAGGTGACCTCCGGCCGGGCGCGCAGGTCGTCGAGGTCCAGCGACAGCGGCCGCTCGACCGCGCCGCCGACCTCCAGCCGCCAGCCGGCGGGGTCGACCGCCGGGATGTCGTAGTGGGTGAGCACGTAGTGCAGCCCCGGCGGGGTGACGTCGTAGCGCAGCGCCTCCAGCGGCATGCCGTGGTTGCGCGTGGCCAGCGCCAGTTCGTCCAGGCCGATGCCCTCCCCGGGCTCGGCGATGCGGAAGCGGCCCCGGGCGGACACGTCGGTGAGGCTCATGACAGGTGTGTACGCCCGCCCGCGGTCCCGGAGAACCCCTCCTCCGCGTTGATCACGGGCATGTTGCAGGGGACGCGCGACGACACGCCGCGGGTGCCGACCACAAGCCCATGATCAACTGCAGGGGGTGGGTGCGGCCGGCAGGGAGGTGTGGCCGGCGGGGGCGCTCAGCGGGCGGCGCGGGAGATGGCGCCGGCCGCCTCCAGCACGGCGCCGACGATCTCCGGGGCCGGACGGCGGCCCAGCCGCTCCACCGGCCCGGAGATCGAGACCGCACCCAGCACCCCGCCGGCGGCGTCGCGCACCGGTGCCGACAGCGACGCCACGCCGGGCTCCCGCTCGGCGATGCTGTGCGCCCAGCCCCGCCGGCGGACGTCGAGCAGCGTGCGCGCGGTGAAGCTCGCGGCCGGCAGCAGCGGGGTGACCTCGTCGGCCGGGGCGAAGGCCAGCAGCGCGTGCGCCGCGGAGCCGGCGGTCATCGGCAGCCGTGCTCCGACGGGAACGGTGTCGCGCAGTCCGTGGGACCGCTCGGCGGCGGCCACGCAGACCCGGGTGGCGCCGTCGCGCACGTAGAACTGCGCGCTCTCCCCGCTCTGGTCGCGCAGCGTGGCCAGGTGCCGGCCGGCCACCTCGGCGAGGTCGGCGGTGCCCCGCCCCAGCTCGGCCAGGCCCGGCCCGGGCGCCCACGCCCCGGCCGTCGTGCGGCGGACCAGGCGGTGGCCCTCCAGCGCGACGGCCAGCCGGTGCGCGGTCGCGCGGGGCAGCCCCGTGCGATCGACCAGCTCGGCGAGGGTCGCCGGCTCCGCGGCGACCGCGCGGAGGATGGCCACTGCTTTGTCCAGCACGGCAACGGGGTTAGGCTGTCCCACACAGCAATACTCGCATCCCACTGCATGGGATGGCCAGCAGGCCGCAGCGAGACCGCACCCAGGAGGGACCCCACCGTGCCGAAGACCCTGGCGGAGAAGGTCTACGACGCCCACGTCGTGCGCAGCGCCGCGGGTGAGCCGGACCTGCTCTTCATCGACCTGCACCTCGTGCACGAGGTGACCAGCCCCCAGGCGTTCGACGGCCTCCGGGCGGCCGGGCGCACCGTCCGCCGTCCGGACCTCACGATGGCGACCGAGGACCACAACGTCCCGACGCTGGACATCCTCAAGCCCATCGCCGACCCGATCAGCCGCGCGCAGGTCGAGGCGCTGCGCCGCAACGCCGCCGAGTTCGGCATCCGGCTGGCCCCGATGGGCGACCGCGACCAGGGCATCGTGCACGTCATCGGCCCGCAGCTGGGGCTGACCCAGCCGGGCATGACGATCGTCTGCGGCGACAGCCACACCTCCACCCACGGGGCGTTCGGCGCGCTGGCCTTCGGCATCGGCACCAGCGAGGTCGAGCACGTGCTCGCCACGCAGACGCTGCCGCAGTACCGGCCCAAGCAGATGGCGGTCACCGTCGACGGCGAGCTGCCGCCGGGTGTGTCCGCGAAGGACGTCATCCTGGCCGTCATCGCCCAGATCGGCACCGGCGGCGGCCAGGGCCACGTCATCGAGTACCGCGGCAGCGCCATCGAGAAGCTGTCGATGGAGGCCCGGATGACGATCTGCAACATGTCGATCGAGGCCGGCGCCAAGGCCGGGCTGATCGCCCCGGACGAGACCACCTTCGCGTTCCTGAAGGGTCGCCCGCACGCCCCGCAGGGCGCCGACTGGGACGCCGCCGTCGAGTACTGGCGGACGCTGCGCACCGACGAGGACGCCGTCTTCGACCGCGAGGTGCGCATCGACGCGGCGTCCCTGACGCCGTTCGTCACCTGGGGCACCAACCCCGGCCAGGGCCTGCCGATCGCCGAGCGGGTGCCCGACCCGGCCGACTTCGCCGACGAGAACGACCGGCGCGACGTCGAGGGGGCGCTGGCCTACATGGGCCTGACCCCGGGCACCCCGCTGCGCGAGATCGAGGTCGACACCGTCTTCCTGGGCTCGTGCACCAACGGCCGGATCGAGGACCTGCGGGTCGCCGCCGAGCTGCTGCGGGGCAAGAAGGTCGACGCGCACACCCGGATGCTCGTCGTCCCCGGGTCGGTCGCGGTCAAGGCGCAGGCCGAGGCCGAGGGCCTGGACCAGGTCTTCGTCGAGGCCGGCGCCGAGTGGCGCGGCGCGGGCTGCTCGATGTGCCTGGGCATGAACCCCGACCAGCTCAAGCCGGGGGAGCGCTCGGCCTCCACGAGCAACCGCAACTTCCAGGGCCGTCAGGGCAAGGGCGGCCGCACTCACCTGGTCAGCCCCGCCGTCGCCGCGGCCACCGCGATCACCGGCAAGCTCACCGCCCCGGCCGACCTGGACGACGCCGCCCACCTCGAGACCGCTGGAGTCTGAGACCGATGGACGCCTTCACCACCCACACCGGTACCGCGGCCCCGCTGCGGCGGACCAACGTCGACACCGACCAGATCATCCCGGCCGAGTACCTCAAGCGGATCACCCGCACCGGGTTCGAGGACGGCCTGTTCGTCGCCTGGCGCACCAACGAGCCGGACTTCGTGCTCAACAAGCCGGAGTACGCCAACGCCTCGGTCCTGGTGGCCGGCCCCGACTTCGGCACCGGCTCGTCCCGCGAGCACGCCGTCTGGGCGCTGATGGACGGCGGGTTCCGCGTCGTCATCAGCTCGCGGTTCGCCGACATATTCCGCAACAACTCGACCAAGGCCGGGCTGCTCACCGTGCTGCTGTCGCAGGCCGACGTCGAGGCGCTGTGGAAGGCGATCGAGGCCGACCCCACCCTGGAGGTGACCGTCGACCTGCAGGCCAAGGAGGTCCGCTACGCGGGCGTCACCGTGCCGTTCGAGATCGACGACTACACCCGCTGGCGGCTGCTGGAGGGCCTCGACGACGTCGGCCTGACCGAGCGGCACCTGGCCGACATCGAGGCCTACGAGGCCGGCCGCAAGCCCTGGCTGCCGAAGGCGCAGCCCGCCGTCTGAGTCGAAGGTGGCCCCCCTGCAGGGTCCCGCTGCGAGCGTGCGAGCAGTGGGGGGCAGGGGGGGTCCTTTCTCAGCGGGGGGAGCTGTCGTCGGAGTCGGGGTCGAAGTCGCGGTAGTAGTCCGCGGCCAGCGCGCCCGGCCGGCTGCCGAGGACCCAGGTGCTGCCCTTGGCCGCCGGCGGGTGCAGCCGCCCGGCCGCCCCGGCCCAGCGCACGCCCAGGTCGAGCAGCACCGACGGGATGGCCCCGCCCTGGCTGCAGACGACGGTGACCCCGGGCGACCCGAGCAGCCGCTCCACGACCGCGAGGCCCGCCTCGGGGTCGGCGGAGAACTCCTCCTCGCCGAGCTCCGGGCAGTCCTCGACGGCGAGCTCCAGTCGCTCGGCCAGGGGTTCCACCGTCTCCCGGCAGCGGGTGGGCCGGGCCGACAGCACCGCCGTCGGGCCGAACAGCGGGAGCACCTGGGCCAGCCGCGCGGCCTGCCGACGTCCCTTGCCGTCCAGGGGGCGCAGCTCGTCGGGGCCGTCCCACTCCGACTTGTCCCCGGCCCGGCCGTGCCGCACCAGCAGCAGTGCCGGCTCGCGGGGGACGTCGGTGCGCGCGAGGTCGGCCAGCACCGCCCGGTCGGCGTCGTGGCTCACCAGCGCCCCGGCGTCGTCCAGGGACAGCCAGCGCAGCTCGTCGACCTCGGAGTTGGGCACGAACTCCCCGCCGACCACCCGCATCAGCCAGTAGTCCACGCGCTTGGTGCCCTCGGGGACCTCGTACTCGGTGCGCACGCTGCGCCGGCCCGCGACGACGTCCAGCCCGGTCTCCTCGACGGCCTCCCGGACGGCGGCGGTCAGCGCGTGCTCGCCGGCGTCGAGCTTGCCCTTGGGCAGCGACCAGTCGTCGTACTTGGGCCGGTGCACCACCGCCGTCTCGATGGCCCCGTCGCGGGCCGGCCGCCACAGCGCCCCGCCCGCTGCCCGGACGACCATCACCCCGCGCCGTTCGCGTGCTCGGCGGCCATGGCCATGAGCCCCGCCTGGTAGTCCCGCCCCTCCCGGCGGGTCCAGGTCGCGTCCGACCCCAGCTCCCAGCAGCGGACGTCGTCGGCCATCGCCTGGTCGAAGACGTCCTCCAGCGTGCGGTGCGCCTGCTCGTCACAGACCTGCAGCAGCACCTCCACCCGGCGGTCGAGGTTGCGGTGCATGAGGTCGGCGCTGCCGATCCACCACTCGCTCTCGCCGGCGTTGCGGAAGTTCATCACCCGCGAGTGCTCCAGGAACCGGCCGACGATGGATCGCACCCGCACGTTCTCGGACAGGCCCGGGACGCCGGGGCGCAGCGAGCAGATGCCGCGGATGAACAGCTCCACCGGGACACCGGCCGCCGACGCCTCGTACAGCGCGTCGATCACCTGCTCGTCGACCAGCGAGTTCACCTTGATCCGGATGCCGGCCGGGCGGCCCTCGCGGGCGTGGCGGGCCTCCCGGCGGATCTTCTCCACCAGCCCGGCGCGGACCCCGTGCGGCGCCACCATCAACCGGCGGTAGGTCGTCTGCCGCGAGTACCCGGTGAGGGTGTTGAACAGGTCGGTGAGGTCGGCGCCCACCCGCGGGTCGGCGGTCAGGATGCCGAGGTCCTCGTAGAGGCGGGCGGTCTTCGGGTTGTAGTTGCCCGTGCCGATGTGGCAGTAGCGGCGGATGACGCCGCCCTCGCGGCGCACCACGAGCGCCGTCTTGCAGTGCGTCTTCAGCCCGACCAGCCCGTAGACCACGTGGCAGCCGGCGCGCTCCAGCGAGCGGGCCCAGCTGATGTTGGCCTCCTCGTCGAAGCGGGCCTTGATCTCGACGAGGACGACGACCTGCTTGCCGGCCTCGGCCGCGTCGATGAGGGCGTTGACGATCGGGGAGTCGCCGGAGGTGCGGTAGAGCGTCTGCTTGATCGCCAGGACGTTCGGGTCGGCGGCGGCCTGCTCGATGAACCGCTGCACGCTGGTCGCGAACGACTGGTACGGGTGGTGGACGAGCACGTCGCCCTCGCGCAGGGTGGCGAACACGCTCTTGGGCGTCTCGCCCTCCGACAGCCGGGGGTGGGTGGCCGGGACGAACGGCTCGTCCTTGAGCTCCGGCCGGTCGAGGTCGACCAGCGCCCACAGCGCGGCCAGGTCGAGCAGGCCGGGCACCTGGACGACGTCCTCCTTGTCGACCTCCAGCTCGTTGATCAGCACCTGGAGGATCCGGGGGTCCATCGACTCGGCGACCTCCAGCCGCACCGCCGGGCCGAAGCGGCGGCGGGCCAGCTCGCGCTCGAGGGCCTGGAGCAGGTCCTCGTCGCGGTCCTCCTCGACCTCGAGGTCGGCGTTGCGGGTGACCCGGAACAGGTGGTGGTCGAGCACGTCGAGGCCGGGGAACAGCTGCGGCAGGTGCGCGGCGATGAGGTCCTCGAGCGGCAGGAAGGTCGCCTCGGAGTCGACCGCCCCCACCGGCACGAACCGCGGCACGTTGTTGGGCACCTTGAGCCGGGCGAACCGCGGCGCGCCCGTGTCGGGGTCGCGGACGGACACCGCGAGGTTCAGCGAGAGGCCGCTGATGTAGGGGAACGGGTGTGCCGGGTCGACGGCGAGCGGGGTGAGTACCGGGAACACCTGGTCGCGGAAGTACTCGCGCAGCCGCTTGGCCTCGACGTCGGCCAGCTCGTCCCAGTGCACGATGCGGATCCCGGCGTCCTCCAGTCGCGGGGTGATGTCCTTGGTGAAGACGTCGCCGTGCCGGTGCACCAGCTCGCGGGTCCGCTCGGTCACCCGCGCCAGCTGTTCCCGGATGGTCAGCCCGTCGGGGGAGCGGACGGTCAGCCCGGTGCTCTGCCTGCGCTTCAGCCCGGCGATCCGGACCATGTAGAACTCGTCGAGGTTGCTCGCGAAGATCGCGAGGAACTTCACCCGTTCCAGCAGCGGCAGGGAGTCGTCCTCGGCCAGTTCGAGGACGCGGGAGTTGAAGTCGAGCCAGGACAGCTCGCGGTTGATGTACCGGTCGGACGGCGCGCCGGATCGGGTGGAGGGCACGCGGTCATCGTGCCGCAGCAAGGTGAACGGCAGGCAACGGTCACAGGCAGCAGGCGGTCCCGGCCAACAGGGCGCCGGTGCGGGGCCCCACCCCCAGGGCCACGGCCGTGGCCAGGTCGGCGGGCGTGTCCACGTCCCGGGACAGCCCCGGCCACCGCCCGGTGAGCTCGACCGCGCCGCCCGCGCGGTGCCGCTCGGCCGACCCGGCGCCGAACGCGGGGGTCAGGTCCACTCCGGCGGCGGTCAGCAGCGTCGTCCCGGTGCCCTGCGCGTCGGTGACGAGGCAGCGCGGCGCCGCCCCGGCCGCGGTCAGCGCGGCGGTCAGCTCGTCGGGGCGCAGCGCGGGGAGGTCGGAGGACAGCGCCGCGACGGTGCGGCTTCCGGTGGCGCGGGCGCCGTGGGCGAGGGCGGGGTTCAGGCCGCGGTCGGGCTGGTCGGGCACGGTGCGGGCGCCCAGCGCGGTGACCAGCGCGGCCGACCGCGGCTCGTCGGTGACCACCAGGACGTCGGCGACCGCGGCCGAGGAGAGCGCAGCCGCGACCGTGTCGGCCAGCAGCGCGAGCACCAGCTCGGCGTGGGCGGCGCCCGGCGGACCGCCGAGCGAGTCGGTCAGCGGGGTCAGCCGGGTCTTGGCGACGGCGAGCCGTTTCGCCGGGACGACGACCGACCACCGGGACACGGGTCCCATGTGACCACACCCGCCGGGAGAGGGGCCCGGTTCCCCGCACGAGGACCCCGTGCGGCGCGGGGACCGGACCAGGACCGATCATGGGCGCAGATCCCATCCCGCGGCGGCAGGCCGGGGGAGCGGCAGGAGGGAGGGCGCCGGTGAGCCAGGACCGGTCCTCGGGGACCACGCACCGACCGGGAGGCCCGCCGGCGCGGTGGCGCACGCGCGGGCGGATCCCCCCGGCGCTCGGGCTGTGCGTCGCGCTGGTCTACCCGCTGGTCTCCCTGCTGTTCCGGCTGCGCTACCGGCACACCGAGCGGTTCCCCCGCACCGGGCCGGTGATCGTGGTCGCCAACCACGTCTCGGTCCTCGACCCGCTGGCGTGCGCCCGGCTGGTGTGGGACTGCGGCCGCGTCCCGCACTTCCTGGCGAAGGCATCGGTGTTCACGGGCGTGGTCGGGACGATCCTGCGCAGCGCCGGGCAGATCCCGGTGTCCCGCGGCTCGGCCGACGCGCGCAGCTCGCTGACCGCGGCGGAGGCCGACCTCGCCCGGGGCAACGTCGTCGTCATCTACCCGGAGGGCTCGGTCACCCGCGACCCCGACTGGTGGCCGATGGAGGCCCGCACCGGCGTGGCCCGGCTGGCCCTGAGCACCGACGCGGTGGTGCTGCCGGTGGCCCAGTGGGGGCCGCAGCGGCTGCACGACTACCACGCCAAGAAGCTGCACCTGCGGCTGCGGGTGCCGACCGACTACCTGGTCGGCGAGCCGCTGGACCTCGAGGAGCTGCGCGCCGAGGTCCGCGCCGGCCGGCCCCTCACCGCGGACCTGCTGAGGGAGGTCACCGACCGGATGATGGCCGCCGTCCGGGACCAGCTGGCCGAGCTGCGCGGCGAGCCGGCCCCGGCGACGTTCGCGCCGCGCCCGCAGCGCCGCCTGCCCGGCGACCTGCCGGGGAGCGCCGCATGACGCGAGCGGCGGTCCTCGGCGCCGGTTCCTGGGGGACGACGTTCGGCAAGGTGCTCGCCGACGCCGGCTGCTCGGTCACCCTGCACGCCCGCCGGCCGGAGCTGGCGCGGGTGATCACCGAGACGCGGGAGAACCCGGACTACCTGCCCGGCATCCGGCTGCCCGGGCGGTTGCGGGCCACCGCGGACGCCGAGGAGGCGTTGCACGACGCCGAGATCGTCGTCCTCGCCGTCCCCTCCCAGTCGCTGCGGGACAACCTCACCGAGTGGACGCCGTTGCTGCCCGACGACGCGGTGCTGCTGTCGCTGATGAAGGGCATCGAGCTCGGCACCACCAAGCGGATGAGCCAGGTCATCTGCGAGGTCACCGGCGCCGGCGCGGACCGGGTGGCGGCGCTGTCGGGCCCCAACCTGGCGCGGGAGATCGCCGAGGAGCAGCCCGCCGCGACCGTCATCGCGTGCACCGACCACGAGCGCGCGGCGCAGGTCCAGGCCGCCTGCCACACCCCCTACCTGCGGCCGTACACCAACCGCGACCTGGTCGGCTGCGAGATCGGCGGGGCGGTGAAGAACGTCATCGCGCTGGCCTGCGGCATCACCGAGGGGATGGGCTTCGGGGACAACACCCGCGCCTCGCTGATCACCCGCGGGCTGGCCGAGACCGCCCGCCTGGGCGCCGCTCTCGGCGCGGAGCCGACCACGTTCGCCGGGCTGGCCGGCCTCGGCGACCTGGTCGCCACCTGCAGCTCGCCGCTGTCGCGCAACCGCACCTTCGGGGAGAAGCTGGGGCGTGGGATGACGCTGGAGGAGGTCCAGCAGACCACCCGCCAGGTCGCCGAGGGCGTCAAGAGCTGCCGACCGGTGCTCGACCTGGCAAGCGCGCACGGGGTCGACATGCCGCTCACCGAGGCCGTCGTCCGGGTGTGCCACGAGAACGTGCCGGCGGCGCAGATGGTGAAGGAGATCATGTCCCGGGAAGCGAAGCCCGAGTGACCGAGCCCGCCTGGGGGGACGGCACCCGGTCGGTCCGGGCCGGCGAGACCGAGGCCGTCCCCGGCGCGCCGCTGCGGCCCTCGCCGGTCTTCGCCGCCCCGTACCACCTCGGCGACCAGCCCCCGCGGGCCGGCGGCGCCGACGCCTACGCACGCACCGAGCAGCCGACGCTGCGGGACTTCGAGGCCGCCGTCGGGGAGCTCGACGGCGGCCGCTGCCTGTCCTTCGCCACCGGCATGGCCGCGGTCAGCGCCGCGGTGCTGGCCGTGGCCCGGGCCGGGGACCGCGTGGTGCTGCCCTCGGACGGCTACTACACGACCCGGCTGCTCGCCCGCGAGGAGCTCGAGCGGTTCGGCGTCCGCGTCGACTACGTGCCCACGCCCGAGATCGAGGCGGTCGCCGCCCGCGGGGACCTGGAGGGCGCCCGGCTGGTGCTGCTGGAGACCCCCAGCAACCCGCAGCTGGACGTCTGCGACATCGCCGCGGTCGCCCGGGCCACCCGCGCCGCCGGCGCCGTCCTGGCCGTGGACAACACCACCGCCACCCCGCTCGGCCAGCGGCCGCTCGAGCTCGGCGCCGACCTCACCGTCGGCAGCGACACCAAGGCGCTGACCGGCCACAGCGACCTGCTGCTCGGCCACGTGAGCACGACCGACGACGAGCTGTGGGCCCGGCTCAAGGCCTTCCGCGACCACACCGGCGGCACGCCGGGGCCGTTCGAGGCGTGGCTCGGGCACCGCTCGATGAGCACGCTGGACCTGCGGCTGGCCCGCCAGGCCGCGACCGCGGCGACCGTCGCCGACCTGCTGGCGGCGCACCCCGCGGTGACCGGCGTCCGGTGGCCGTGGCGTCCCGGCGACCCGTCGCACGCCCTGGCCACCCGGCAGATGCTGCGCCCGAACGGGGTGCTGTCGGCGCAGCTGGCCGACGAGGACGCGGTGCGGCGGCTGCTGGCCGGCAGCCGGCTGTGGACGGCGGCGACCAGCTTCGGCGGGGTGCACAGCACCGTCGACCGCCGGGCGCAGTGGGGTGGGGACGCCGTCCCGCCGGGCTTCGTCCGCCTCTCCTGCGGGATCGAGGACACCGCCGACCTCGTCGCCGACCTCACCGCCGCGCTCGACCACCGGTGAGCCGCACGACGCTGGAGCGCGTGCTCGGCGCCGGCCCGGTGCTGCGCCGGGGCCGCGACACCGACTACCACGCGCTGGCCTGGCACCCGGGGGAGCGGCACCGCACCCGCCGGGAGCTGGTCGGCGCCACCTGGGAGCCGCCGCGCACCGGGGTGCGGCCGCTGGCCTGCCTGGCGCACGTGACCGACGTCCAGCTGGCCGACGTGTGCTCCCCGGCCCGCTTCGAGTTCTTCAACGGGCACTTCGCCGACCCGCGGATGCGCGCGCTGGTGCCGATGCACCGGCCGCAGGAGGCGATCACCGCGCACGCGGTGGACGCGCTCGTCCGCACGCTCAACGGGCTGTCCGGCGGGCCGCGCACCGGGCACCCGCTCCAGGTGGTGGTCACCACCGGGGACGCGATCGACAACGCCCAGTGGAACGAGCTGGAGCTCTTCCTCGCCGTCCTCCGCGGCGGGCCGGTGTGGCCGGGGGCGGGCCTGTCCGCCTACGACGGCGTGCAGGCCGCCGGCTGGCCGCACGACCTGTTCTGGCGCCCCGAGGGGGACGACCCCGAGCCGGACGTCTACCGGGCCCGCCACGGCTTCCCCGACCGGCCCGGGCTGCTCGCCGCGGCGTTCGCGTCGTTCGCCGCGGAGGGGCTGCGGCTGCCCTGGCTGGGGTGCCACGGCAACCACGAGGCGCTCATCGCCGGCGTCGGCGTCCCCACCCCGGCCCTGGAGGGGCTGCTGCTCGCCGACCGCAAGCCGGTCGAGCTCGCCCCGGACGTGCCGCTGGACGACGCGCTGCGGCTGTTCACGCTCTCCTCGGAGGTCTTCACGACCGCGGGGGCCCGCACCGTCACCCCGCTGGCCCAGCGCCGGTTCATCGACCGCCGGGACTTCGTCGCCGCGCACCTGGCCGACGGCGGCCAGCCGGCCGGGCACGGGTTCACCGAGGCCAACCTGCGCGACGGCACCGCCTACTACGCGTGGGACGGCCTGCCCGGGGTCCGGGTGGTGTGCCTGGACACCACCCGGGTCACCGGCGGCGGCGACGGCTCGCTGGACGCCGTCCAGGGCCGCTGGCTGGAGGAGCGGCTGCGCGAGGTCTCCTCGGTGGTCGTCGAGCCCGACGGCACCCGCGTGGCCACCGGCAACCCCGACCGGCTGGTCGTCGTGATCTCCCACCACGGGTACTCCACGCTGCACCGCGACGACCCGTGGCGCCCGCGTCCGGCCGCGGACGCCGGCGTCCTGGGCGGCCCCGAGCTGGTCGCCCTGCTGCACCGGTTCCCCAACGTGGTGCTGTGGCTCAACGGGCACACCCACGTCAGCGAGGTGCGCCCGTGGGCCTCCCCGGAGGAGGCCGGCCGGGGCTTCTGGGAGGTCACCACCTGCGCGGTCGTCGACTGGCCCGGGCAGGCGCGGCTGGTGGAGTTCCTCGACAACGGCGACGGCACGCTGTCGCTGGTCTGCACGATGGTCGACCACGACAGCCCGGCCCGGCCGCCGTCCCCGCTGGACCCGGCGGCCCGGGCGCCCTCGGCGCTGGCGTCGCTGCACCGGGAGCTGTCGGCCAACGTGCCCTGGGCCGGCCTGGACGCCGGGCTGGCCGGCGGGCCGGAGGACCGCAACGTGGAGCTGGTGCTGCGCTCGCCGTTCCCTCGCTGAGCGGTCAGCCGGAGGAGGTGGACAGCTCCCCGTGCCGGCGGCGGTGCGCCGCCCGCGCGGTCAGCCACAGGCTCACGGCCACGTAGTACCCGAGGTAGCCCAGCGACAGCGCGACGACCAGCGGGTTCGGGTCGGGGTACTGCACCAGCAGCAGGGCGTAGGTGCCCAGCCAGACGGCGGTCAGCGCCAGGCTCAGCCCCTGCAGGACCGGCGTGCGCGAGGGGTACAGGTAGCGCACCGGCACGAACACCAGCACGGAGCACACGACGAGGACCACGGCGATCGTCGTCGGCCCGACGTCCAGGACGACGGCGTAGAAGGCGACCACGTTCCAGTAGCTGGGGAACCCGAGGAAGGTGTGGTCGTCGGTCTTCGCGTCGACCCGGCAGAACTGGTAGCTGGAGGCCAGCAGCGGCAGCGCGGCGACGACCCACCCGGCGGCGCCGGCGGGCAGCGAGCCGGTGGTCCACAGCAGCACCACGGGAGCGAAGGCGTAGGTCAGGTAGTCGACGATGTCGTCCAGCCGGGCGCCGTCGAACCAGGGGATCGTCTCCTTGACCCGCGCGCGCCGGGCCAGCATCCCGTCGGTGCCGTCGACGACCAGCGCCACCAGGCCCAGCCACAGCGCGGTGACCGCGTTGCCGTCGAACGCCGCGAGCACGATCAGCAGCGCGAGCACCGAGCCGCTGGCGGTGTAGAGGTGGACCGCGGCACCGGCCAGCCGCAGCCCACGCGGGTGGACCGCTCCGTCGTCGCCGGCGGGCGTCCCCGGGAGGTCCCCGCCGGGCGGGGCGGCCACGTTCTCACGCATCGCAGACGAGGCTCCCACACCGCCCGGACGGCGGCGCCGCCGCACGGGTCCGCCCGCCGCCGGGGGAGCCGCGACCGCCTCCACTAGTGTCGGCCGCGATGAGCGGACAGGCCGGCAAGCTGCGCATCGCCGTCGTCTTCGGCGGTCGCAGCGCGGAACACTCGATCTCCTGCGTCTCCGCCGGGGCCGTCCTCGCGGCCCTGGACCCCGACCGGTACGACGTCGTCCCCGTCGGCATCACCCGCGAGGGCGGGTGGGTGCTGACCGATCCCGACGTGCGCCCGGCCATCGTCGACGGCGTGCTGCCCGAGGTCACCGGCGGGACGGCGGTCACCCTGGTCGGCGACCCGGCCGGCCGGGGCCTGGTCCGCCTCGACGGCGGTGGCCCGCGCATCGAGCTCGACGTCGTCTTCCCGGTGCTGCACGGCGCCTACGGCGAGGACGGCACCATCCAGGGCCTCCTGGAGATGAGCGGGATCCCGTACGTCGGCTCCGGCGTCTTCGCCAGCGCGGCGTCGATGGACAAGGAGTTCACCAAGAAGCTGCTGGCCGCCGCCGGGCTGCCGCAGGGCGACCACGTGGTGCTGCGCGACGCCACCGGCGCGCTGTCGGCCGACCCGGACGTGCTCGACGCCGCGGCCCGCGAGCGGCTGGGCCTGCCGGTGTTCGTCAAGCCGTCGCGGGCCGGGTCGAGCATCGGGATCAGCAAGGTCACCGACTGGGCGCAGTTCCCCGCGGCCGTGGCGACCGCGGCCGCGGTCGACGCGAAGGTCGTCGTCGAGGCCGCCGTCCCCGGGCGGGAGATCGAGTGCGGCGTGCTGGCCGGCCGCGACGGCGGGCCGCCCGAGGCCAGCCTGCCCGCCGAGATCCGGCTGCGGCCGGGCACCGACTGGTACGACTTCAGCGCCAAGTACCTCGAGGACGCCGCCGAGTTCGACGTCCCCGCACAGCTCACGCCCGAGCAGACGCGCGCGGTCCAGGAGACCGCCTGCCGCGCCTACCTGGCGATGGACTGCGCGGGCCTGGCCCGGGTCGACTTCTTCCTCGGCACCGGCCCGGACGGCGCCGACCGCCTCGTCATCAACGAGGTGAACACGCTGCCCGGGTTCACCCCGATCTCGATGTACCCCCGGATGTGGGCGGCGACCGGCGTGGGCTTCGCCGAGCTCGTCGACCGGCTCGTCGCGGCCGCCCTGGTCCCGGCCCGCTCGGCGGTCGCCCCCGCCGTGGACGGCGGCGCGGGGGCGTGACCCCGCCGGGAGCGGCCCGGCCGGTCGGGACGGCGCCGCTGCCGGCCCGGCTGGTGCGGGCCGTCCTGCTGCCGGCGCTGCTCGCCGCGCTCTCCGGGTGCCTCACGCCCGTGGACGGCGCGGCCACCGCGGTGCCGGCCGACCCGACGCCGTCCTCCCCGGAGGAGCTGGAGGCGCTGGTGGTGACCGCCGTCCCCTCCGGCCTGCCGCGGGTCCCCGACGGCGACCTCACGCCGCCGGCGGGGGAGAAGTCGGCCGAGGACGTCGCCACCTACGGGGACGACCCCGACCGGGAGCGCGAGGTGCTGGAGGACTACGGCTACCGGTTCGGCTGGGAGCGGGTCTGGAGCGCCGGTGCCGGGCCGGTGACGAGCGTGTTCGTCAACCAGTTCGGCACCCGCTCCGGCGCCGCCGACTACGCCCGCGACCTCGCCGAGAACGAGGCGGAGCGCTACGACGGCGTGCTGCGGGAGGACCCGCCGCGCCTGCCCGGCGGCTGCCGGCTGCTCACCGTGGAGCGGGCCGAGCCCGCGTCGGGTCTGTCCGGGCCGGCGGCGTCGGTCTGGTGCGGCCACGGCGTCTACAGCGTCGGCGTCACCGCGGTCGCCGGGTCGGTCGGCGCGGCCTCCCAGGAGGTGCACGCCGTCCTCGAGGCCCAGCTGGAGCGGCTGCCGCCGTCCTGACCGGTCAGGGCTGCTGGGCCGGGAGCGCGTCGTTGATGACCGGCCCGAGCGCGGTGACCGGCGCGCTGTCGGTGTCGGCGGTGACGGTGACCTGCACGAAGACGGGGCGGTCCACCGTGGTCCAGACGACGACGTCGGGGTCGCTGGTGTCGACGAACCAGTTGACGCCGTTGATCTGGATCAGCGGCGACGTCGGCTCCAGCCCCGCCGGGCGGTCCACCCCGCAGACGAGCACGACCGGCGGGTCGCCCCAGGCGTAGGCGAACAGGCTGTCGGACTGCACCGGGCGGGACGGTTCCCCGGCCAGCTCCAGCGGCAGCGCGCTCATCAGCGCGGGGCAGGACGCGTCGGCCTCCGGGGTGACCGGCGGGACCTCCACCGGCAGCGGCGGCAGGTCCGCGCGCTCCTGCGAGGGGGTCGCCCCGACGTCGGCGACCGGGGCCCCCTCGTCGTCGCCGAGGACCCGGGTGAGCACCAGCAGGACGACGACCAGCGGGACGGCGACCGCCGCCACGAGCAGGGAGATCCGCCGCAGCGGGTCGTCGGGACGGGCCGGCGGCCTCTCGGGGGCCGGCCCGTCGGGCGGGGAGGTCTCGGTCAGCGCGCTGTCAGATGTTGACGACGGGGCAGGTCAGCGTGCGGGTGATGCCGTCGACCGACTGCACCCGCGCCACCACCAGGCGGCCCAGCTCGTCCACGGTCTCGGCCTCCGCCCGCACGATGACGTCGTAGGGGCCCGTGACGTCCTCGGCCTTGGTCACGCCCGAGATCTGGCTGATCGTCGACGCGACCTGGGCGGCCTTGCCGACTTCGGTCTGGATGAGGATGTAGGCGTGGACCACGGGAGACCTTTCCTCGGGCAGCGCTGCCGATGCGGCGTCCGCACCGGCGGGCGGACAGTTCGGCAACCTACCTCAGCGGGGGAGGGTGACCGGTGACTCGTCCCCGTCCCCTGCTGCCCCGCGAGGACCCGGCCGACAGCGTGCGGGTCGTCGGCGAGTTCGGGGTCATCGCCCGCGTGCTGTCCCGGTCGGGCACGGCGCGGGTCGCCGAGGTCGGCCCGGGGGACGACGCGGCGGTGCTGCGCGTCCCCGACGGCCGGGTGGTGGCGACCACCGACGTCCTGGTCGAAGGGCGGCACTTCCGGCGGGACTGGTCGTCGGCCGAGGACGTCGGGCACAAGGCGGCGGCGGCCAACCTCGCCGACGTCGCGGCGATGGGCGGGGTCGCCACGGCGCTCCTGGTGGGGCTGGCCTGCCCGCCGGACACCTCGACCGCCTGGCTGGAGGGGGTGGCCACCGGGCTGGCCGCGGAGTGCGCGCCGCTGGGGGCGGCCGTCGTCGGCGGCGACACCGTCGCCTCGGCGCCGGACAGCCACGGCGTCGTCCTGTCGGTGACCGCGCTGGGCGACCTGGGCGGCCGGGCCCCCGTGCTGCGCTCCGGTGCCCGGCCGGGGGACGTGCTGGCCCTGGCCGGGCGCCTGGGCTGGTCGGCCTGCGGGCTGGCGGTGCTGCGGCGCGGGTTCACCAGCCCCGCGGCGGCGGTCGCGGCGCACCGCCGGCCGGCGGTGCCGTACGCCGCGGGCCCGGCGGCGGCCGACGCGGGCGCGACGGCCATGTGCGACGTCAGCGACGGGCTGCTCGCCGACGCCGGGCACCTGGCCGACGACAGCGGCGTGGTCGTCGACGTCGACCGCGCGGCGCTGGTGCGGGCCACGCTGGAGCCGCCCGGGCCGCTGCAGCAGGTCGCCGCGGCGCTGGGCGGGGACCCGCTGGCGTGGGTCCTCACCGGCGGCGAGGACCACGCCCTGCTGGCCACCTTCCCGGCGGGGACGGCGCTGCCCGCGGGGTGGACGCCGATCGGGTCGGTCGTCGAGGCTCCGGGAGGAGCGGGCGTGCGGGTGGACGGCGTCCCGGCCGCCGAGGTGGCCGAGGCCGTCGGCGCGGGAGGGACCGGGCATGTCCACTTCCGGTGAGCCGGCCGTGCTGCGCGCGGTGCCCTACGACGACCCGGTCGCCCGCGCGCTGGTCGCGCGGGTCCAGCAGGAGTACGTCGTCCGGTACGGCGGGCCGGACGAGGCGGTGGTCGACCCCGCGGAGTTCGTCCCCCCGGCCGGGCTGTTCCTCGTCGCCGAGGTGGACGGGGTCCCCGCCGGCTGCGGCGCGTGGCGGGTGCACGCCGACGGCGTGGTCGAGGTCAAGCGGGTCTACGTCGAGCCGGCGTTCCGCCGCGACGGACTGGCCCGGCTGCTGATGGCCGAGCTGGAGCGCACCGCGGCCGCGGCGGGGCACCGGGCGGTGGTGCTCAACTCGGGCAACCGGCAGCCCGAGGCGCTGGCTCTCTACGCCGCGCTGGGGTACACACCGGTCGCCGGCTACGGCGTCTACGCCGAGGCGCCCGGGGCGGTCTTCCTGGGCAAGGAGCTGCCCTCATCGGCAGGGGAGGAGCGGGCGTGGGCATCGTGACGATCTCGGCCGCCTACGGGGCCGGGGGCGCGGACGTGGGCCCCGCGGTCGCCGAGCGGCTGGGGCTGACCTTCCACGACCGGGCGATCCCGGCGCAGGTCGCCGGCCGGCTGGGCGTGCCGCTGAGCGAGGCCGAGGCCAACGACGAGCGGGTCGCCCGCGGGCTGTGGCGCCTGGTCGCCTCCCTCGGCACCATGCCCGACCCGGTCGGGGGCGTGGTGCCGGTGACCCAGGTGCCCGACGAGCGGGCCTTCCGCCAGCAGACCGAGCGGGTCCTCGGCGAGATCGCCGCCGGTGCCGGCGGTGTCGTGCTCGGCCGCGCCGCGGCGCTGGTCCTCGGGGACCGCGCCGACGCCCTGCACGTCCGCCTGGACGGCCCGCCCGGGCGCCGGCTGGCGGCCGCGGTGGCCCGCAGCGGCCGGCCGCGCGAGGAGGTGCGGCGGGAGATGACGGCCAACGACGCCGCGCGGGAGGCCTACGTGCGGCACTTCTACCGGTGCGACCCGGCCTCCGCGGCGCTGTACCACCTGGTCGTCGACAGCACCGCCCTGCCGCTCGACACCGTCGTCGACCTGGTGGTCACCGCCGCCCGCGCCCGCGGCATCTGACGGGAGCCCGGTTCGACGCCGGGGACGGCGCGAGGCTGCGGGTGGACCGGTCGCGGGGGCCGGAGGCTCCCCGACCGGGACATGGGCAGCGGCTCAGCGCCGGCCGGGGACGACTCCTGGCCGCGGTGCTGTCCGGAGGACAGCGATGTCAACAGCAGAGGACCCCGGAGGTCGCTGACCTCCGGGGTCCTGCCCGGCCGGAGCCGGGTTGTTCAGCTCAGCCGCGCGGCGTTCAGGCGCGGGCCACCTTGCCGGCGCGGATGCACGAGGTGCAGGCGTTGATCCGGCGACGGTTGCCGGGGGCGACCAGCGCCCGCACGGACTGGATGTTCGGGTTCCAACGGCGCGGCGTGCGGCGGTGCGAGTGCGACACCGACATACCGAAACCGGGCCCCTTGCCACAGACATCGCACACGGCAGCCACGGCGGATCACTCCCAGAGAAATCGTTCAGACGAGCGGTGCGCGCAGCGCGCCCGCACAAGACCGTCGACCAGTCTAACCGCTTCCCGCCACCGGCGTCGCGCAGCCCGTCGGTGACCACCGTCGCGGCCCTCCCCGGCCGGGTCGCAGCCCCGGCCCTGTCGGCCGGCGTGGGTACCCTCCGGCCGTGCTGCGGGCGCTCGACGACGCCGCGGTCGGTCAGTGGTGCCGAGCCGCGGTCGCCGGCCTGTCCGCGTCCCGGAGCCGGCTCGACGACCTCAACGTCTTCCCCGTCCCCGACGGCGACACCGGCACCAACCTCCTGCTCACCGCCCAGGCCGCACTGGCCGAGCTGGAGCGCTGCGCGGCCGAGCCGGCGTGGGCGCCGCTGGCCCGCGGCGCGGTGCTCGGGGCCCGGGGCAACTCCGGCACGATCCTCGCGCAGCTCCTGCGCGGGCTGGCCGACCAGCTCGCCGACGCCGGACCGGCCGACGGTCCGACGTTCGCCGCGGCGCTGCAGAAGGCCGCGGACGCCGCCTACGCCGCGGTCGCCGACCCGGAGGAGGGCACCTTCCTCACCGTGGCCCGTGCCGGTGGGGAGGCCGCGGTGGCGGCGGTCGCCGAGGGGCGCGGCGAGCTCGCCGACGTCGTCCGGGCGGCAGCCGACGGCGCCCGGAGGGCGCTCGAGGCGACCCCGGGCCAGCTGGCCGTGCTGCGGGACGCCGGTGTCGTCGACGCCGGCGGGGCCGGGCTGTGCCTGGTCCTCGACGCGCTGGTCGCCACGGTGACCGGGGTCGAGCCGGCCCGCCCGCCGCTGGTCCGCCCGCCCGCCCGCCCGCACGCCCGCGGCGGCGACCGGCCGCACCAGCCCCCGGCCGGCCCCGGCAGCGAGGTCCAGTACCTGCTGGCCGACAGCGACGAGGCGACCGTGGCCCGGCTGCACGACCGGCTCGCCGCCCTCGGCGACAGCCTGGTGGTGGTCGGCGTCGACACGCCGTCGGGCCGCGAGTGGAACGTGCACGTCCACACCGCCGACGTCGGTGCCGCGATCGAGGCGGGCATCGAGGCCGGCCGGCCGTACCGCATCTCGGTCACCCCGCTCGCGCCGGTGCCGCCGCCGGCCCCGGTGCCCGGCGCGCGGGCGGTGGTCGCCATCGTCGCCGGCGACGGGCTGGCCGGGCTGTTCGCGGGGGAGGGCGCCCGGGTGGTCCCCTGCGGCCCGGACGGCGTCACCGAGGACGACGTGCTCGCCGCGGTCATCGAGTCGGCCGCCGCCACGGTCGTCGTCCTGCCCAACGACGCGGAGCTGACCGCGCCGGCCGCCCGCGCCGCCGAGCGCGCCCGGGAGGCCGGCCGGGACGTGGCCGTCGTCCCGACCCGCTCGCCGGTGCAGGGCCTGGCCGCGATCGCCGTCGCCGACCCCTCGCGCCGGTTCTCCGACGACGTCATCACGATGGCCGAGGCGGCCGCGGCGACCCGCTGGGCCGAGGTCACGGTGGCCGAGCAGGAGGCGCTGACCAGTGCCGGGCCGTGCCGGCGCGGGGACGCCCTCGGCTCCGCGGAGGGCGACGTGGTGCTGGTGGGCGGCGAGCTCGCCGGGGTCTCCTGCGAGCTGCTCGACCGGATGCTGTCGGCCGGCGGGGAGCTGGTGACCGTCGTCGTCGGGCCCGACCGGGCGCTCGGCGACGCCGTGTGCGCCCACCTGGCCGCGACGCACCCGCTGGTCGAGGTGACCCGGTACGACGACGGGCCCGGTGCGGTCCCGCTCCAGGTGGGGGTGGAGTGATGGCGGTCGACATGACGACCCGGCTGGACCGGGTGCTCGGGGCGAAGACGGCGAAGGCCATGGGGGAGCAGCTGGCGCTGCACACCGTCCGGGACCTGCTGCGGCACTACCCACGCCGCTACGCCCGCCGCGGCGAGATGACCAAGCTCGAGGACCTCCAGGTCGGCGACCGCGTCACCGTCCTCGCCCAGGTGCGCAAGGTCGCGACGCGGAAGATGCGCAACCGCCCGGGCACGCTCACCGAGGTGACCGTCGGCGACGGCGCGGGCTCCATGCAGCTGGTCTTCTTCAACCGCAGGCACGCCAACCTGGTCGAGGGCGCCTGGGGCCTGTTCGCCGGCACCGTCGGCGAGTACCGCAACTCCAAGCAGTTCGCCCACCCCGACTGCCACCTGATGACCGGGGACGACGACGAGGACTGGGCGCGCGCGCTCATCCCGATCTACCCGGCGACCAAGGACGTCTCCAGCTGGGTGATCCAGCGCTCGGTGCGGCTGCTGCTCGACGCCGGCGGCGGGTTCGGCTTCGTCGACGACCCGCTGCCCGAGGAGATCCGGGCCCGCCACGGGCTGCCCAGCCTGGCCGCGGCGCTGCTCGACATCCACCGCCCGACGTCGGCCGAGGACGTCGAGCACGCCGAGCACCGGCTCAAGTGGGACGAGGCGCTCACCCTCCAGCTGACCCTCGCCGGACGGCGCCGGGCGGCCGCGCTCGAACCCGGCGTGGCCCGCCCGCGCCGCACCGGCGGCCTGCTCGACGCGGTCGACGCCGCGCTGCCGTTCGCCCTCACCGAGGGGCAGCGCGAGGTGGGGGAGGAGCTGGCGGCCGAGCTGTCCCGGGAGCAGCCGATGCACCGGCTGCTGCAGGGCGAGGTGGGGTCGGGCAAGACCGTCGTCGCGCTGCGGGCGATGGCGCAGGTCGTCGACGCCGGCGGCCAGGCTGCGCTGCTGGCGCCGACCGAGGTGCTGGCCGCCCAGCACGCCCGGGGCATCCGCGCGCTGCTCGGCCCGCTCGGCCGTGCCGGCGAGCTCGACGGCGACCCCGCCGGCACCCGGGTCACCCTGCTCACCGGTTCGCTCAAGGCCGCCGCCCGCCGCGCGGCGCTCGCCGAGGTCGCCGAGGGGCGCGCCGGCATCGTCGTCGGCACGCACGCGCTGCTGCAGGAGACGGTGGAGTTCGCCGACCTCGGCCTGGTCGTCGTCGACGAGCAGCACCGCTTCGGCGTCGAGCAGCGCGACGCGCTGCGGGCCAAGGGCAACCGGCCGCCGCACGTGCTGGTCATGACCGCCACGCCCATCCCGCGCACCGTCGCGATGACCGTCTACGGCGACCTGGAGACCTCCACCCTGCGCCAGCTGCCCAGCGGGCGCGGCGGGGTGCGCAGCTCGGTGGTCCCGGCGCGGGAGAAGCCGGCCTGGGTGGACCGGGCCTGGGAGCGGCTGCGCGAGGAGGTGGCCGCCGGCCGGCAGGCCTACGTCGTCTGCCCGCGCATCGGCGAGGACGCCGGTGCCGACGAGGAGCCCGAGGACGCCGACGGCGCCCCCGCCGAGGAGGCGGCGGCGTCGGACCGGCGCCCGCCGCTGGCCGTGCTCGACGTCGCCGAGGCCCTGCGCGAGGGGCCGCTGGCGGGGCTGCGGCTGGAGGTGCTGCACGGCCGGCTCACGCCTGAGGAGAAGGAGGCCCGGATGCGGGCCTTCGCCGCGGGGGACGTCGACGTGCTGGTCGCCACCACGGTCGTCGAGGTCGGCGTCGACGTCCCCAACGCCACGGTCATGGTCGTGATGGACGCCGACCGCTTCGGCGTCAGCCAGCTGCACCAGCTGCGCGGCCGCGTGGCGCGGGGCAAGCACGAGGGGCTGTGCCTGCTGGTCAGCGAGGCGGCGACCGCCTCGGCCACCGGTCAGCGACTGGCCGCGGTCGCGTCCACCTCCGACGGCTTCGAGCTGGCCCGCCTGGACCTGGAGACCCGCCGCGAGGGCGACGTCCTCGGCGCCGCGCAGTCCGGTCGCCGCTCGGGCATCAAGCTGCTGTCGCTGCTGGAGGACGAGAAGCTCATCGCCGAGGCCCGGGCCGAGGCGACCGCGCTGCTGGGGACCGAAGGTGGCCTGGCCCACTTCCCGGGCCTGGCGATGGAGGTCGCCGCGCTGGCCACCGACGAGCGCGCCGAGTACCTCGAGAAGGCCTGACGGCGCCGTGACCCGCGTGATCTCGGGGGTGGCCCGCGGGCGGCGGCTCAAGGTGCCGCCGTCGGGTGTGCGGCCCACCGGCGACCGCGCCCGCGAGGGTCTGTTCAACAGCCTCGCGTCGCTCATGGACGTCGAGGGCGCCGCCGTCCTGGACCTCTACGCCGGGTCGGGTGCCCTCGGGCTCGAGGCCCTCAGCCGCGGCGCGCAGCAGGTGGTCTTCGTCGAGTCGGGGCCGCGCGTGCTCCCGGTGCTCGAGGCCAACCTCGCCGCCGTCGGCCTGCCCGGCGGCCGGGTGGTCGCGGGCTCGGTGCCCACCGTCGTGGCGGGGCCGCCACCGGCCCGCTTCGACCTGGTGCTCGCCGACCCGCCGTACGCCACGCCGGCGGCGCAGGTCCTCGGCGTCCTCGGTGCGCTGGTCGAGGGCGGCTGGCTGGCCGAGGACGCCGTGGTCGTGGTCGAGCGCCCGGCCCGCGAGGAACCGTGGGAGTGGCCGACACCGCTGCGCGGACTGCGCGATCGTCGCTACGGGGAGGCCCTGCTCCGGTACGGTCGCTGTCCGTGAGGCGTGCGGTCTGCCCCGGTTCGTTCGACCCGGTCACCAACGGCCACGTCGACGTCATCACGCGGGCGGCCGCGCTGTACGACGAGCTGGTCGTCGCCGTGCTGGTCAACCCCGGCAAGGCGGGGCTGTTCACCGTCGAGGAGCGCATGGAGCTGCTCCGCGACGCCGTCGCCGGCCTGGACAACGTGACCGTCGACAGCTTCCAGGGCCTGCTGGTCGACTACTGCCGCGACCACGACATCCCGGTGATCGTCAAGGGGCTCCGGGCGGTCAGCGACTTCGAGTACGAGCTGCAGATGGCGCAGATGAACCGCGAACTGGCCGGCGTGGAGACGCTGTTCGTGCCGACCGCGCCGCAGGTGGGTCACCTGTCGTCGAGCCTGGTCAAGCAGATCGCCACCTTCGGCGGGGACGTCTCCAGCCTCGTCCCCAAGGCCGTGCACGCGCGGCTGCTGGCCCACCGGGATCGGGGTTCTTCGTCGTGACAGAGGTCGTGTACCGGCTCTACGAGACCGTCGACGAGCTGAGCAGCGTCATCGAGAACGCCCGCAACGTCCCGATGTCCGGCGGCTCGTGCATCGTCCCGCGCGACGTCCTGCTCGACCTGCTCGACGACCTCCGCGAGAACCTGCCCGAGGAGGTGCACAAGGCCGGCGCCATCGTCGAGCAGCGCACCGAGATCCTCCAGCAGGCCCAGGCCGAGGCCGAGCGGGTGACCGGCCGCACCCGCAGCGAGAGCGAGCAGGTCGTCGGCTCCGCCCGGCGGCAGCGCGAGGAGATCCTCGGCACCGCCCGACGGCAGCGCGACGAGCTGCTCGCCCGCGCCCAGGCCGAGGCCGAGGACCTGCTGGCGCAGGCCGAGGAGGAGGCCCAGCGGATCGTCGCGGAGGCCCAGCAGCACGGCGAGGCGGTGCTGGCCGACGCCCAGGCCCAGCACGCGCAGGTCCTCGCCACCGCCCAGGCCGAGCACGAGCAGCTGGTCAGCGAGACCGAGGTCTACCGCAGCGCACTGGCCCGGGCCGACGAGCTGGGTGCGCAGAGCACCGCGGACGCCGCCCGCATGCGGGCCGAGGTCGACGACTACGTCGACACCCGGCTGGCCGACTTCGGCACCACGCTGGAGCGGATGCTGCGCTCGGTGGAGAAGGCCCGCTCCGCGCTGCGCGACTCCTGAGCGAGGACCTCCCTCCCCGCCCCTGACGGGGGCCGCCGCCGGGTGGGTCGGCTCACCCGGTCGGCCCGGACGGCGCCGTCCGCGCATCGGGTAGGCTGGTCCTCCGGTCCGACCGCCTCAAGGCCCCGCGCCCCGGCCGGCCACCTCCCCGCTGCCTACTGCGAGTACCGACATGCCTGCCGCTCAGCCGCCCCGCCCAGGCGCCGCGTCCCCGGACGCCCGGCGTCCCGCCGCCAACCCCTGGCGCGTGGACCTGCGGGAACTCGGCCGGCGGGCCGGCTCCCTGCAGGAGCTGGAGCGGACGATCCCGGCCCCCGCGGACTGGCGGGTGGAGCTCATCGGCGTCCCCGAGGGCGCCGACGTGCACCTCCGGCTCCGGCTGGAGTCGGTGATGGAGGGCGTGCTGGTCTCCGGGGACGTCGACGTCCCCGTCGCCGGCTCGTGCGCCCGCTGCCTGGAGCCGGTCGAGGACACCCTCGAGCTCGGCGTCCAGGAGCTGTTCGCCTACGAGGGCAGCACGACCGAGGCCACCAGCGAGGAGGACGAGGTCCGCACCGTCGAGGCCGACCACATCGACCTCGAGCCGATGGTCCGCGACCTCGTCGTCCTCAGCCTGCCGCTGGCGCCCACCTGCACCGAGGACTGCTCGGGGCTGTGCGTGGACTGCGGGCAGCGGCTCGACGACCTGCCGGCCGACCACGCCCACGAGGTGCTCGACCCGCGCTGGGCCGGACTGGCGGGGCGCTTCGGCGCCTCGCAGGCCGACCGTTCCGACTCCGGACCGGGCACCCCCGGTCCGGGCAACCCAGAGGAGAACTGACCGTGGCCGTCCCGAAGCGGAAGATGTCCCGCGCCAACACCCGCATGCGTCGCTCGCAGTGGAAGGCGTCCGCTCCCACGCTCTCGCCGTGCCCGAACCGGGCCTGTGGCGAGCTCAAGCCGCCGCACACGGCCTGCCCGAACTGCGGTCAGTACCAGGGCCGTCAGGTCCTCTCGGTCTGAGCTCCCCGAGTCCCGCCGTGGCGACGCCGGCCACCGGTACCCCGCCCGCCCCGGGTGGGGTCCCGGGCTGCTCGCCGGCCGGGCAGGCGCACGCCGAACGGTCGGCCGCCTGGCTCCGCGACGCCCTCGGCGTCGAGTTGCCCGGCGGCCTGCTGGCGTTGGCGCTGACGCACCGGTCCTACGCCTACGAGAACGGCGGGCTGCCCACCAACGAGCGCCTGGAGTTCCTCGGCGACTCGGTGCTCGGCCTCGTCGTCACCGACGAGCTGTACCGGCGCCACCCCGAGCTGCCCGAGGGCCGGCTGGCCAAGCTGCGCGCCTCGGTGGTCAACATGACCTCGCTGGCCGGGGTGGCGCGGCGGCTGGGCGCCGGGGGGCTGGGCCCGCACCTGCTGCTCGGCCGCGGTGAGGAGACCACCGGCGGCCGGGAGAAGGATTCGATCCTCGCCGACGCCGTCGAGGCGCTGATCGGTGCGGTGCACGTCGGCCTCGGCCTGGACGTCGCGGCCGCCATCGTGCACCGGCTGTTCGACCCGCTCCTGGACCAGGCCGCCACCCGCGGCGCCGGCCTGGACTGGAAGACCAGCCTGCAGGAGCTCGGCGCCGCCCTCGGCCTGGGCGCGCCGACCTACGTGGTCGAGGACGACGGCCCCGACCATGCCAAGACGTTCACCGCCGCCGTCGTCCTCGACGGCGGCGTGCGCGGCCGCGGTTCCGGCCGCACGAAGAAGGCCGCCGAGCAGGAGGCCGCCGAGGCCGCGTGGCGGGCGCTGTCCGGCGACGGCGCCCCCGAGACGACGACCGAGGACTGACCCGCCGTGCCCGAGCTGCCCGAGGTCGAGGTGGTGCGGCGCGGCCTGGAGCGCTGGGTCGCCGGGCGCACCGTCGCCGCCGTCGAGGTCGCCCACCCCCGGGCGGTCCGCCGGCACCTCGAGGGCACCGAACACTTCGTCGCGGCGCTGACCGGCCGCACGTTCACCGCCGCCCGCCGCCGCGGCAAGTACCTGTGGCTGCCGCTGACCGAGCCCGACGGCACCCCCTCCGGCTCCGCGCTCGTCGCGCACCTCGGCATGAGCGGCCAGCTGCTGGTCGAGAAGGCCTCGCAGCCCGACGAGACGCACCTGCGCGCGCGGTTCACCTTCACCGACGGCGGCCGCGAGCTGCGCTTCGTCGACCAGCGCACCTTCGGCGGGCTGGCCGTCGAGGAGGTCGGCGAGGACGGCGGCCTGCCGCGGCGCCTGGCGCACATCGCCATCGACCCGCTCGACGACTCCTTCGACACCGCCGGGTTCAGCGCGGCGCTGCGGCGCCGGCGCACCGAGGTCAAGCGGGCGCTGCTGGACCAGACGCTCATCGGCGGGGTCGGCAACATCTACGCCGACGAGGCGCTGTGGCGGGCCCGGCTGCACGGCGCCCGGCCCACCGACAAGCTGACCCGGGCCCAGGTCGAGGACCTGCTCGCCGGCGTCCGCGACGTGCTGGGCGAGGCGCTGGCGCAGGGCGGGACCTCCTTCGACTCGCTGTACGTCGACGTCAACGGCCAGAGCGGGTACTTCTCGCGGTTCCTCGCCGTCTACGGCCAGGAGGACCGGCCCTGCCCCCGGTGCGGGACGCCGGTCGTCCGGGAGTCGTTCATGAACCGGTCCAGCTACAGCTGCCCGTCCTGCCAGCCGCGCCCCCGCGCGCGCCGGACCGCCGCCGGCGCTCGCCCCGGCCGGCCATGACGCGCCGCGCGGTCGCCGTGGTGTCCGGCTCGGTCCAGGGGGTCGGCTACCGCTGGTTCGTCCGCGGCCGCGCCGAGGCCGCCGGGCTGGCCGGCTCGGCGACCAACCTCGCCGACGGCCGCGTCGAGGTCGTGCTCGAGGGGGACGACGCCGCGGTGGCCGCCGTCCTGGCCGATCTGGAGGGCCCGCGGGCGCCGGGTGCGGTGACGCGGGTCGACGTCCGGGACGAGCCGATCCAGGGGAGCGGCGGCTTCACCACGGCGTGACGAACGCGACACCCCCACGACACGTGACCTGTGCAGAGTCGGCGTTGACCTGCGTGACCTGGCCTGTCACCCTGGAACACACGGACCGCGCCGACCGTCGTACGGGGCGCAGGTCATCCCTCAACGCAGTCGAAAGGCCGTTATCGCCATGGCCAAGGCCCTGTTCGGTCACGTCGTCACCCCCGCGGAGCTCCGAGTAGTCGAGGAGAACGCCGTCCTGCGGGCCAAGGTGCGCCGGCTGGAGCAGGAACTGCAGGAGCTGCGCGCCCAGCGCGACGCGGCCATCGCCCACGAGCTGCTCAGCCTGGCCGGCGAGAACGCCGAGCCCGCGCTGGCGTAAGAAAGGACCCCGTCCTCCCCGCCCTTCGCACGCTCAGGGCGGGACCCGGGACGGGGCCAGTGGCCGCGCTCCCGCGGCTGAGCCACTCATCCTGTGCACCTGTCGAGCCTGACGCTGAAGGGCTTCAAGTCCTTCGCCTCCGCGACGACCCTGCGCCTCGAGCCGGGGATCACCGCCGTCGTCGGACCCAACGGCTCCGGGAAGTCCAACGTCGTCGACGCCCTCGCCTGGGTCATGGGCGAGCAGGGGGCCAAGAGCCTGCGCGGCGGCAAGATGGAGGACGTCATCTTCGCCGGCACCGCCGGCCGCCCGGCGCTGGGCCGGGCCGAGGTGACCCTCACCATCGACAACGCCGACGGCGCGCTCCCGATCGAGTACACCGAGGTCTCGATCACCCGCCGCATGTACCGCTCCGGCGAGAGCGAGTACGAGATCAACGGCGACAAGGTGCGGCTGCTCGACGTCCAGGAGCTGCTCAGCGACTCCGGCATCGGCCGCGAGATGCACGTGATCGTCGGGCAAGGGCAGCTCGACGCCGTCCTCTCCGGTCGCCCCGAGGACCGCCGCGCCTTCGTCGAGGAGGCCGCGGGCGTCCTCAAGCACCGCAAGCGCAAGGAGAAGGCGCTCCGCAAGCTCGACGCGATGCAGGCCAACCTCGACCGGCTCGGGGACCTCACCGCGGAGCTGCGCCGCCAGCTCAAGCCGCTGGGCCGGCAGGCGGAGGTGGCCCGCCGGGCGGCCGGCGTCCAGGCCGACCTGCGCGACGCCCGTCTGCGGCTGCTCGCCGACGACCTGGTGCGGCTGCGCGACGCCCTGGACAAGGACGTCGCCGACGAGGACGCCGCACGGCAGCGGCGGGCCGTCGTCGAGGCCCAGCTGGGGAACGCCGCCCGGCGCGAGTCGGCGCTGGAGGCCGAGCTCGCCGCCAACGCCCCGCTGCTGGGCTCGGCCCAGGAGACCTGGTACCGGCTGTCGGCGCTGACCGAGCGGTTCCGCGGCGTCGCCCAGCTCGCCGCCGAGCGCCACCGCCACCTGTCGGCCCTGCCCGCCGCGACCACCGGCGGCCGGGACCCCGACCAGCTCGAGGCCGAGGCCGACCGGGTCGCCGCCACCGAGGCCGAGCTCGCCGCCGGCCTGGAGGCCGAGCGCGGCCGGCTGGCCACTGCGGTGACCGCCCGCACCGAGGCGGAGACCGCGCTCGCCGAGGCCGAGCGGGCGTGGGTCGCCGCCGCGCGGGCGCTGGCCGACCGCCGCGAGGGCCTGGCGCGGCTGTCCGGCAAGGTCGCCGCCGCCCGCTCGCGGGTGGCGGCCGGCGAGTCGGAGATCGAGCGGCTCGCGCTGTCGGCCGGGGAGGCCGCCGACCGCGCCGAGGTCGCCGCCGAGCGGCTCGCCGAGCGCCGCGACGAGGTCGCCGACGCCGAGGACACCGACGTCGCCCTGGTCACCGCTCACCAGGACGCCGTCACCGCGCACGCCGAGGCGGCCAAGGCGGTCACCGAGCTGGCTGCGGCCGAGCGGGCCGCCGAGCGGGACCGCGCCTCCTGGCAGGCCCGCCGCGACGCGCTGGCCCTCGGCCTGGCACCCGCCGACGGCTCGGCGGCGGCGCTGGCGGCCGGCCTCCCGGGCGTGCTGGGGCCGGTGACCGAGCGGCTCACCGTCGAGCCCGGCGCCGAGGTGCCGTTGGCGGCGGCGCTGGCCGGCATGGCCGACGCGCTGGTCGTCGAGGGCGTCGCCGAGGCGGCCGCGGTGCTGGCCCACCTCAAGGACGCCGACGGCGGCCGGGCCGGGCTGCTGGTCACCGGCGGCCCGCAGCCCCTGCCCCGCGAGGGCTGGCCGCACCTGCCCGAGGGCGCCCGCTGGGCGCTGGACCTGGTGACCGCACCCGAGCAGCTGCGGCCCGCCCTGGCCCGCGCGCTGGACCGGGTCGCGGTCGTGCCGGACCTGGCCGCTGCCGTGACGCTCGTGGGCACCCACCCCCGCGTGCGCGCGGTGACCGCCGACGGTGACCTGGTCGGCGCCGACTGGGCGGTCGGCGGGCAGGCCAACGCCCCCTCCGGCCTCGAGCTGCGCGCCCGGGTCGACGAGGCCGGCCGGGAGCTGACCGCCGCCGCCGCGCGCGCCGCCGACCTCGCCGACCGGCTGACCGCGGCGCGGGAGACGGCGCGGGAGCGGTCCGCCGACGTCGACGCCGCGCTGGCCGCGCGCCAGGCCGCCGACCGCACCCGGTCCGCCGTCGCCGCGCAGCTGGCCGAGCTGGGCGCCGCCGCCCGCTCGGCTGCCGCCGAGGCCGAGCGGTCCGCGGCCGCCCGCGTCCGGGCCGAGCAGGCGCTGGAGCAGGCGCAGGCGGCGCTGAGCGACCTGGAGGAGCGGCTGGCGCAGGCCGAGGCCGCGCCGGTGGAGGAGGAGCCCGACTCCGCCGAGCGCGACCGGCTGCGGCTGGAGGCCGCCGCGGCCCGGCAGGCCGAGACCGAGGCCCGGCTGGCGGTGCGCACCGCCGAGGAGCGTGCCCGTGCGCTGACCGGCCGCGCCGAGTCGCTGCGCCGCCAGGCCCGGCAGGAGCGTGCCGCCCGGGAGCGGGCCGCGGCCGCCCGGCTGGCCCGGCAGCGCGGCGCGCAGGTCGCCGCCCGCGTGCGCGCCGGCGCCGACGCGGCGCTCACCGCGCTGGCCACCAGCCTCGCCCGCGCCGCCACCGAGCGCGACGAGCTGGCCCGGGTCCGCACCGCCCGCGAGGCCGAGCTGCTCGAGGTCCGGACGGCGGTCCGCACCGCCACCGCCGAGCTGGAGCGGCTGACCGACGAGGTGCACCGCGACGAGGTCGCCCGGGCCGAACAGCGCTACCGGATCGAGACGCTGGAGGCGCGCGCCGCCGAGGAGTACGGCGTCGACCTGCCCACGCTGCTGGCCGAGTACGGCCCGGCCGCGCCGGTGCCGCCCGCCCCCGCCCAGGTCGCCGCCGCGCAGGCCGCCGGGGAGCCGGAGCCGGAGCCGGTTCCCTACGACCGTGCCGCGCAGGAGCGCCGGGCCGCCCAGGCCGAACGCGACCTGGCCACTCTCGGCAAGGTCAACCCGCTGGCGCTGGAGGAGTTCGCGGCCCTGGAGGAGCGGCACTCCTTCCTGGCCACGCAGCTGGAGGACCTCAAGGCCACCCGCCGCGACCTGCTCACCGTCGTCCGGGAGGTCGACGAGCGGATCCACGACGTGTTCGCCGCCGCCTTCGCCGACGTGCAGCGCGAGTTCGAGCAGGTCTTCGCCACCCTGTTCCCCGGCGGCTCGGGCCGGCTCTACCTGACCGACCCCGAGGACCTGCTCACCACCGGCGTCGAGGTCGAGGCCCGCCCGCCCGGCAAGAAGGTCAAGCGGCTGTCGCTGCTCTCGGGGGGCGAGCGCTCGCTGACCGCCGTCGCGCTGCTGGTGGCGATCTTCCGCGCCCGGCCCTCGCCGTTCTACGTGCTCGACGAGGTCGAGGCTGCGCTCGACGACGTCAACCTCGGCCGGCTGCTGACCCTCGTGGAGCAGCTGCGGGCGACCTCGCAGCTGATCGTCATCACGCACCAGAAGCGGACGATGGAGATCGCCGACGCCCTGTACGGAGTGAGCATGCGCGGCGACGGCATCACCGGCGTGATCAGCCAGCGCCTCCGCGAGGACCAGGCCGAACCGGCCTGAACCGGCGGCGGGTCCGTCCTCACCCGCCGGCGGGCAGCTCCAGGTCGACCACCAGGGGCAGGTGGTCCGAGGCGCCGGCGCCGTCGAGGACCCGGGCCGTGGCCACGCCGATCCCCGGGGTGACCCAGACGTGGTCGATCCGCTTGTGCGGCCGGCGGGCCGGGTGGGTGTGGCCCTCGTCGTGCCGCCAGAACTTCCAGCCGGCCCGGTCGTCCCGGTCGCGGGCGAGCTGCCACGCGTCGGCGAACCGGTCGCGCAGCGCGGCCAGTTCGGGGGCGTCGGGCTCGGCGTTGAAGTCACCGACGAGGACCGCGGCCTCCGCGGGGTCGGCGTGCAGCCGCGCCAGCGCCTCCGCCTGCGCCGCCCGCTGCTCGGTCGGGCGCGTGGACAGGTGGGTCGTGGTCACCCACAGCGCCCCGTCGGGGAGTGCCACCTGCACGCGCAGGGCGCTGCGCGGCTCGCCGTCCCCGGGCAGCCGGTGGACGGCGGAGGAGCGGATCGGCAGCCGGGACAGCAGCGCGTTGCCGTACTGGCGGCGCATGGTCTTCTCGTCGCCGCGCGGCTCGTCGATCGCCGGTCCCCAGGCCAGCTCCATGTCCAGCGCCTCCGACAGCAGCAGGGCCTGGTCGACGTCCTCGCTGCGGTTGCTGTAGCGCCGGTCCACCTCCTGCAGGCACACCAGGTCGGCGTCGACCGCGGCGACCACCTTGGCCAGGCGGGCGAGGTCGTGCCGGCCGTCGTCCCCGACGGCGTGGTGGGTGTTGAAGGTGGCCAGCCGCAGCCGGATCGGGGGCCGTCCGGGGCCGGGAGCGGGTCGGGTCACCCGTTCAGCGTGTCACCTCCGCGGCGACGGGACCGGACAGCGGGAGGTCGGCGACCTCGCGCAGGGAGTCCTGCCCGGTGGCGTCGCACTCGGCCACGAACAGTCGGAAGCGCGCCTCGCGGTCGTGCAGCACCAGTTCGCCCAGCTGGTTGCCGAACCAGGGACCGGTCACCTTGGCCCAGTCCAGGCCGGAGGGCTGCACCCGGCCCAGCCGGGCGATCCCGGTGGTGAGCCGCCGCGCCCAGCGGCTCCAGCCCATCCGGAAGCCGACCTTGATCGGGTGCGGTGCCTGGTTGTGCAGCGGGGAGACCGTCAGCTGGTGCACCCGGGTGGTCAGCCCGGCCGGCTCCACGAGCTCGGCGGCGTAGGCGTGGTGCACGTCGCCGGAGAGCACGAGCGTGGTCGCCGGTGCCCGGCCGTGCTCCCCGCGGGCGATGGACACAACGGCGCGCCCCAGCCGCTCGAAGGAGTCGCCGAACGCCGCCCAGTGCTCGAGGTCGGCGGCCTGCCGCAGCTTCTCCGACAGTCGGCCGACCGGCCCGCCCAGATGGCGCCGGTTGAGCGTCTCGTTCCACCGCTCGATCTCGTGGACGGCGTGCGGCAACAGCCAGGGCAGCGAGGTGCCCAGGATCAGGTGCTCGACGCCCTCGTCGACGGCGCGGCGCATCGCCGCCTCCACCCAGGCGAACTCGTCGTCGTCGAGCATCTTCCGGTCGCGCTCGTCGAGCACCCGGCCGGCGCGGCTGTCCACCATGATCATCCGCGCCTCGCCCCAGTGGCGCACGAAGCTCCAGCGGATCGACCGCGGGTCGGTGTCGGCGGCCCGGGCCATCTCCCGCAGCACCGGGTCGGCGTCGCCGACGGAGTCCCGCACCGCCTGCCAGGTCCGGTTCTCCGCCAGCTCCTGCGGGCTGAGGTTGCCCAGGTGCTGGTAGACCCAGTAGCTGACCAGCCCGCCCTCGATCCGGCCCACCCACCAGTCCTGCCGGGTGGTCTCCCGGCGCCAGGCGGCGGAGGTGTTCCAGTCGTCGATCATCTCGTGGTCGTCGAAGATCATCGACGACGGGACCGTCGACAGCAGCCAGCGCACCTGGGGGTCGCTCCAGGACTCCGCGTAGAGCCGGGTGTACTCCCCGTAGTCGGCGACCTGGCTGCCCTCGGGGGCGTGGGCGCCGCGGCGCAGCGCCAGCCAGCGGCGGGTCGCCGTCGTCAGCTCGTCGGCGTAGACCTGGTCGCCGAGCAGGACGAGGGCGTCGGGCCAGGTGTCCTCCGGCTCGCCGGCCAGCCGCGCGGCGTAGGTGTCCAACGCGTCGGGCGGGATGCCCTCGTCGGCGTCCACCGTGCTGGGCGTGGCGTACCGGCAGGAGCCGAAGGCGATCCGGAAGGGGCCGGGGCGGCCGGGGGTGCGGATCCGGCTGGCCGGGAAGCGCGAGGTCGCCTCCGGCCACACCTGCTCGCCGTCGAGGTGGACCTCGTAGGGCGTGGTGCTGCCCGGTTCGAGGTCCTCGACGACGACCAGGGCGTAGTGGTGGCCGCCCACGGTGAAGGTCCGTGTGCGCCGGCCCAGCACCTCGACCTCGCACGGGCGGTCGGTCTCGACCCAGACGGTCGCCGACACGGGGTCGACGTGGCGCAGCAGCGGACCGAGCAGCAGGACCGGGGACTCCCGGCCGGGGAGGGGCATGCCGGACAGGGTGGCCCACGGACCTGTGCATCGCCCACCCCGGCCGGTACGGGTACTGGGAGACTGGGGGCCATGGAGTTCGTGCTGATCGCGGTCGCGATCCTCGTCGTCGCCCTGGTCCTCGGGGTCAGCCTGCTGGTCGGCCGCGGTCGGCGGACGACCCGCCTGGACGAGGACGCCGCCGCCGGCACGACGCTGACCCGCCCGCGGCCGCCGGCGCCCCCGCGCCCGGCCGAGCCGGCCCCGCCCGCGGGCACCACCGCACCCAGCGACCAGACACAGCCGGACACGGTGCAGCCGGAGGCGCCGCCGACGCCGCTGCCGCCGGCCGAGCCCGAGCCCGGCCTGGTCTTCGAGACCCCGCCGCCGTCGGCGGGCCGCCTGGTGCGGCTGCGCTCGCGCCTGGCCCGCTCGCAGTCCTCGCTCGGCCGCGGCCTGCTCACCGTCCTCGCCCGCGAGCGGCTGACCGAGGACGACTGGGAGGAGGTCGAGGAGACCCTGCTGGCGGCCGACGTCGGCGTCGCCGCGACGCAGCAGATCGTCGACCGGCTGCGCACCCAGTCGATGGTGCTGGCCACCGCCTCGGGGACGCAGCTGCGCGAGCTCCTGGTGCGGGAGCTGACCGCCGTCCTGGGCCCCGACCTCGACCGCACGCTGCACGTCGACCGGCACGACGGCCGGCCCGGCATCGCGCTGGTCGTCGGCGTCAACGGCGCGGGCAAGACCACCACCGTCGGCAAGATCGCCCGGGTGCTCGTCGGTGACGGCAGGAGCGTGGTGCTCGGCGCGGCCGACACCTTCCGGGCCGCGGCGGCCGACCAGCTCGAGACGTGGGGCGAGCGGGTCGGCGTCCTCACCGTGCGGGGCCGGGAGGGGGCCGACCCGGCGTCGGTGGCCTTCGAGGCGGCGCGGACCGGCGTGGAGGCCGAGGTCGACACCGTGGTCGTCGACACCGCCGGCCGGCTGCACACCAAGGGTGGCCTCATGGACGAGCTCGGCAAGATCAAGCGGGTCGTGGAGAAGGTCTCGCCGGTCACCGAGGTGCTGCTCGTCCTGGACGCGACGACCGGTCAGAACGGCGTCGTGCAGGCCCGGGTGTTCACCGAGGCCGTCGACGTCACCGGCGTCGTCCTGACCAAGCTCGACGGCACCGCCAAGGGCGGCATCGTCGTCTCGGTGCAGCGCGAGCTCGGCATCCCGGTGAAGCTGGTCGGGCTGGGGGAGGGCGCCGACGACCTCGCCCCGTTCGAGCCGGAGGCCTTCGCCGAGGCGCTGGTCGGCGGAGCCGACTGAGAGAGGACCCCCCTGCCCCGCGCCGCTCGCCAGCGGGCGGCGGGCCCCTGCAGGGGGGCCGTCAGCCGGTGAGCGCCGCGACGGCGGTGCGCACCTCGTCGTCGCGCAGCGCCATCGTCGCGTCGCCGACCGACAGCTCCACCCGCACGACGGCGGGGTCCCCGGTGCGGGCCGCGCGGGCGAACGTCCACAGCCCGTGCTCCACCGCCAGCGACCGGGCGGCCGCCTCGAACGCCTCCGGCGTGGTGCGCAGCAGCAGGTGCAGCATCGGCGTCTCCGGCGGGTCGGGGACGACGGCGACGCCGGGCAGGTCGCGCACCGCGTCGGCGACCTCGCGGGCGCGGCGCAGGTAGGCCGGCATCAGCGGCAGGCGACGGCGCAGGCAGGTCAGGGCGGACGCCGCGCCGGGCCACATGCCGAACAGCGTGCCGCCCATCCGGCGCCGCCACTCGCGCACCTCGGCCACGACGTCGGCCGGCCCGGCCAGGCAGCAGCCCGCCAGCGCGCCGAGGCCCTTGTAGAAGCTGACGTAGACCGTGTCGAACGGCGCGGCGACCTCGGCGGGGGAGCGGTCGTACCCGGCCGAGGCCTCCCACAGCCGGGCGCCGTCGAGGTGGGCGGCCGCGCCGCGCTCGCGGGCCCAGGCGGCCTGCTCGACGACGTCGTCCCACGGGGGGAGGCGGCCGCCGAGGTCGCGCTGCGGCAGCTCGACCAGCAGCGCGGCCGGGTGCTCGGCGACCCCGTCGAGGTCGGCGCGCAGCAGCAGCCGGTCCCGGTCGCCGACGGGGCGGCCGACCATGCCGTGCAGCCGCTCGAGCGCCTGCTCCTCGTGCCGGGCCAGGTGGCACTCGGGGTGGAACAGCACGGTGCGCCGTCCGCGGCGGTCGGCGTGCACGCGCAGCGCCGCCTGCTGGGCCATCACGCCGCTGGGCAGGTAGGCGGCCGCGGGTAGGCCGAGCACCCCGGAGACCTCGGCCTCCAGGTCGGCGACCACGCCGCCGTCGCCGTAGCGGTCCAGCGCCGTGTCGACCGGGACGGACGCCAGCAGGTCGCCCGCCCGCCACTCCCCGTGCCCGCTCAGGGACCGGTCGCAGGAGGCGCGCAGGCTCAGCAGGTCGTCGTCCACCGGGTCAGTCTCGCCGGGCCTGTCCGCCTCGGGCCGCGACGGGTCAGGGGACGGTGTCCGGGTCGAACCCGTAGGGCAGCTCGAGCCGGTGGCGGCGGAGCAGCTCCGCGTCGGCGAGCAGCTCGCGGGTCGGCCCGTCGGCGACCACGACCCCGCCGTCCAGCACGACCGAGCGCGGGCACAGCTGCAGGGCGTAGGGCAGGTCGTGGGTGACCATCAGCATGGTCACCGGCAGCGCCTCCAGGACCTCGGCCAGCTCGCGGCGGCCCGCGGGGTCCAGGTTGGACGACGGCTCGTCGAGGACCAGGATCTCCGGGTGCATCGACAGGACCGTGGCGACGGCGACCCGCCGGCGCTGACCGAACGAGAGGTGGTGCGGCGGGCGGTCGGCGGCGCCGGTCATGCCCACCTGGTCCAGCGCCGCGGCCACCCGGGCGGCGACCTCCGCCTCGGGCAGTCCGAGGTTGCGCGGGCCGAAGGCGACGTCCTCGCCGACGGTCGGCATGAACAGCTGGTCGTCGGGGTCCTGGAACACGATGCCCACCCGCCGGCGGATCTCCTGCAGGTGCCGCTGGCCGACCGGCAGCCCGGCGACGGTCACCGCGCCCCGGCCGCCCCGCAGGATGCCGTTGAGGTGCAGCACCAGGGTGGTCTTGCCCGCACCGTTGGGCCCGAGCAGCGCCACCCGCTCGCCCTGCTCGATCCGCAGGTCGACCCCGAACAGCGCCTGGTGCCCGTCGGGGTAGGCGAAGGCGAGGTCCTCGACGAGCAAGGAGGGCTCGGGACGCGAGGAGCCCAGGGCAGAGGGTGGTGCACTCACCCGAGAAGCAGACCAGACGCCAGGACGGCGCCGGCAGCCGCCGGGAGGGCGAGGGCGGCCAGCCACGCCTGCGCGGGCACCGCCGGAGCCGGGCCGGTCGGCACCCGCCCGGTGTAGCCGCGAGACAGCATGGCCAGGTGCACCCGCTCGCCGCGCTCGTAGGAGCGGATGAACAACGAGCCGGCCGCCGGGCCCAGCACGCGCAGCGCGCCCAGGTGGCGGCCGCGGAACCCGCGGGACTCCCGGGCCACCCGCATCCGCCGCAGCTCGCCGCCGACCACGTCGGCGTAGCGGAACATGAACATGAGGATCTGCACGAGCACCGAGGGCAGCCGCAGCCGCTCCAGCCCGCGCAGCAGCGCCCGGGGCTCCGTCGTCGCCGCGAGCACGGTGGCGGCCAGGACCGAGAGGGTCGCCTTGGCCAGCAGCCCACCGGCCGCGACCAGCCCGCTCTGCGAGAGCGACAGGCCGGCGACCTCGATCCGCGGCCCGCGCGCCACCACCGGCAGGAGCAGCGCGAACAGCACGAAGGGCGTCTCCACGGCGAGGCTGCGGGCCAGCCGGCCCGGCCGGACGCCGGCCACGGCCGCCGCGCCGAGCACCAGCGCCAGGTAGCCCGCGTAGGCGGCCCACGCCCACGGCGCGTGCACCGGCGTCGCCACCACCACGACGGCGAAGGCGAGGACCGCGACCAGCTTCAGGTGCGGCTCGAGCCGGTGCACGGGACTGGTCCCGCTGACGTAGGCGGCGCCCAGCGCGCCGCCGTGCCCGGCACCCACGTCAGGAGGTGGTGTCCGCGGTGTCCCGGCCGCGCCGGCGCACCACCACGGTCAGGCCGCCGGCGAGCAGCAGCGTGACGGTGACGCCGAGGACCCCGGCCAGCCCGCCGGACAGTCGGCCGTCGTCGACGCCGGCCACGGCGTAGTCGGCCAGCGGGGAGTCCGCCGTGGCGCTGTCGCGGGCCGTGCCGGAGAAGCCCTCCTGCTCGGCCGACCACTCCAGCCCGTCGGGGTGCGAGCTCGCGTAGTAGCTCCCGACGCCGGCCACGAGCAGCGCGACGAGCAGGCCGACGAGCAGGAAGCCGCGGGTCCGCCGGGACGTCGTCATCGGGCACCTCCGGTGGGCGTGGTGGGGCGCGGGGCCAGCTGCGTCGCGGCGCGCAGGGAGCGCGCGCCCCAGACCAGGTCCGGCCGGACGGCCAGGACGGCGGTGAGCACCGCGGCGGTGATCAGCGCCTCGCCGATGCCGATGATCAGGTGGACGCCGCCCATCGTGGCGGCCACCGTGCCGACCGGGACGTCGGCGACACCGCCCACGGCGAACAGGGCGACGAAGGCCAGCGCCGCCACGGGCACCGAGAGGAACGCGCCGACGCCGGCGGCGGTGAGCACCCCGGTGCGGGTCCGCGGCAGGACGGCGCTCAGCAGCCGGAAGGCGCCGTACGCGACGCCGACCGCGACCAGGCCCATCAGCGTGATGTTGGTGCCCAGCGCGGTCAGCCCGCCGTCGGCGAACAGCACTGCTTGGACGAGCAGCACCACGGTCATGCACAGCACCGCCGTCCAGGGGCCGACGAGGACGGCGGTGAGCGCGCCGCCGATCAGGTGTCCGCTGGTGCCGGCACCGACCGGGAAGTTCATCATCTGCACGGCGAAGACGAAGGCGGCCGTCAGGCCGGCCAGGGGAGCGGTGCGCTCGTCGAGCTCGCGCCGGGCGCCCCGCAGGGCCACGGCCACCCCGCCGGCGGCCACGACGCCGGTCGCGACGGACGTGGGTGCGTCGAGGAACCCGTCGGGGACGTGCACGCTGCCTCCTGGCGTCCGGAGCCGCCCGCGGTCGAACGGCCGGGACCGACCTTATTGCACACCGTTGGCAACTGCACATGGCTTGCAACAAGCGGCGGCCCCCGTGACGGGGGCCACTCGCGGGGGTGGCGCAACACGGCCGGAACACACCGGCCGGACACGCGGGGCGGAGTTCACCGTTCGGAAACAGTGGCGTGCCGCCGGGCGAAACAGGCGGGCGGCACCGTGATCGCCACGTCGCCCCTCCCCGGAGGAGCGCCGGTCTGAGCCCCCTCGGCCCGGGGTCACGCTCCACCCCGGACCGCCCCCGTGGCCCCGCCACACCGATCCCGTCAGGAGGTTGCCGTGGACACCGGCGACACCGCCTGGGTTCTCGCCAGCGCCGCCCTGGTGCTGTTCATGACCCCGGGCCTGGCGCTCTTCTACGGCGGCATGGTCCGCGCGAAGAGCGTGCTCAACATGATGATGATGAGCTTCGGCGCGCTCGCCCTCATCGGCGTGCTCTGGGTGCTCTACGGCTACTCGATCGCCTTCGGCAACGACGTCGGCGGTGGCCTGCTGGGCGACCCGTTCGAGTTCTTCGGGCTGTCCTCGCTGATCGGCACCGGTGGACTCGACGCCGCCTTCGCGCCGGACAACCTGGTCTTCACCATCCCGTCGCTGGCCTTCGTCGCCTTCCAGGCGGTCTTCGCGATCATCACCGTCGCGCTGATCTCCGGCGCCATCGCCGACCGGGCCCGGTTCGGTCCGTGGATGGTCTTCGCCGGCATCTGGGCGACCGTCGTCTACTTCCCGGTCGCCCACTGGGTGTTCGCCTTCAACGGGGCGGAGTCCGAGACCGGCGGCTGGATCGCCAACAACCTGCTGGCCATCGACTTCGCCGGTGGCACCGCGGTGCACATCAACGCCGGTGCCGCCGGTCTGGCCCTCGCCCTCGTGCTGGGCAAGCGGCGGGGCTTCGGCCGCGACCCGATGCGCCCGCACAACCTGCCCCTGGTCATGATCGGCGCCGGCATCCTGTGGTTCGGCTGGTTCGGGTTCAACGCCGGCTCGGCGCTGTCGGCCAACGGCCAGGCCGCGGAGGTCTTCGTCACCACCCTCGCCGCCACCGGCGCGGCCACCCTCGGCTGGCTGCTGACGGAGAAGATCCGCGACGGGCACGCCACCTCGCTGGGCGCCGCCTCCGGCGTCGTCGCGGGCCTGGTGGCCATCACCCCGGCCTGTTCGTCGGTGACGCCGATCGGCGCCCTGTTCGTCGGCGCCATCGCCGGTGTGCTGTGCGCCCTCGCGGTGGGCCTGAAGTACAAGCTGGGCTACGACGACTCCCTCGACGTCGTCGGCGTCCACCTCGTCGGCGGCCTGTGGGGCACCCTCGCGGTCGGCCTGTTCGCCTCCGCGGCCACCACGGCCGGTGTCGACGGCCTGTTCTACGGCGGCGGCGTCGACCAGCTCTGGCGGCAGGCCATCGGCGCCATCGCGGTGCTCGTCTACTCGTTCGTCCTCACGCTGGTCATCGGGTTCGCCATCGCCAAGACGATGCGCTTCCGGATCACCGAGGAGGAGGAGGTCAGCGGCATCGACGGCGCCGTGCACGCTGAGACCGGCTACGACTTCGCCTCGCTCGGGAGCGGGGGCGGCGGCGCTGCGACACTCACCGCGCAGGCGCACGCCGAGGCGCGCAACACGGAAGGGATCCGGGCATGAAGCTCGTCACTGCCATCGTCAAGCCGTTCAAGCTCGACGACGTCAAGAACGCCCTCGAGCTGATCGGGATCGCGGGCCTGACCGTCAGCGAGGTCCAGGGCTTCGGCCGCCAGCGGGGTCACACCGAGGTCTACCGCGGCGCCGAGTACCAGGTGGACTTCGTGCCCAAGGTCCGCATCGAGGTCGTCGTCAGCGAGATCGACGCCGCCCGCGTCGTGGACGCCATCGTCGAGGCCGCGAGCACCGGCCAGATCGGCGACGGCAAGGTGTGGGTGACGACGATCGACGAGATCGTCCGCGTCCGCACCGGTGAGCGCGGCGCCGACGCCCTGTAGGCGCGCAGGACCGCACGAACGCACCGGCCGGGGTGGTGGGAGGACCCGCCACCCCGGCCGGTGCGCTTCTCGACACCGAACCGAGCGGAGGGGGAGACGTGCTGGACACCGGGTCGCTGCCCGCACTGTCGCGGGCGGAGCGGGTGCAGGTCCTCGACGACTGGCTCACCGGTCTGCTCGACGAGGCCGCGGCGGGGACCCCGCCGCCCCGCCGGGGCCGTGGCTCGGGTGGGCGAGGGACGGAACAGCCGCGGACCGGGACCGACGGCGTGGCCCTCCTCGCCGTCGGCAGCCTGGGCCGCCGGGAGCCCCCGCCGCACGCGGACCTCGACCTCGTGCTGGTGCACGACGGGCGGCCGGAGATCGCCGCCCTCGCCGACGCCGTCTGGTACCCGATCTGGGACGCCGGCCTGCGCCTGGACCACTCGGTGCGGACCGTCTCGGAGGCCGTCGGGGTGGCCTCCACCGACGTCAAGGCCGGCCTCGGGCTGCTCGACGTCCGGCTGGTGGCGGGGGACGCCGGCCTCGCCGCGGCGCTGCGGACGGCGACCCTGGCCAGCTGGCGCCAGTCGGCGTCCCGGCTGCTGCCGCAGCTGCGCGACCTGCGGCGCGGCCGCGCCCGGCAGGTCGGCGAGCTGGCCTTCCTGCTCGAGCCGGACCTCAAGGAGGCCTACGGCGGGCTGCGGGAGGGGCAGGTGCTGCGCGCGGCGGCCGCCGCCCAGCTGGCCGACGAGCCGACGGCCGAGGCCGAGCAGGCCTACGCGTTCCTGCTCGACGTCCGCGACGAGCTGCGCCGGCGGTCCGGCCGGCCCACCGACGTGCTGGTCCGCCAGGAGCAGCGGCCGGTCGCGGTGGCGCTCGGGCTGCCCGACGAGGACGCGCTGCTGCGCGAGGTGAGCCTGGCCGGGCGCCGGCTGGCCTTCGTCGCCGACGAGACCTGGCGGCGGGTGGAGGCGGCCCTCGTCCGCCGTCCCCGCGGCCGCTACCGCCGGGTGCGCCGCGAGCCGCTGGCCGAGGGGGTGGTCCGCCAGGGCGACGAGGTCGTGCTCGCCCGCGACGCCCGCCCCGCCGCCGACCCCGGCCTGGTGCTCCGCGGCGCGGCGGCCGCCGCCCGGGCCGACCTGCTGCTGTCGCCGTACACGCTCAAGGTGCTCGCGGTGCACTCGCCGCCGGTGCCGGAGCCGTGGCCGGCCGAGGTGCGCTGGTCGTTCCTCCGGCTGCTGGCCAGCGGCCGGTCCGCGGTCGCGGTGCTCGAGCAGCTCGACCAGGAGGGGCTGCTGGCCCGGCTGCTGCCCGAGTGGGACCGGGTGCGCTCGCTGCCGCAGCGGCACCCCTGGCACCGGTTCACGGTGGACCGCCACCTGGTGGAGGCCGCCGCCGCGGCGGCGGAGCTGACCCACGACGTCGACCGGCCCGACCTGCTGCTGGTCGGCGCGCTGCTGCACGACATCGGCAAGGGCTGGCCCGGGGACCACAGCGTCGTCGGGGAGCCGGTCGCGGCGCAGATCGCCACGCGGATGGGCTTCTCCGAGACCGACGTCGCCACCCTGGCGGCGATGGTGCGCCACCACCTGCTGCTGCCCGACACCGCCACCCGCAGGGACATCGACGACCCCGCCACTGTCGCGCGGGTCGCGGCGACCATCGGGCACGACCCCGCGCTGCTGCAGCTGCTGCACGCCCTGGCCCAGGCCGACGGCGCGGCCACCAGCAGCTCCGCGTGGAGCCCGTGGAAGGCGCACCTGGTCGCCGCCCTCGTCGCCCGCGTGCAGGCCCACCTCGGCGGGGCCCCGGTTCGCGAACCGGAGCCGGTGCTGCAGGCCGTCGAGCCCCAGGTCAGCTCCGAGGGGACGCACGGCGTGAGCGTCGGGGTGGAGGACGTCGCCGACGGCCAGCAGGTCACCTTTACCGCGCCGGACCGGCACGGCCTGTTCAGCAACCTGGCCGGGGTGCTGGCCCTCAACCAGCTCGACGTCCGGGCTGCGAAGGTCAACGTGGTCGAGGGGCGGGCCACCGCGGTCTTCGCCGTCCGGCCGCGGTTCGGCCGGGTGCCGGTGCCGGCGATCCTGGCCGACGCCGTGCGGGCGGCCCTGGAGGGCACCCTGCCGCTGGCCGACCGGCTGCGGCAGCGCGAGGCCGACTACCGGCAGGACGCCGCCCGGACCGCGCCGCCGCGGATCGCGTGGCACAACGGCGAGGTGACCGGCGACGCCACCGGGATCGTCGAGGTGCGGGCGGGGGACCGGGCGGGCCTGCTGTACCGCCTCACCGCCGCGATCGCCGCCGAGGGCCTCGACGTGACGTCGGCGCGGATCGAGACCCTCGGCGCCGACGCCGCCGACCACTTCTACGTGTGCAACCCGTCGGGCGAGCCGATCGGCGGCGAGCAGCGGGCCCGGGTGGACTCCGCGCTGGCGGCCGCGGTGCGCGGCGCGGTGCCTGATCCGGTGACCGCGCCGGGGGACACGCCGGGCTGAGGTCCCCGGAACTGTCGGACCCCCGTGTCAGCCTCGCAGGCGAGTGGGACGGAACGGTCCCGTCGTCCGGGGGAGGGAACCCGCATGCACCACCGGTCCTTCGAGATCGCGGCGGCCGAGGGGCGCGTGTGGCACTGCCCGGCCTGCGCGGACGACCGGGAGTTCGTGCAGCCGCCCTGCGTCGACGGGCACACCGCCGACGGCGGCGAGTGCCCCGAGTGGGCCTGCGCCGACTGCGGGACGGCGGTGTTCTCCGCCGCCTCGGTCGCCGTCGTGGCGGTCGTCGCGCGCCGCGCCGCCTGAAGGAGGCCCTCCCGCCGCTCGCAGGCTCGCGACGGGACCCTGCAGGGGGCCTGAGTTCCGCGGTGCTCGTTAGGCTGGTCGGGAGGTGGCGCGACGGCCCCGGGTCCCCGGGTGCCGGCAGCCGAGCAGCCGGTCGGTCCGACCGGCCGGCCGCGCCCGCGAGAACTGCTGAGGACGTGCTGTGTTCGAGACCCTCTCCGACCGCCTCGACAAGGTGTTCAGCGGCCTGCGCGGCAAGGGCCGGCTCACCGACGCCGACATCGACGCCACCGCGCGCGAGATCCGCATCGCGCTGCTGGAGGCCGACGTCGCGCTGCCGGTGGTGCGGGCCTTCATCACCGCGGTCAAGGACCGGGCGCGCGGCGCCGACGTCTCCCAGGCGCTGAACCCCGCCCAGCAGGTCATCAAGATCGTCAACGAGGAGCTCATCGAGATCCTCGGCGGGGAGACCCGCCGGCTGCGGTACGCCAAGCAGTCGCCGACGGTCATCATGCTGGCCGGTCTGCAGGGGTCGGGTAAGACGACCCTGGCCGGCAAGCTCGGCCGCTGGCTCAAGGCCCAGGGCCACACCCCGCTGCTGGTCGCCGCCGACCTCCAGCGGCCCAACGCGGTCAACCAGCTGTCGATCGTCGCCGGCCAGGCCGGGGTCGACGTCTTCGCGCCCGAGCCGGGCAACGGCATCGGCGACCCGATCCGCGTCGCCGCCGACTCCATCGAGCACGCCCGCCGCACCATGCACGACGTCGTGGTGGTCGACACCGCCGGCCGGCTGGGCATCGACGCCGAGCTGATGGCCCAGGCCGCCGGCATCCGCGACGCCGTGCAGCCGGACGAGACGCTGTTCGTGGTCGACGCGATGATCGGCCAGGACGCCGTCACCACCGCGGAGGCCTTCCGCGACGGGGTCGGGTTCTCCGGCGTCGTCCTCACCAAGCTCGACGGTGACGCCCGCGGTGGTGCGGCGCTCTCGGTCCGGTACGTGACCGGCCAGCCGATCATGTTCGCCTCCACCGGCGAGAAGCTCACCGACTTCGACGTCTTCCACCCCGAGCGGATGGCCTCGCGCATCCTCGGCATGGGCGACGTGCTCACCCTCATCGAGCAGGCCGAGCAGGCCTTCGACGCCGAGCAGGCCGAGAAGATGGCCGGCAAGCTCGCCTCGCGGGAGGGCTTCACCCTCGAGGACTTCCTCGAGCAGATGATGGCCATCCGCAAGATGGGGCCGATCGCCAACCTGCTGGGCATGCTGCCCGGGGCGGGGGCGATGAAGGAGCAGCTCAAGCAGGTCGACGACCGCGACCTGGACCGCACCGCGGCGATCATCCGGTCGATGACCCCCGAGGAGCGGGTCAACTCCAAGATCATCAACGCGTCGCGCCGGGTGCGCATCGCCAACGGCTCCGGTGTCACCGTCACCGAGGTCAACCAGCTGCTGGAGCGCTTCGCGCAGGCCCAGAAGATGATGGGTCAGATGGCCGGGAGCATGGGGCTGCCCGGCATGGGCCCGATGTCGAAGAAGGCCCGCGGCCGGCAGATGCAGGCCCAGTCCAAGAAGGGCAAGAAGGGCAAGGGGAAGGGCAAGGGCGGCCCCGCCCGCCGGCCGATGGGCGCTCCGGGCCTGCCGCCCGGCGCCGGCTTCCCCGGCGGGCTCCCGGGTGGGATGCCGGGTGGGATGCCCGGGGGGATGCCGTCGCTGCCGCCCGGGCAGGGCCTGCCCGACCTCACCAAGCTGAACTTCGACCAGTTCAAGGACGACCGGCCGTGACGTCGGCTCCCGCCCGGCGGTGACCGCTCCGGCCCTGCACCTCGCCGGCGTCCTGCTGCCCGAGGCCGAGCACCGCGACCTGTGGGTCCGGGACGGGCGGCTGACCTTCGACCCGGTCCCCGGCGCGGAGACCGTCAGCCGCGGCGGCTGGCTGCTGCCGGGGCTGGTCGACGCGCACTGCCACGTGGGCATCGGCCGCGGCGGCGTGCACGTCGAGGACCTCGCCGGGCTCCGCCAGCAGGCGGTCGCCGAGCGGGACGCCGGGGTGCTGGCCCTGCGCGACTGCGGCTCGCCGGTCGACACCCGCGCGCTGGACGACGAGCCGGACCTCCCGCGGATCATCCGGGCCGGCCGGCACCTGGCCGCGCCGCGCCGCTACATCCCCGGGCTGGCGGTCGAGCTCGCGCCGGACGACCTCGTGGCCGGGGTGCGGGTGCAGGCCCGCCGCGGCGACGGCTGGGTGAAGCTCGTCGGCGACTGGATCGACCGCGGTGCCGGCGACCTGGCCCCCGAGTGGCCGGCCGAGACCCTGCGCGCGGCGATCACGGCCGCGCACGAGGAGGGGGCGCGGGTGACCGCGCACACCTTCGGCACCGACGCGCTGCCCGACCTCATCGGCGCGGGCATCGACTGCATCGAGCACGGCACCGGACTCACCGAGGAGCTGGTCGGCGAGATGGCCGCGCGCGGCACGGCCGTCGTCCCGACGCTGGTCAACGTGGAGAACTTCCCGTCCTTCGCGGCTGCGGGGGAGGCGAAGTTCCCCGCCTACGCCAGCACGATGCGGCGGCTGTACGCGACGTCGGGGGCGGTGGTCCGCGCGGCGTACGAGGCCGGCGTGCCGGTGTTCGCCGGCACCGACGCCGGCGGCGGCATCGACCACGGCCGCATCGCCGACGAGGTGCGCGCCCTGGCCGCGGCCGGGCTGCCGGCCGAGGCGGCGCTGAGCGCGGCGTCGTGGGCAGCCCGGGACTGGCTGGGCCTGCCGTGCATCGAGGAGGGCGCACCGGCCGACCTCGTCGTCTACGACGGCGACCCGCGCGCGGACCTCGACACCCTGGCCCGGCCCCGGCTCACCGTCCTGCGCGGCCGCGTCTACTGACCGGCCGGCGGGCCCAGCTCGAGGGTGACCTCCGCGCCCGCGGGAGAGGAGGACACCCGCAGCGCACCCCCGGAGCCCTCCGCGGTGCGGCGGGCGATGTCCAGCCCGAGGCCGGTCGAGCCGCCCCCGCTGGTCCCGCGGTCGACGGCGGACGGCGGCAGCCCCGGCCCGGCGTCGGCCACGGTGACCTCCGCGCCACCGTCGGCCCGCGGTCGGACGGCGACCCGGAACCCGGCGCCCTCGGGCGTGTGGGCGAAGACGTTGCCCAGCAGCGCGTCGACGGCCGCGCCCAGGTCGGCGGCGGCCACCCGCACCGGCAGCGGCCCCGCGGCGAGGTCGACGTCCACGGCCCGCCGCTCCTCGTCCGCCAGCACCGACCAGAAGCGGACCCGCTCGCCGACGACGGCCGCGGCGTCGCACCCGGCCCCCAGGCCCTCGCGGACGGTCCGCCGCGCCTCGCTGATCACCTCGTCGACGCCGCGGCTGACCGCGTCGACGTCGCCGAGCAGCCGCTCGCGGTCGGCCGGCGGCAGGGCCTCGACGTCCAGCCGCAGAGCGGTCAGCGGGGTGCGCAGCCGGTGCGCGAGGTCGGCCGCGGCCTCCCGTTCGGCGGCGAGCAGCTCACCGATCCGGTCGGCCAGCCGGTTCATCGCGGTGCCCACCTCGCGGACCTCGTCCGGCCCGGCCGGCGTCACCCGCGCGGCCAGGTCGCCGCTGCCCAGCCGGTGCGCGGTCGTCGCGAGGTCGGTGACCGGGCGGGTCAGCGAGCGCGCCAGCCGGTCGGCGACCAGCAGCGCCAGCAGCAGCAGGACGACGCCCAGCCCGGCGAGCACCAGCCAGGTGCGGGTGACCCCCGCGTGCAGCTCCGCGGCCGGGACGAAGACCTCGACCACCGCCGTCCCGTCGTCGCGGCGCACCGGCTGGACCAGGCGGGTGCCGTCCTCGCCCTCGCGCACCTCGGCGCTCGACGGCGCGGGGTCCGCGCCCAGGACGCCGACCTCGCCGAGCCAGGTGTCGTCGATCCAGCGCACCGCGACCGTCCCGCCGTCGGAGACCGGCAGGCCGGCGGCCACCTCCGCGCGCTCGTCGAGCCCGACGACGGGGATGAGCAGCTGCAGCTGGACGCGGGCGGCGTCCAGCGCCCGGCCCTCCGCGACCCGCGCCACCAGCGCCGCCGCGGGCAGGAGGAAGGCCAGCAGCACGACCGACGTGGTCGCCGCCACCAGCAGCGTGATCTGCCGCCTCACGAGCCCGGCTCGGCCAGCCGGACACCCACCCCGCGGACGGTCTGCAGCAGCCGTGGCTCGGCCGCGGACTCGCCGAGCTTGCGGCGCAGCCAGGACAGGTGCACGTCGACGGTCTTGTCCGAGCCGCCGTAGGGCTGCTGCCAGACCTCGGTGAGCAGCTCCCGCTTGGGCACCACGGTGCCGGCCCGCGCCGCGAGGTAGGCGAGCAGGTCGAACTCCTTCGGCGAGAGCTCCACCTGCTCCCCGGCGTGCGTGACCCGCCGCGAGCGCGGGTCGACGGTGAGGTCGCCGACGGTCACCGGGGCCGGTCCGCCCTCGGCGCCGGCGGCCCGGCGCAGCACCGCCCGGATGCGGGCCTCCAGCTGCCCCGCGGAGAACGGCTTGACCACGTAGTCGTCGGCGCCGGCGTCCAGGGCGGCCACGACGCTGCCGTCGTCGTCCCGCGCCGTCGCGACGATCACCGGGACGGCGGAGACGGCGCGCAGCATGCGCAGCAGCTCACCGCCGTCGAGGTCGGGCAGCCCGAGGTCGAGGACGACGAGGTCGGGGCGGCCCTCCACGGCCGACCGGAGGCCGGTCAGGGCGGTGCCGGCCGAGCTCACGGCGTGCCCGCGCTCCCGCAGCGCGCGGATCAGCGCGGTGCGGATGCGCTCGTCGTCCTCCACCACCAGGAGCTGGGCCACGGCCGGACGCTAGCGCCGCCGGGGCCTGCGCGGGCGTCCCCCAGGAGAGGGGTGTGCTCCCGTGCCTTCCCTTGGCACCGTCTTAACGTGGCCTTGACCGAGGCGGCGACAGGGTGTGCCGCATGAAGCGAACCGTCGCACTCGGAGCCCTCTGGACCGCCTCGGCGGCCGCGGCCGTCGGGCTCGGCTTCCTCGCCGTGTCCTTCGTCGACGCGGGCGCCGCACCCGCCACCCGGCCGGCCGCGGTCACGACGTCGGCGCCGTCCTCGTCGGCCCAGGGCGACCCGGCGGCACCGACCCCCGAGCCGCCGGCGGCGCCCTCGGGGGAGTACGCCACGGTCGGGGGGACGGTCTACGCCTCGTGCGACGGCGACGTCCTGGACGTGGCCGCCGCACCGGCCGCCGGGTGGTGGCTCGACGACCAGGACTCCGGCGGCGAGGTGGAGTTCGAGAGCGCGACGCAGAAGGTCGAGGTGCACGTCTCCTGCGCCGGCGGCAGCCCCGTCTTCTCCGACGAGGGCGTCCGGGCCGACGCGAACGAGCCCGAGGACTCGTCCCGCACCTCGAGCCCCGCGTCGTCGAGCGCGCCGTCGAGCGCATCGGTCGACGACTCCGCGGGCCGGGGCGACGACTCCGGTGCGGACGACGACGGCGGTCGCGGCCGAGGCCGCGGCGACGACGACTGAGTGATCGGCGCGCCCGCCGATGGCGAGGCGCGGCGGAGAGCGCGCGGGCAGGCGCTCGCGGTGGACCCGTCGCGGGGGGCCGGAGGCCCTCCCGAGCAGGGACGGGGAGATGGGGCTCAGCACTGCGCCGGGGGGCACTTGGCCGCGGGTGGAGCCCGGAGGGCGACAATGCGCTCCGTGCTGTTGCGGATGTCCACCCTGTTCCTGCGCACCCTGCGCGACGACCCGGCCGACGCCGAGGTCCCGAGCCACCGCCTGCTGGTCCGGGCCGGCTACATCCGGCGAGCGGCGCCGGGCGGGTTCACCTGGCTGCCGCTGGGCTACCGGGTCTTCCGCAACGTCGAGCGGGTCATCCGCGAGGAGATGGACCGGATGGGCGCCCAGGAGGTGCACTTCCCGGCGCTGCTGCCCCGCGAGCCCTACGAGGCCACCGGCCGCTGGACCGAGTACGGCGACAACCTCTTCCGACTCAAGGACCGCCGCGGCGTGGACCACCTGCTCGGCCCCACGCACGAGGAGATGTTCACGCTCCTGGTGAAGGACCTGTACTCGTCGTACAAGGACCTCCCGCTGTCGCTGTACCAGATCCAGACCAAGTACCGGGACGAGGCGCGGCCCCGGGCCGGCCTGCTGCGCGGCCGCGAGTTCACGATGAAGGACAGCTACTCCTTCGACGTCGACGATGCGGGCCTGGACAAGAGCTACGCCGCCCACCGCGACGCCTACATCCGGATCTTCCACCGGCTCGGGCTGGAGTACGTGATCGTCTCGGCGATGTCCGGGGCGATGGGCGGGTCGAAGAGCGAGGAGTTCCTGCACCCCACCGAGATCGGCGAGGACACCTTCGTCCGCTCGGCCGGCGGCTACGCGGCCAACGTGGAGGCGGTCACCACCGTCGTCCCCGACGACATCCCGCTGGAGGGCCTGCCCGAGGCGCACGTCGAGGACACCCCCGACACCCCCACCATCGAGACCCTCGTCGCGGTCTCGCAGGAGATGTTCCCGGACGCCGGGTACACCGCCGCGTCGACCCTGAAGAACGTCGTCGTCACGCTGGTCCACCCCGACGGGACGCGCGAGCCGCTGGTCGTCGGCATCCCCGGCGACCGGGAGGTCGACCTCAAGCGCCTCGAGGCCCAGGTCGCCCCGGCCGAGATCGCGCCGTTCGAGGACTTCGCCAAGCACCCGCAGCTGGTCAAGGGCTACATCGGCCCGCAGGTGCTGGGCGCCGACAGCCCGTCGGGGATCCGCTACCTCGTCGACCCGCGGATCGTGCCCGGCAGCCGCTGGATCACCGGGGCCAACGAGACCGGCAAGCACGTGTTCGACCTCGTCGCCGGCCGGGACTTCGGCTGGGACGGCGTCGTCGAGGCCGCCGAGGTGCTGCCCGGCGACCTCGCCCCGGACGGTTCCGGCCCGCTGGAACTGGCCCGCGGCGTGGAGATCGGCCACATCTTCCAGCTCGGCCGCAAGTACGCCGAGGCGCTCGACCTCAAGGTGCTCGACGAGAACGGCAAGCTGGTCACGGTGACCATGGGCTCCTACGGCGTCGGCGTCTCCCGCGCCGTGGCCGCGATCGCCGAGTCCACCCACGACGAGCTGGGCCTGGTCTGGCCGCGCGAGATCGCGCCGGCCGACGTGCACGTGGTCGCCACCGGCAAGGACGCCGCCGTCTTCGAGACCGCCGAGTCCCTCGCCCAGGAGCTGGTCGCCGCCGGGCTGACGGTCCTCTACGACGACCGGCCGAAGGTGTCGCCGGGGGTGAAGTTCAAGGACGCCGAGCTGCTCGGGATGCCGACCATCGTCACGGTGGGCCGCGGGCTGGCCGACGGCGTCCTCGAGCTGCGCGACCGCGCGACCGGTGAGCGCGAGCAGGTGCCGGTCGCCGAGACCGCGGCCCGCGTGCTGGCCGCCGTCCGCAGCTAGGAGGATCGGTCAGGACGTCGCTGACCCAGCGACCAGTTCGACCTCGTAGCCGTCGGCGTCCTCGAGGTAGGCGGCCCGGTGCTCCGGGCCGCCGGCGAACGGGTGCCGGTCGGGGAACAGCAGCCGCCAGCCGTGGGACGGCGCCTCGGCGACGAGTGCGTCGAGCTCGGCGGCCGTCCCGGCCCAGAACGCGAGGTGGTTCAGGCCGGGGGCGCGCCGCTCGTGGACGACGCCGGTCAGGGCCGGGGACTGCTCGACGACGACGTAGACCCCGTCGGCCCGCCACGACCGGCCGTGGGCCCAGGACTGGTACGGCTGCGCGCCGAGCGCGGTCAGCAGCCACCCCCACGAGCGCTCGGCGCGGGCCAGGTCGGGGACCCACAGCTCGACGTGGTGCAGCAGACCTCGCCTCGGCATGGGGTCATCCTGCGGGATCTGGCATGATGGTCGGTCGAACACGGCGGTGGGCGGCCCTCTCACCGTTGCCGGCCGTGTCCCTGGCTCCGCCCCGGCGTACCCCACGCGTCCGTCCGGCGAGCAACCGACGAAAGCGTTCGAGGAGAACACGAGCCACCGTGGCCACCAAGATCAAGCTCATGCGCCTGGGCAAGATGCGCGCCCCGTACTACCGGATCGTCGTCGCCGACGCCCGCACCAAGCGGGACGGCCGCTCGATCGAGACGATCGGCAAGTACCACCCGAAGGAGGACCCGTCCTTCATCGAGGTCGACTCCGAGCGGGCGCAGTACTGGCTGGGTGTCGGCGCGCAGCCGACCGAGGCCGTCGCCGCCATCTTCCGGGTGACCGGTGACTGGCAGAAGTTCAAGGGCGAGCCGGCCCCGCCGCCCATGAAGGTCGCCGCCCCGAAGCCGGACAAGAAGGCCCTCTACGAGGAGGCCGTCCGCAACGCGGGTGCCGAGGAGCCGGCCGCCGGCGCCACCACCCCGAAGAAGAAGGCCGCCCCCAAGGCCGACGACGCCGCCGCGGCCTCCTCCACCGGGGACGCCGCCGCCGAGACGCCCGCCGAGTAAGACGTGCTCGAAGAGGCGCTCGAGCACCTGGTCAAGGGCATCGTCGACCACCCCGAGGACGTCACGGTCGACCTGCTCAGCAGCCGGCGCGGCAAGACCCTGGAGGTCCGGGTGCACCCCGACGACCTCGGCAAGGTCATCGGCCGCGGCGGGCGCACCGCCAAGGCGCTGCGCACCGTGATGACCGGCGTCGGCGGCCGGGGCCTGCGGGTCGACGTCGTCGACACCGACGGGCGCTGAGCCCTCCCCTCGTTGAGCACCGCCTCCGACGAACCCACCGACACCGTGGTGGTCGGCCGCATCGGCCGGCCCCACGGTGTCCGTGGTGAGGTGACCGTCGAGGTCCGCACCGACGACCCCGACCTCCGGTTCACCCCCGGCACCGTCCTGCTCACCGAGCCCGCCGGGCGCGGGCCGCTCACCGTCGCCGGACGCCGCTGGCACCGCGACGTCCTCCTGCTGTCCGTCGAGGGCCCGGGCGGCCAGGTCGTCGACAGCCGCGAGGCGGCCGAGGAGCTGCGCAACACCGAGCTGCACGTCGCCGTCGCCGACCTGCCGCAGCTCGACGACCCCGACGTCTTCTACGACCACCAGCTGGTCGGCCTCACCGCCCGCCTGCCCGACCAGACCGTGCTGGGCGCGGTGACCGCCGTCCGCCACGAGGGCGCCGACCTGCTCGTCGTCCGCCGGGAGGAGGGCGGGGAGCTGCTCGTCCCCTTCGTGGCGGCGATCGTGCCGACCGTCGACGTGGCGGGCGGCTTCGTCGTCGTCGACCCGCCCGAGGGGCTGCTGGACCTGTGACCTTCCGGATCGACGTCGTCACGATCTTCCCCGAGTACCTGGCTCCGCTGCGCCAGTCGCTGCTGGGCAAGGCGGTCGAGCGGGGCCTGGTCGACATCGGCGTGCACGACCTGCGGCAGTGGACCGACGACGTCCACCGCACCGTCGACGACGCCCCCTACGGCGGTGGACCGGGCATGGTCATGCGCCCGGAGCCGTGGGGCCGCGCGCTGGACGCCGTCCGCCCGCCGGGCACCCGGCTGGTGGTGCCCACCCCCGCCGGGCGCCCGTTCACCCAGGCGATGGCGGCGGAGTGGTCGCGGGAGCCGGGCCTGGTCTTCGCCTGCGGCCGCTACGAGGGCATCGACCAGCGGGTCGCCGACTGGGCCGCCGACGCCGGGCCGGTGTCCGAGGTCTCCCTCGGCGACTACGTGCTCGCCGGCGGGGAGTCCGCGGTGCTGGTCATGGTCGAGGCGGTCACCCGGCTGCTGCCCGGCGTGGTGGGCAACCGCGAGTCGGTCGAGTTCGACTCGCACGCCGACGGCCTGCTCGAGGGCCCCTCCTACACCCGGCCGGCGTCGTGGCGCGGTCACGACGTCCCGCCGGTGCTGCTCTCCGGTGACCACGCCGCCATCGCCCGGTGGCGGCGGGCGGAGTCGCTGCGCCGGACGGCGGCCCGCCGGCCCGACCTGCTGGCCGCGCTCCCGGAGGACGCGCTGACGCCCGCCGACCGGGCCGTCCTCGACGATGCCTGAGCGCGCCTGGGTGCGCCCGACCGCGCGCGTGGTCGTGCTGGACCCCGCCGGGCGGGTGCTGCTGCTGGGTGCGCGGCTGACCGATCCCGCGGTGCCGCCCGGCGAGGTGCTGTTCTGGTACACGCCGGGCGGGGGAGTGGACCCCGGTGAGAGCGTGCGGGAGGCCGCCGTCCGGGAGCTGGCCGAGGAGATCGGCCTGCTCGTCGAGCCCGCCGCGCTGGAGGGCCCGGTGTGGTTCCGGCGACACGTCGGCCCGTTCGCCGGGGTCCCGATCGACTCCCGGGAGACCTTCTTCGTGCTGCGCGACGTCGTCCACGAGGTGGACCCGCGCGGGCGCACCGAGCTGGAGCTCCTCGGGCAGGAGCCGCACCGCTGGTGGAGCGCCGCGGAGGTCGCCGCGGAGGCCGTGGAGTTCGCGCCCCGGGAGCTGGCCACCCTGCTGCCGCAGTTGCTGGAGGGGCCCTGGACGGGGCCGCCGCGCTTCGTCGCCTGAAGATGTGGCACAGTAGAGAGCTGCTGCGGACCGTCGGCCCCTCGACGTCGAGCTCCTCCCGGAGTGCAGCTCCCCGGATCGGACAGCCGGGGCCGCTCGCTGTCCGCACCGCAGAAGACGCAACCGCTAGGACAGGACTGCCGCGATGAACACCCTGGACGTACTCGACGCCGATTCGCTGCGCGCCGACATCCCCGAGTTCCGCCCGGGCGACACCGTCAAGGTGCACGTGCGCGTCATCGAGGGCAACCGCTCCCGCATCCAGGTCTTCCAGGGTGTGGTCATCCGCCGTCAGGGCGGGGGCATCCGCGAGACCTTCACCGTCCGCAAGGTCAGCTTCGGCGTGGGCGTGGAGCGCACCTTCCCGGTGCACACCCCCGTCGTGGAGAAGATCGAGGTCGTGACCCGCGGTGACGTGCGTCGCGCCAAGCTGTACTACCTCCGCGAGCTGCGCGGCAAGGCCGCCAAGATCAAGGAGAAGCGCGAGACCGTCTCGCGCTGACACGCTCCACCGGCCGGGCGACCGGCCTGACGTCGGCGGGTCTCCCGCGGCCGTACGCTGGCTCCTGATGAGCAGTGACCGGCCCGGGTGGCCCGCCGACGTCGTTCCGGAGGGCGAGGAGCCACGACCGGCCACCTCCACCGGTGACATCCCACCCCGCGAGACCCGGTCCGCCGCCCGCCGGCGGCGCCGCCGCGAGCGCGCAGAGGAGCGGAAGAAGGGCTCGCTGCTGCGCGAGCTCCCCGTGTTGCTGGTCGTCGCCTTCGTGCTCGCCCTGCTGGTGAAGACCTTCCTCGTGCAGGCGTTCTTCATCCCGTCCGGCTCGATGGAGCAGACGCTGCACGGATGTCCGGGGTGCACCGGCGACCGCGTCCTGGTCAACAAGGTGCCGTACTGGTTCGGCGAGCCCGAGCCCGGCGACATCGTCGTCTTCCGAGGGCCGGACACGTGGTCGCCCGAGGTGGACGTCGCCGAGCCGAGCAACTGGTTCACCGGGGCGCTGCTGTGGCTGGGGCGTGCGGTCGGTGTCGCCCCGCCCAGCGAGGACGACTTCGTCAAGCGGGTGATCGCCACCGCGGGCCAGACCGTGGCCTGCTGCGACGCGCAGGGCCGGGTCACGGTGGACGGCGAGCCGCTCGACGAGCCCTACATCTACGAGAACACCCCGCTGGAGTCTCGGGCGTTCGCCCCGGTCATGGTCCCTGAGGGCCGGCTCTGGGTGATGGGTGACCACCGCTCGGCGTCGGCGGACTCGCGCTCCCACGTGGGCGACCAGTACTCCGGGACCATCGCGGTGAGCGACGTCATCGGCAAGGCCGCGCTCATCGTCTGGCCGCTGGACCGCTTCGACCTGCTGGACTCGCCCGACATCCAGGGCGTGGAGGCCGCCGGGGAACCGACGTCCGGTGCCGCGGCCGTGGCCGCTCCCTACGCCCTGGGCCTGGTGGGCGCGGTCCCGCTGACCGCCTGGCGACGACGACGCAGGGCTCCGGCCCGTCGGCGGCGCTGATCCGCCATCCCTCGACGAGACCCGCGCCACGCCTCCCGGCGTGCGCGGGTCTCGTCGTGTCCGGGGACTTTCCCGGAATGGACGTCGCCATGTCGACACGAATGGTTCGGTCGCCTTTTCGCTGTTCTCCGTGTGACTCGGCAATGGCGTCCGGAGTGCTGGGAAATTCTTCGGATGATTTCCGAGAAAACGTTCAAGCAGCTCTCTCACTCGTCCGATGGAGATGGTGTAAGCCACCGAATGCGTGAAACGGAGTCTGCTGTGTCTGCAACCCTGGCGAGCGCCGCCCGCGGCGTCACCCGCGTGCTGATCCTCGCCGATGCCCCCGTCCTGCGGCGGGGTCTGGTGAGCATGATCAACGAGACTGCCGGCATGCAGTCGGTCGGGACCCCCGGCGAGCTGCGCCGGGCACTGACCCTGGTCGAGACCGCCCGCCCGGACGCCGTCGTCGTCGAGCTGGGCCCCGGCCGCGCCGCCACGCTGAACGCCTGCCGCGACCTGCGCCGCCGGTACCCCCGGGTGACGATCGTCGCCCTGGGCACCTCCGAGGACCCGGCCGTGGTCAACGAGGCGCTGGCCGCCGGCGTCCGCGGCTACCTCATGATCAACACGTCGCCGACGCTGCTCGGGTGGGCGATCCTGGCCGCCCGCGCCGGCCGGACCGTGGTCGACCCGCAGATCCGCCGCGTCGAGCCGTCGGCCACCTCGGCCGCCAAGCCGCTGGCCCCCGAGGTGCCGCTGACCCGGCGCGAGTCCGACGTCCTCGACGAGCTGATCCAGGGCCAGTCCAACCGGCAGATCGGCCGCAACCTGTTCATCAGCGAGGACACCGTCAAGTCCCACGTGAAGGCGATCCTGCGCAAGCTGGGCGCCCGCGACCGGGCCCACGCGGTCTCCCTGGTGCTCTCCTCGCGCAACGGCGGGTGCACCTGCGGCGCCCACAGCCTCGCTCCCGCCGAGGTCTGACCCCCGTACTCCGGGGTGCCGGTGGACTCGCCGCCGTCGCCGGACCCCCGGGGCGCCCGTACGGACCGTCCGCCTCCTCGGCGGTCCGCCGGGCGCCACCGGGCCGCTCGTCGGCCCGCCTGAGCCGCTCGTCGGCTCGCCCCCGGGCCGCCCGTCGGCCCACCTGAGCCGCTCGTCGGCTCGCCGATCGGGCCGCCGCCGGCCCGCCGGTCCCATGGGCCGGTCCCCTCTGACCCCGGGGACCGGCCCCTGGCGTCTCGGGCCCTCCGCACCGATGCGGCCCGTCGACCGGACCCGCCGGGAGTGCGCCGTCCGGTCACCGTCGCGTCGTACTGTCGGACCGCGATGCCTCCCCGTACCACCCCCTCCGCCGTCCAACCGGGCCCCCGTGCCCGGCGGGTGCGGCCCGGCGAGGACCGGCCCGACGCCCTGTGGGACATGGAGCGATCCCTGCGCCGCCGCGGCTTCGACGCGATCGCCGGCGCCGACGAGGCCGGCCGGGGCGCCTGCGCCGGGCCCCTCGTCGCCGCGGCCTGCGTGCTCCCCGCCGGTCGCCGGGGCCGGGTCCCCGGGCTGGCCGACTCCAAGCTGCTCACCGCGGCCGCGCGGGAGCGGGTCTACGCCGAGATCGTCGACCGCGCCGTCGCCTGGTCGGTCGTGGTCATCCCGGTGGCCGACCTCGATGCCCGCGGCATGCACGTGACCAACATCGAGGCGCTGCGCCGGGCGGTGTGGACCCTCGACCCGGGCGCGGACTACGTCCTCACCGACGGGTTCCCCGTGTCCGGCCTGGCCCGGCCCACGCTGGCGGTGTGGAAGGGCGACCGGGTGGCGGCGTGCGTCGCCGCCGCGTCGGTGCTGGCCAAGGTCACCCGCGACCGGATCATGCTCGACCTGCACGAGCGGTGGCCGGAGTACGACTTCGCCGTCCACAAGGGCTACATCACCGACGCGCACAGCGCCGCGCTGGACCGTCACGGCCCCTGCCCTGAGCATCGGATGCGGTTCGTCAACGTCGCCCGCGCACGCGATGCACACGCCGAGCGGGTACTCCAGCTGACCGGCTCCGCCGCGATGGTCGATGATGGGGCCATGCGCCCTGTGTCCGGAGAGTCGCGATGAGCACCGAGGACCTGGAGAAGTACGAGACCGAGATGGAGCTGCAGCTCTATCGCGAGTACCGGGACATCGTCCGGCAGTTCACCTACGTGGTGGAGACCGAGCGGCGCTTCTACCTGGCCAACGCCGTCGACCTGCAGGTCCGCGAGGCCGGGGGTGAGGTGTACTTCGAGCTCAAGCTCTCCGACGCCTGGGTGTGGGACATGTACCGGCCGGCGCGGTTCGTGCGCAACGTGCGGGTGCTGACCTTCAAGGACGTCAACGTCGAGGAGCTGGACAAGCCCGACCTCGAGCTGCCCGACGGCCCTCGGCTGACCTGACTCCCGCGCCACGGCGCCCAGGCTGCCCCGACGCGCCGTCGTGGACGTCCTGACCGTCCACAGGCCCCCCGTCCGTCCACAGACCGCCGCCGGGCATGGCGCCGGGCTCCTGGGCGACCGACGGTCGGCGGGTGGCAACGAGATCGGACCTCGGCATCCAGGGCGAGCGCATCGCCGCCGCCTACCTCATCGACAGGGGCCTGCGGGTCCTCGACCGGAACTGGCGCTGCCGCGACGGTGAGCTCGACATCGTCGCCCGCGAGGGCGAGGCGTTGGTCTTCTGCGAGGTGAAGACCCGCCGTGCCGTGGGCTTCGGCCACCCCGTGGAAGCGGTCGACCCGCGCAAGCAGCGCCGACTGCGGACGCTGGCCCAGCGGTGGCTGGCCGCCCACGACGAACACGCACCCGAACTGCGGTTCGACGTGGTCGGGGTGCTGGTCCGGCCGGCGCGGCCGGCGCTGGTCACCCACCTGAGGGCGGCGTTCTCGTGACGCTCGCACGCACCTGGTCGGTCGGGCTCGCCGGGGTGCACGGTGCCATGGTCGACGTCGAGGTGGACATGTCGGCCGGGGTCCCGCAGGTGGTGCTCGTCGGCCTGCCGGACGCGGTCGTGCGGCAGTCGGTGGACCGGGTCCGCGCGGCCGTGGTGAACGCCGGCGGTCGCTGGCCGCTGCGCCGGATCACGATCGGCCTGTCGCCGGCGTCGATGCCCAAGCAGGGGAGCGGCTTCGACCTGGCGCTGGCCGCCGCGGTGCTCGCCGCGGACGGGGCGGTCCCGGCGGAGTCGGTGGGCCGGCTGGTGCTGGTCGGCGAGCTGGGCCTGGACGGCTCCGTCCGCGCCGTCCGCGGGGTGCTGCCCGCCGTGCTGGCCGCGGCCCGGGCGGGGCACGGCACGGTCGTCGTCCCCGCCGGGAACGCCGAGGAGGCGGCCCTGGTCGACAGCGTCGAGGTGCTGGCCGCCGGCACGCTCACCGATCTCGTCGATCACCTGCGGGGTCGCACGTCGTTGCCTCGCCACAGCCGCGGCCCGCTGCCGCCGCCACCCCCGGGCCCGGACCTGGGGGACGTCGTCGGCCAGGCCATCGGGCGCCGCGCGGTCGAGGTGGCGGCCGCGGGTGGCCACCACCTCTTCCTGACCGGGCCGCCGGGCGCCGGCAAGACGATGCTCGCCGAGCGGTTGCCCGGCCTGCTCCCGCCGCTCGACGAGCAGGCGGCGCTCGAGGTCACCGCCATCCACTCGGTGGCGGGCACCCTGCCGCCCGGCGCGCCGCTGGTGACCCGCCCGACGTTCGAGGCGCCGCACCACTCCGCGACGATGGCGGCACTGGTCGGCGGCGGGTCCGGGCTGATCCGCCCGGGAGCGCTCTGCCGGGCGCACCGCGGCGTGCTCTTCCTCGACGAGGCCCCGGAGTTCCCGCGTGCGGTGCTGGACACCCTGCGCCAGCCGTTGGAGCGCGGGCAGGTGACGATCTCGCGGGCCAGCGGAGCGGCCACCTTCCCGTGCCGGGCGCAGCTCGTGCTCGCCGCGAACCCCTGCCCCTGCGCCAGTGCCGCGGGGGAGGCCGCCTGCACCTGCAGCCCGCTGGAGCGGCGGCGCTACCAGTCGCGGCTGTCCGGGCCGCTCCTGGACCGCATCGACCTGCGCGTCGACCTCCCCGCCGTCACCCGGGCGGCCTGGCTGGAGGCCGGCAGCGCCCCGGAGTCGACCGCGGTCGTGGCCGCGCGGGTGCTGGCGGCGCGCAGCACGGCCGCCGAGCGGCTCGCCGGCACGGGGCTCGGGCTCAACAGCCAGGTGCCCGGCCGGATGCTGCGGGAACGGTGGTCCCCGCCCCGGCCGGCGCTGCGGCTCGCGGAGCGGGCGCTGGAGCGGGGTGCGCTGTCCGTGCGCGGCTACGACCGCGTGCTGCGGGTCGCCTGGACCCTCGCCGACCTCGCCGGGCGGACGGTGCCCGCGCCCGACGACGTCGCGGAAGCGCTCGGCCTGCGGCTGCAGCGGGTGGCGGCATGACCGCCGTGCCGAGCCTCGACGAGGACATGGAGGAGGGACTGGCCTCGCCCGCCGGCCTCGACGGGGCTGTCCCGCCGTCGGTGCGCCGGGCCCGGGCGTGGCTGAGCCGGGCGGCGGAGCCGGGGAGCATCCCGTTCTGGCGCTTCGTCGACGACCTCGGTCCCGTGGAGGCGGTGCGGCGGCTGCGGAGCGGCCGCGCACCCGACGCCGTCCGCGCTCTCGCGGGCGCGCGGGTCGATCAGGACGCGTCCCTGGCCGACCTTGCCCGAGCCGAGCGATGCGGCGCCCGGCTGGTGGTCCCCGAGGACGACGAGTGGCCCGGCCTGCTCCTGCACTCGCTCACCCTCGCGACCAGCGAGGAGCCCGACGACCCCCGCCAGCAGTCGCCCCGCACGACGGCGCCGGTGCCGCCGGTGGCCCTCTGGGTCCGCGGCCCGGGTCGGCTCGACGACCTGGTCGACCGATCCGTCGCGATCGTCGGTGCCCGGGCGTCGACCGCCTACGGCGAGCACGTGGCGGGAGAGTTCGGGCACCGGTTGGGGGAGCGGGGCTGGACGGTCGTCTCCGGCGGTGCCTTCGGCATCGACGCGGCCGCCCACCGTGGCGCACTCGCCGCCGAGGCGCCGACCGTCGCCGTCCTGGCCTGCGGGGTCGACCGGGTCTACCCGGCGGCGCACGGGGCGCTGTTCCACCGGATCGCGGAGGAGGGGCTGCTGGTCAGCGAGTGGCCGCCCGGGGCCGCGCCGCACAAGCACCGGTTCCTGGTGCGCAACCGGCTCATCGCCGCACTGACCCGCGGCACCGTCGTGGTGGAGGCCGCCGCCCGGTCCGGTGCGCAGGCCACCGCGCGGCGGGCGGGCCGGCTCGGCCGGCGGGTGCTGGTGGTGCCCGGTCCGGTCACCACCGCGATGTCGGTGGGCTGCCACGAGCTGCTGCGCGACGAGGAGCTCGGTGCGGTGCTGGTGGCCAACGCCGCGCACGTGCTGGAGGAGGTCGGTCGGGTGGGGGAGGACCTCGCCGACCCGCCCGTGCGGCCGACCGAGCCGCGGGACGGGCTGTCGGACGTCGCTGTCCGCGTGCTCGACGCCTGCCCGGTGCGCTCCGGGGTCAGCCCCGAGCGGCTGGCCGCGACCGCCGGCTGCGACGTGCTCGACGTGCTGCGCGTGCTCCCGGCGCTGGAGCTGGCCGACCTCGTGGAGCGGACCGCTGCCGGGTGGCGCCTCGCCGCGCCGGACCGGTCCGGCCGGTGAGCGCGGGGCGGGACGGGCGGGGAGCCCGGTGCCAGCGGGGAGGAACGGAACTGGCGGGTCCAGGGGTCGGCGCGGCTGCTTGACCGGCGGCGGGCGCCGTCGGACCGTTCCGGGGTGACCGCCCGGACCGCCGATGCGCGCGCTGCGCTGCCGCCGCAGCTGGCCGAGGCGCTGGCCGGGTACGAGGACCACCTGCGCACCCAGCGGGACCTGTCCGAGCACACCGTCCGCGGCTACGTGGGCGACGCCGTCTGGCTGCTCGACCACCTCACCCGGCGCGGCGGCACCCGGGTCGACGACCTCGACCTGGCCGCGTTGCGCAGCTGGCTGGCCCAGGGGCGCACCCGCGGCGCGGGGCGCGCCACCACCGCCCGGCGGGCCGCGGCGGCGCGGTCGTTCACCGCCTGGCTGCGGCGGGCCGGCCTCACCCCCGAGGACGTCGGCCAGCGGCTGGTCAGCCCGAAGGCGCACCGCGTCCTCCCCGACGTGCTCGCCCCGGACCAGGCGCGCGCCGTGGTGGAGTCGGCGGCCGGGGCGGAGGAGCCGGTCGGGCTGCGCGACGCCGTCGTCCTCGAGCTGCTCTACGCCAGCGGCATCCGGGTCAGCGAGCTGGTCGGGCTCGACGTGGACGACGTCGACCGCGGCCGCCGCCTCCTGCGGGTGCTCGGCAAGGGGCGCAAGGAGCGCAGCGTCCCCTACGGCGCCCCCGCCGAGCGGGCTCTCGACGCCTGGCTCACCCGCGGCCGTCCCGCCCTGGCGACGGCCGACTCCGGCCCCGCCCTGCTCCTCGGGCTGCGCGGACGGCGGCTGGACCCCCGCGAGGCGCGCCGCACGGTGCACGCCGCGGTGGCCGCCGCGCCCGGGGCCCCGGACATCGGGCCGCACGGCCTGCGCCACTCCGCGGCCACCCACGTGCTCGAGGGCGGCGCCGACCTCCGCTCGGTCCAGGAGCTGCTGGGCCACGGCAGCCTGGCCACCACCCAGATCTACACCCACGTGACCGTCGAGCGGCTGCGGGCGGTCCACGCTCAGGCCCACCCGCGCGCCTGAGGAGAGCCCCGACGTGTCTGACACAGTTGTCGTGCCCACGACCGAATCGCCCACCCTGCCCACCCCGAGGCGGCCCTGGCCGGCCTCCGGACCATCGGGAGCGCAGACAGTGCCCGAGGCCACCATCCACCGGCTCGACGGGGCCCACGACGACGCCGACGCCGCGCTGGCCGAGCTCTGGGCGAACTACGTCGCCGATCGCGACCCCGCCCTCCGGGACCGGCTGATCCTGCACTACGCCCCGCTGGTGAAGTACGTCGCCGGCCGGGTGGGCAGCGGCCTGCCCGCGCACGTCGAGCAGGCCGACCTCGTCTCCTACGGCACCTTCGGGCTGATCGACGCGATCACCCGCTACCAGCCCTCCCGCGAGGTGAAGTTCGAGAGCTACGCGATGGCGCGCATCCGCGGCGCGATCATCGACGAGCTGCGCAGCACCGACTGGATCCCGCGGTCGGTGCGGATGAAGGCGCGCCAGTTCGAGCGCACCGTCGCGACGCTCGAGAGCCGCCTGCAGCGCAGCCCCACCGACGAGGAGGTGGCCGCCGAGATGGACATGGACGTCGAGGAGGTCCGCAAGTTCCTCGGCCAGCTCTCCCTGGTCAACGTGGTGGCCCTCGACGAGCTGCTCTCCGACGACGAGGGCGGCGCGCCGCGCCTGGTCGACACCCTGCAGGACCCCAGCGCCCTGGACCCGCAGGCCATGGCCGAGCACGGCGAGGCCCGCCAGCTCCTCGCGCGCGCCGTGGAGCAGCTGCCCGAGCGGGAGAAGGTCGTGGTCAGCCTGTACTACTTCGAGGGCCTGACCCTGGCCGACATCGGCCGCGTGCTGGGCGTCACCGAGAGCCGCATCTGCCAGTTGCACACCAAGGCGGTGCTGCACCTGCGGACCAAGCTCGCCGACATCGCCTGACGGCGACCGGGCCCCAGGTGCGCCGGCCCGTCCTCGTCTACGACGGGGACTGCGGTTTCTGCACCCGCGCCGCGGAGGTGGCTCGCCGCCTCCTGCCGCCGGACGCCGCGGTGACCCCGTGGCAGTCGGCCGACCTGGCGTCCCTCGGCGTGACCCCGGCGCGGGCGCGCCGCGAGGTTCTCTGGGTGTCGCGGACCGGCCGCGTCGCCGGGGGTGCCCGCGCCGTGGCCGAGGCCCTGCGGGCGGCGGGCGGCCCCTGGGCGGTCCTCGGGGTCGTCCTGCTCGTGCCCCCGCTGTCCTGGGCAGCCGCGGGCGTGTACCGGCTCGTCGCGGCCAACCGCATGCGCCTTCCGGGCGGCACCGCAGCCTGCGCCGTCCCGCCCCCGCCCGACGAGCACCGGGGCGGCGCGGCGGAGCCGGGCCCGTGACCGCCGCCGCTCACCCGAGCGGCAGCAGGCGCACCTCCGGCGGTTCCAGCAGCGCCATCGGGTCCAGGTAGCTCTCCCCGCGGCGCAGCCCCCAGTGCAGGCAGGCAGCGGCCGGACAACCGTCGTGCCCCGCGGCCAGCGTGCCCAGCGGGGAGCCCCGGGTCACCGCCTGCCCCGCGCCGACGCCCGCCACGACCGGCTCGTAGGTCGTCCGCAGACCGCCGGGGTGGTCGACGCTCACCACCGGCCGCCCGGCGACCATCCCCGCGAACGCCACGACGCCGTCGCCGGCGGCCAGGACGGCGGCGCCGGGTGCACCCGCGAGGTCGACGCCGCGGTGACCGGCGGCGTACCGGCCCGGCGGCGGGTCGAACGGCCGGGTCGCCGCGCCGTCGACGGGCCGCACCCACAGCGCCGTGACCGGTGTCGGAGCGGGCTCGGCGACGGCGGGCGCGGGGCCGAGCAGGAGTGCCCCGGCGAGCAGCAGGGGAGCGAGGCGGCGCACTCCGGCAGCCTCCGCCCGGGACCGGGCGGGCGGGCCGGTGGACGGCGGTCTGTGGACGGTCCCGGCCGCTGGGGAAGCCGTCCCCGCGCGGGGCGTATGCTCGTCGGTGCGACCCGTCTGAGCCGGGTCGACTTCGCGCGTCCTCGAGCTCGCTGGAACCAGCGGGCCGGTCGCCACCTCGGTCCCCGTGGGAGTCCTCCGCGGGGTGGTGTGGCGCCCGTGGACGCCAGGGCGGTGCACCACCCGGTGCCCGCGACAACCGAGGAGCGCGGCCGCCGAGCGGCCGCGCGCGA